>NZ_LQPV01000028.1:0-187983 GCF_002101935.1 Mycobacterium sp. IEC1808 | reverse complement strand
CACGTAGCTCATCGAGCCCCGCCCGCGGGCCCGACGGAGAAGCTGGCCACCCCCGACCAAGAGCCGGCACCGGTGAAGAAGAAACGACGCCTCCTTCGCGACCCGCTGTCCATCGCGCTGATCCTGATCATCGTTTTCGCGCTCCTGCTCGCCGCGTTGATCGGGGGCGAGCTGTACGTCCGCCACGAGGCGAACTCCAAGGTCGCCCAGGCGGTGGCGTGTGAGGTCAAGGACCAGGCCACCGCGTCCTTCGGCGTGACGCCGCTGATGCTGTGGCAACAGGCCACGAAGCACTACACCAACATCTCGGTGCAGACGGCCGGCAACAACATCCGCGATGCCAAGGGCATGAAGCTCAACCTCAACATCCGCGACGTCCGGCTCCAGTCGACCGCCAACGCGAAAGGCACCATCGGCTCGCTGGACGCCACCATCACGTGGACCAGTGACGGGATCAAGCAGTCGGTGCAGAACGCGATCCCGGTCCTGGGTCCGTTCGTCACCAACAGCGTGACGACTCACCCGGCCGACGGCACCGTCGAGTTGAAGGGCATGTTGGACAACATCACCGCCAAGCCGGTGGTGTCCGGCACCGGGCTGCAGCTGCAGATCGTCAGCTTCAACGCGCTGGGCTTCACCATGCCGAAGGAATCGGTGCAGTCGACGCTGGACGACTTCACCGCCAATTTCACCAAGAATTACCCGCTGGGCATCCACGCCGACAGCGTGCAGGTCACCGATACCGGTGTGACAAGCCACTTTTCGACGCAGAACGCCACCATCCCGAACGACAACACCACCGACCCCTGCTTCGCCAACCTCTAAGGGTCGCCGGCGAGCCCGTCGAGCACCGCCCGGCTGGCCGACAGGCCGAGCCGGGTGGCACCGGCATCCAGCATCGCTAGCGCGTCGGCGGCCGTGCGGATGCCGCCGCTGGCCTTGACGCCCAGCCGCCCGCCGACCGTCTCGGCCATCAGGGCGACGGCGTCCACCGAAGCCCCGCCCGCCGGGTGAAAGCCGGTCGAGGTCTTGACGAAGTCGGCGCCGGCGTCCTCGGCGGCGCGGCACACGTCCGCCAGCATGTCCCCGTCCGGGCGCGCCAGCAGCACCGCCGATTCCACGATGACCTTGAGCACGGCCCGGGGCACCGCGGCCCGCACCGCCTCGATGTCGCGTCGCACGGCATCGATGTCGCCGGCCAGCGCGGCGCCGATGTCGATGACCATGTCGATCTCGCCGGCGCCGGCCTGCACGGCCAGCGCGGCCTCGCGCGCCTTGACCTCCGGCACGTGCTTGCCCGACGGAAAGCCCGCCACCGCCGCCACCCGGAGACCGGAGCTGGCGGCGTGCGACGCTGCCGGGACCATCGACGGTGAGACGCACACGGCGTAGACACCGAGGTCGGCCGCCTCGGCGACGAGCGCGGCCACGTCGGCGCGGGTGGCCTCGGGCTTGAGCAGGGTGTGGTCGATCAGGGCCGCCAGCTGGGCCCGCGTGGGTTGGCTCGCCAACTAAAACCCTTCTTCCGGACCGCCGGGGTTGCAGCCGGTGGCGAACATTTCGGCGTCGTCGACCACCGGGCGCCAGGGCTCGAGGTTCCAGCTGGTCTTGCCCGGCTGTACGAACTCGGCGAGCTGCCAGTGGCAGACGAACTGAGCGCGCATGCCGGGGGTGTCGGCGTCCGGCGCCAGCGCGAGCACCTCGGCCCACGCCTCGTCGGCCTGCGACGCGGTGCCCGGTTGCCTGGCCGCCATCCGCCCGGACGGTGTGGGAAACACCCGCAGGCTCGGCAGGCCCTGCCAACGGGACCACTGGGCGTGGTCGACGAACGGGGGCGCTGGGGTGTCGTCGGCACGGGCGACGGACGCCGGGGCCGGCGGGCCCAGCAGCGCGACCAACACCACCGCCGGCGCGGCCAGCAGGGCCTTCATCCGGCTAGCGCGACTTGCCCTGAATCTCAAGAAGTTTCGGCCGCACGTCGACCAGATATACCCCGGCGGCGCAGGCGGCGATGGCCATGCCCAGCACGCCGAACACGAAGCTCAGCACGGAGGAGAGCGCCACAGCCACGCCGAGGATCACCAACCACACGGGCTTGGTCAGCTTGTCTGCGGCGGTATAGGCGTCGGTTCGTTGCAGCGCTGCGTGCACGAACGCGTACACGGCCGTCAGCGCGACGGCGATCTGCAGGACGAACATGACGATGCTCACGGCGTGGGTCACGCATCAAGGGTATGCGGGCACCGTCCAAAACGTCGACTCCGAGTTGCCCGGGGACAACTCGGAGTCGCGCGTGGAGGTTACTTCTGGGTGACCTTCTTGGCCGACGCCTTCTTGGCCGGAGCCTTCTTGGCCGGAGCCTTCTTGGCGGGGGCCTTCTTGGCCGTGGCCTTCTTGGCCGACTCGGCCTTCTTGGGCAGGTCGATGCCGACCAGCTTGGCGGCGCGCTCGCCGACCGCGCGGGTCTGCGACGCGACGGTGCCGAGCGCCTCCTGGGTCAGCTCGACGGCCTGATCGACGTAGCCCTCGGCACGCGCCGACGCGTCCTCGAAGGGCCGCTGGCTGCGCAGGCGCTCCAGGGCGGCCTCGCCGCGGTCGACCAGCTCGTTGTAACGGCTGGTCGCGGCCTCCAGGTAACCCTCGGCGGCCTTGCGCAGCTCCTCGGAGGTGAAACGCTCGCGCAGCTCGGTGAACTGCTCGGGCAGGTCCTCCTGCAGCTTGGACAGGCGGGCGCGGCGCTCCTCGACCCGGCTGCGGGTCTCGGTGCGGGTCTCTTCGGCCCGCTCACGCAGGTTGGTGATCAGATCATTGACGGTGGCGAGAGCCAGGTCGGCCGCGCCGAGCGCCGCCAGCAACGGAGCCCGCAAGTCGTCGACGTTGGGGTTTTCAGCCATGGTGTTTCCTTTCATAATTTGTTTCTTATTGGGGTTACTGCGACTTCGATGGGCCTGGCGTCAAACCCCTTCCCTTCGGGTAACCAAGCGCCCTGGCATCTATGCGTCACCAACTCATTGGTGTCACTGGCGCGACTGCGAACGCGTCACTCGTCGCTGTCAGGTTCGCTCGGACTCTCCTCGAAATTGGATTCGTTCTGCTCGGCGAATGACGCATAGATGTCGAGCAGGATCTGCTTCTGGCGCTCGGTGATCGCCGTGTCGGTGATGATGGCGTCGCGCACCTGGTTCTTGTCGCTGGGCTCGAGGATCCCGGCCCGCACATAGAGCACCTCGGCGGAGATCCGCAGCGCCTTCGCGATCTGGCTCAGGACGTCGGCGGACGGCTTGCGCAGTCCACGCTCCACCTGGCTCAGGTACGGGTTGCTGACGCCGGACCGCTCGGCGAGCTGCCGCACCGAGACCTGCGCGTTCTCACGCAGGTCGCGGATGAAGCTGCCGAGGTCGGAGGCCATGTCGGAGGCCGCCGTCGAAACCTTGGCGGAGAGCTTCTCCTCCTGCGGCATCGAGTACTCCTCGGGTCGGGTGGCCTGGCTTACGGCAACAGACTACGACCCAGTGCTTGCTTTTGCAAGCACTTGTTAGCACCCCTAGAAAAGCAGCTGGGCGACGGCGTAGATGATCAGCCCCGCCAAGGACCCGACGACCGTCCCGTTGATCCGGATGAATTGCAGGTCGCGGCCCACGTGCAGTTCGATGCGCCGGCTGGCCTCCTCCGCGTCCCAGCGCTCGATCGTGTCGGTGATGATCGCGGTGATTTCCACCCCGTACTCGGAAACCAGGTGCTGGGCGGCCCGCACGATCCAGCTGTCGACCTTGTCGCGCAGGTCGGCGTCGTCGCGCAGCGACTCGCCGATCCGCACCACGGTGTCGGCGATGCGGGTTCGCAACGTGCTGGACGGGTCGTCGACGCCCTCGAGCACCAGCCGCTTCAGCGTCTTCCAGGCCGTCGCGGCCGCGGTGGCGATCTCGTCGCGCGCCATCAGCTGTTCCTTGACCGCATCCGCGCGCGCGATGGTCTCCGGATCGTGCTGCAGGTCGTCGGCGAACTCGAACAGGAAACGCGTCGCCGAACGGCGCAACTCGTGGTCGGGGTTGCGGCGCACCTTGTCGGTGAAGTCCATCAACTCGCGGTGGATCCGGTCGCCGACGAGGTGGTCGATGAACCGGGGCGACCAGCTCGGCGAGTCACGCTCGACGACGCGCTGGATCACCTCCCCGGCGTTCAGCGACCACTGGAACGCCCGGTCGGCCAACAGTTGGATCAGGGCCTCCTGGCGGTTCTCGGCCAGCAGGGTCGCCAGCACCCGGCCGACCGGCGGGCCCCACTGCGGTTCGGCGATGCGGCGCACGATCATCCGGTCGATCACCTGCTGGACGTCCTCGTCGCGCAACAGCTCCACCAGCACCCGCAGCACCGTCGCCGTCTCGCCGGCCACCCGCTCGGCGTGGGCGGCCTCCGACAACCACTTACCGAGCCGGCTGGGCACCTGGGCGTCGCGCAACTTGGTCTCGACGACGGGCGGCGACAGGAAGTTCTCCCGCACGAAGGTCCCCAGGCCCTCGCCGAGCTGGTCCTTCTTGCGCTTGATGATCGCGGTGTGCGGAATCGGTATGCCCAGCGGGTGCTTGAACAGCGCGGTGACCGCGAACCAGTCGGCCAGCGCGCCCACCATCCCGGCCTCCGCGGCCGCACCGACGTAGCCCACCCAGGTCGCCGTGACGGCATGGGCCTGCGCCCACCGGCAGGCCAGGAACAGGCCCGTGGCGCCGACCAGGAAGCTCAGCGCCACCAGCTTCATCCGGCGCAGCGCCACCCGCCGCTCGGCGTCGGCCTCCGGATCCGCCCCGGCGAACGATTCCGCCAGGGACGTCGGCCTCGCTGTGGGCGGGCCCGCTGCTCCGCCCCCAGGGGAGGCTCGGTGTGTCACCACACCATCATGTCTCGCCGCGGCCGGTTAGTGTTACTGCCCTGCTTGGACAGCCCCCGCTCACGCGGCCCGTCCGCCAAAAGGCCCCCGGCAAGCCGTAGTATCAGGGGCGTCTGATGAGTGAGAAGCGGCGACAGTGGCAGAGCGGATCCGGGCTGTGACCGTAAAGACGGATGGTCGCAAGCGGCGCTGGCACCAACACAAGGTGGAGCGCCGCAATGAGCTGGTGGACGGCACAATCGTGGCGATCCGGCAGCGCGGCCGCTTCCTGAGCATGGACGAGATCGCGGCGGAGATCGGGGTCTCCAAGACCGTGCTGTACCGCTACTTCGTCGACAAGAACGACCTGACCACCGCGGTGCTGATGCGCTTCGCGCAGTCGACGCTGATTCCCAACATGGCGGGCGCGCTGACTTCCAACCTCGACGGCTTCGACCTGACCCGCGAGATCATCCGGGTGTATGTCGAGACGGTTGCCGACGAACCGGAGCCGTACCGGTTCGTGATGGCCAACAGCTCGCCGACCAAGAGCAAGGTGATCGCCGACTCCGAGCGAATCATCGCCCGCATGCTGGCAATGATGCTGCGCCGTCGCATGCAGGAGGCCGGGATGGACACCGGCGGCGTGGAGCCCTGGGCCTACATGATCGTCGGTGGCGTGCAGCTCGCGACCCACTCGTGGATCTCCGACCCGCGGATGACCGCCGACGAGCTGATCGACTACCTGACCATGCTGAGCTGGAGCGCGATCTGCGGCATCGTCGAGGCGGGCGGGTCGCTGGAGAAGTTCCGCGAGCAGCCACACCCGTCCCCGATCGTGCCGCCGCGGGCGCCATGACATCGGGCCCCGATGGCTGACGTGAGCGCCGGCTCGCGCCTCCGGTCGTGGGCCTACGCGCTTCGCACCACCAACCCGCCCCCGGACGGGCCGGTCGACGCCGTCACGCGGTGGCTCGTGGTCACCCGGGCCGCGGTGCTGCCGATGACCCTGGTCTCCGGGCTGGTGGCGGCCCTGCTGGCGATCGGCAAACCCGGGCTGGACTGGCGCTGGCTGGTCCTCGCTGTGCTGGGCATCACGCTTGCGCACACCGCAAACAACCTGATGAACGACCTCTACGACACCCAGGTCGGCACCGACAGCGCCACCTACCCGCGCGCCCTGTACGCCCCGCATCCGGTGCTGTCGGGGCTGATCAGCCGGCGCACACTCGGGCTGGCGATCCTGGCGGTCAACGTCGCGGATCTGGCCATCCTGGTAACGCTGGCGTGGGCGCGGGGGTGGCCGGTGGTGGCGTTCGCGCTCGGCGGGTTCGCCCTCAGCGTCGCCTACACGGCGCCACCGCTGCGGCTGAAGAAGCGCGGCCTCGGCGAACCGGACGTATTCGTGGTGTGGGGACCGCTGATGGTGTGCGGCACCTACTACTCCGCGGTGGGCGCGGTCGGGTGGGACGTCGTCGTCGCATCGCTGCCCTACGGGCTGCTGTGCACGACGGTGTTGATGGGCAAGCACATTGACAAGATCCCCTACGACGAGCCGCTTGGCATCCGGACCCTGCCCGTCCTGCTCGGTGAGGCGCGCGCCCGGGCCGTCACGCTGGGCATGATGGTCGGCTTCTACGCGCTGGTGGCCATCGCCGTCGTCGTGGGGGCGATGCCCTGGCCTGCATTGATCGTCGTGTTGGCGCTGCCGCGGCTGGCGAAGGTGTGGCCGTATTTCCGCCGGCCGAGGCCCGACGGACCGCCACCGAACTTCCCGGTGTGGCCGCTGTGGTACGCGGCGTTGGCCTGGGTGCACGTGCGCCAGGCGGGGGCGTTGCTGGTCCTGGGGCTCGCCGTCGGCGCCGTGTTGCGCACGGCTGTGTGACGTACGTGTGACGCAAAGCCGACTTTGGAATGCGACTTGTACGGCCTTAACGGCTAGCATGCAGGGGATGCATCGGGGGTGAACCGCGGCGCATGGTCGCCAGGCCGCCCGGAAACCCCGAGATACAGAAAGGCCCTACCACTCATGTCCGTGCAGCTCACGCCGCATTTCGGGAACGTGCAGGCGCACTACGATCTGTCCGACGACTTCTTCCGGCTGTTCCTGGACCCGACCCAGACCTACAGCTGCGCCTACTTCGAGCGCGACGACATGACGCTCGAGGAGGCGCAGCTCGCCAAGATCGACCTGTCGCTGGGGAAGCTCGGGCTCGAGCCGGGGATGACGCTGCTCGACATCGGCTGCGGCTGGGGAGCCACGCTGCGGCGCGCCATCGAGAAGTACGACGTCAACGTCGTGGGCCTGACGCTGTCGGAGAACCAGGCCGAGCACGTCCAGCAGATGTTCGACGGGCTGAACACGAACCGCTCGGCGCAGGTGCTGCTGGAGGGCTGGGAGAAGTTCGACGAGCCCGTCGACCGCATCGTCTCTATCGGCGCCTTCGAGCACTTCGGCCGGCAACGGTGGGGCCACTTCTTCAAGATGGCCTACCGGGTGCTGCCGGCCGACGGGGTCATGCTGCTGCACACCATCTCGCGTCCGACCTTCAAAGAGGCCAGGGCCCAGGGCACCCCGTTGACCCACGAGGTCGTTCACTTCACCCAGTTCATCCTGGCCGAGATCTTCCCCGGCGGATGGCTGCCGACGATCCCGTCGGTCGAAGAGCACGCCGGGGACGCCGGTTTCAAGGTGACCCGGATCCAGTCGCTTCAGCTGCACTACGCCAGGACGCTGGAAATATGGGCCGCGGCGCTCGAGTCCAACAAGGACAAGGCCATCGCGATCCAGTCGGAGAAGGTCTACGACCGGTACATGAAGTACCTCACCGGCTGCGCCAAGTTGTTCCGCCAGGGCTACACGGACGTCAACCAGTTCACGTGTGAGAAGTGACCGGCGGCGCCGGCCCCCAGGACGTTACTTGGCCAGGGTGAACTGGCCGACGTTGCTGATTCCCTTGCGGAAGAAGTCCTCGCACCCCGTCAAATAGTGCATATAGCGCTCGTAGACTTCCTCGGACTGGATGGCGACCGCCTTTTCTTTGTTCGCCGCCAGGTTGGCCGCCCAAATATTCAGCGTCCGTTCATAATGCTCGCGCAGCAATTGCACTTTTTCGACACTGAATCCGGCGGCATCCGCCAGCGCGAAAATATCTTCCTGCGCCGGCAACTGCCCGCCCGGGAAGATTTCCGTGTAGATAAATCGCGTGAACCGCACGTCGCTCATCGTCAAAGCGATGCCGCGTTCGTGCATCTGCTTCTGTGAATGCGCCAAAATTGTGTGCAGGAGCATCGTGCCGTCGTCGGGGAGGATGTCATAGGCGCGGTCGAAAAACGCGGGCCAACGCTCGGCCTTGAACGCTTCAAATGCTCCGATGCTGACGATCCGGTCGACCTTGTCGTCGAACTCTTCCCAGCCCTGCAACCGCACTTCGACGTTGCGCTCGGTCGGGATCCCCGCCAGCCTGGTTCTGCTGTATTCGAACTGGTTGCGGCTGAGGGTAATTCCGATCACGTTCACGTCGAACTTCTCGACCGCCCGTTGCAGCGCCCCGCCCCACCCGCAGCCGATATCGAGCAGCGTCATGCCGGGCTCGAGGTTCAGTTTTCCCAGCGCCAGGTCGAACTTCGCATTCTGCGCTTCCTCGAGGGTCATATCGTCTCGCTCGAAGTAAGCGCAGGTGTAGCCCATTGTCGGGTCTAGGAATAGGGCAAAAAACTCGTCCGATACGTCATAGATAGATTGCGACTCTTCGTAATACGGCTCCAACGAAGTCATGGTTGCCCGATACACCTCTCGTTTGTTGACCGGGAGGATGATATCGGATGCGCAGATCGGTTGCTACACAGACACCGGCCGCGTCAGTAAGTATAGAAACCCTGACCGGATTTTTTGCCCAGCCGGCCCGCCTCGACCATGCGCAACAGCAGCGGCGGTGGACCGTATTGCGGTTCTTTGAATTCCTCGAACATTTTATCCGCGATGAGTTTGAGGGTGTCCAGGCCGACGAGGTCGGACAGCCGCAGCGGTCCCATCGGGTGCGACAACCCGGCGACGACGGCCTTGTCGACGTCCTCGACGCTGGCAAAGCCGGCCTCCACCATCCGGATCGCCGAAAGCAGGTAGGGCACCAGCAGCGCGTTGACCACGAAGCCGGACCGGTCCGAGCAGCGCACCACCTGCTTGCCCAGCACCGCGCCGGCGAACTGCTCGGTGCGCGCGGCGGCGGCTTCGTCGGTGACGAGCGTGCACACCAGCTCGACCAGCGGCAACACAGGGACCGGGTTGAAGAAGTGCAGGCCCAGCACGCGCTGGGGATTCTTGGTGGCCGCCGCGACCTTCATGATCGGGATGCTGGAGGTGTTCGACGCCAGCACGGCGTCGGGATCGGTGACGACCCGGTCCAGTTCGGCGAACAGCTCGGCCTTGACGGCCTCGTCCTCGACGATGGCTTCGATCACCAACTGGCGGTCGGCCAGGTCCTTCAGGTTGGTGGTGAAGGTCAGCTTGCCGAGCGCGCTGTCCCGCTCCCGCTCGGTCACCTTGCCGGCGCTGACGCCCCGCTCCAGCGACTTGACGATGCGGTTGCGTCCCGCCGCGATCAGGGCCTCGGTCGGCTCGTACACCGTCACGTCGACTCCCGCGCGGACGGAGACCTCGGCGATGCCGGAGCCCATCTGCCCGGCACCGACCACCCCGACCCGTTCGATCGCTGCCATTGCTCCTCCTTATATGCGCGAGCAGACGCAAAAGCCCCTAATTGTGCGGCAAAAAGGGTACTTTCGCGTCTGCTCGGCAGACTAACTCAGTGGAACTGGCCCTCTTCGGTGGAACCGGTCAGCGCCGTGGTCGACGAGCTGGGGTCCACGGTGGTGGCGATCCGGTCGAAGTAACCGGCACCGACCTCGCGCTGGTGCTTGGTGGCGGTGTAGCCACGCTCCTCGGCGGCGAACTCGCGCTCCTGCAGCTCGACGTAGGCGCTCATCTGGTTGCGGGCGTAGCCGTAGGCCAGATCGAACATCGAGTAGTTCAGCGCGTGGAAGCCGGCCAGCGTGATGAACTGGAACTTGAATCCCATTGCGGCAAGCTCCTTTTGGAACTTCGCGATGGTGCCGTCATCCAGGTGCTTGCGCCAGTTGAACGACGGCGAGCAGTTGTACGCCAGCATCTGGTCGGGGTACTCGGCCTTGACCGCCTCGGAGAACTTGCGCGCGACCTCCAGGTCGGGGGTGCCGGTCTCCATCCAGATCAGGTCGGCGAACGGAGCGTAGGCCTTAGCCCGCGCGATGCAGGGCTCGATGCCGTTCTTGGTCCGGTAGAAGCCTTCCTTGGTGCGCTCGCCGGTGATGAACGGCTGGTCACGCTCGTCGACGTCGGACGTGATCAGCGTCGCCGCCTCGGCGTCGGTGCGGGCGATCACGACGGTCGGCACGCCGCACACGTCGGCGGCCAGCCGGGCCGAGGTCAGGGTGCGGATGTGCTGCTGGGTCGGGATCAGCACCTTGCCGCCGAGGTGGCCGCACTTCTTCTCCGAGGCCAGCTGGTCTTCCCAGTGCGAACCGGCGACACCGGCCGCGATCAGGGCCTTCTGCAGCTCGTAGACGTTGAGCGCGCCGCCGAAGCCGGCCTCGCCGTCCGCGACGATCGGCGCCAGCCAGTTCTCCACCGACTTGTCGCCCTCGACCTTGGCGATCTGGTCGGCGCGCTGCAGCGCGTTGTTGATCCGGCGGACCACCTGGGGCACCGAGTTGGCCGGGTACAGGCTCTGGTCGGGGTAGGTGTGGCCGGACAGGTTGGCGTCACCGGCGACCTGCCACCCCGACAGGTAGATGGCCTTGAGGCCGGCGCGAACCTGCTGCACGGCCTGGTTGCCGGTCAGCGCGCCCAGCGCGTTGACCCACTCCAGGTCGTGCAGCTCTTCCCACAACACCTCCGCGCCGCGGCGGGCCAGGGTGTGCTCCTCGACAACGGTGCCTTGCAGCGCGACGACGTCCTCGGCGGAGTAGGTGCGCGTGACACCCTTCCACCGCGGGTTGGTGTCCCAGTCGTGCTGGATCTGCTCGGCGCTCTTGGGCGTGCCAACGACAGACATTGGGCTTACTCCTTAAACGGTCTTCAATTGCTGAACTGACGCTGAACGGTCCACGCCACCCGCCTTGCGGCGGTAGCTAGGGCTCAACTTCACTGGCGTGCTAACTCGAAGATGGCACAGCTTGTTCCTGCAGGTCCACCCGTTTCATTTGCCAATTTCGGCAACACCATCGCCCGATTTTGCAAACTTTGCGAAGATGAACGCAAACTTAACCGTTTCAGAAGCTACCGATCAGTAACCATATTTTCGCAGGTCGGACCGCAAATTGAGGGGACCGGCGGTACCGCTATAGCGCGAAGATCGCGGCGACGGCTTTCGTCTCGTCGCCGACGGCATATGTGAGCGTTGTAACAGCCCGATCGGCCAGGTTCGGACCGAATTGATCGGTCGAACCGGCCGGGTGGACGTGCGAGATGATCTCGAGTTTGTCGCCCAGCGCGACCGGCGCCTCGTGCTCGATCGTGGTGCGCAGCGGCCACCGCAGCAGCTCGGGATGCGACGCCAGGTAATCCTCGATCACGCTCCAATACACCGAGTTGTTCATGTGGTCGAACAGGTCGATGTCGGTCACCCGGACGGGGAACTCGTGGATCTCGGTCGCATCGTCGCGGCTGCCCGGCTTGAGATAGCCCTTCCACTTCAGGCGGGTCACCGAAGTGGTCTTGTGCAGGCCCGCCAGGAAGTCGTCGGCGATGCGCGACGGCATCTGCGTCTCCCGGTTGATGTTGATCCAGAAGGCCTCGGACTCGATCAGGCCGCCCTTGCGACCGTCGATGCGGACCCGCATCTCGCACCACCGGTTCGAGGTGCCCGAACACCAGCGCCGGCACCGCAACATGTCCTGAAACTCGATCGGGCGGATCAGGTCGACCATGGTGCGCCGGACGATCCACAGCGGGTGGGTCTCCTCGAAGCCCATCTCGCGCAGCTGGTCCTGGCCGATGTCCTGGATGTGCCGGGCGGCGGCGTCGAGCCGCAACCGGCCGGTGCGGTCGATGTCGGCGACCCGGAGCGGCCACTCGCGACCAAATACATCCGGGTGCCCGTCCGGCACCGGCATCAGTGTCTTGTCCAGGCTCACGGCTGTGCTCCCCGTTCCCTCCGCATCGGTATCCCAGGTTAACCCCGGCCCGCGATGCGAATACTGCCAAAGCGCAACTTCAAAACACCAATCGCGACGCGAAAGCGACGCCCTGCCAAGTCTGCTAACGGCACCTTCGCATCAGCCGGTATTCTTCGTTAAGTGGCAAAAACCTTCGTCGGCTCCCGCGTTCGGCAACTCCGCAACGAGCGCGGGTTTTCCCAGGCCGCGCTGGCCCAGATGCTGGAGATCTCGCCGAGCTACCTCAACCAGATCGAGCACGACGTTCGCCCGCTGACCGTCGCGGTGCTGCTCCGCATCACCGAGGTGTTCGGGGTCGACGCGACCTTCTTCGCCTCCCAGGACGACACCCGGCTGGTCGCCGAGCTGCGCGAGGTCACCATGGACCGCGACCTGGACATCGATGTCGAGCCGACCGAGGTCGCCGAGATGGTCAACGCCCATCCGGTCCTGGCCCGCGCGGTGGTCAACCTGCACCGGCGCTACCGGATCACCACCGCGCAGCTGGCTGCCGCCACCGAGGAGCGCTACACCGACGGCAGCGGCAGCGGGTCGATCACCATGCCCCACGAAGAGGTGCGCGATTACTTCTACCAACGCCAGAACTATCTGCACGAGCTGGACACGGCCGCCGAGGACCTCACGGTCACGATGCGGTTGCACCACGGCGACCTGGCCCGCGAGCTGACCCGCCGGCTCACCGAGGTGCACGGGGTGCACATCACCCGGCGCATCGACCTGGGCGACACCGTGCTGCACCGCTTCGACCCCGGCACGAGGACGCTGGAGATCAGCAACCACCTCTCCTCGGGTCAGCAGGTGTTCAAGTTGGCCGCCGAATTGGCCTACCTCGAGTTCGGCGACCTGATCGACAGCCTGGTGGCCGAGGGCAAGTTCACCAGCGAGGAGTCGCACACGCTGGCACGGCTGGGGCTGGCCAACTACTTCGCGGCTGCCGCGGTGCTGCCCTACCGCCAGTTCCACGACGTCGCCGAGAACTTCCGCTACGACGTCGAGCGGCTGTCGTCGTTCTACTCGGTGAGTTACGAGACCATCGCACACCGGCTTTCGACGCTGCAACGGCCGACGATGCGCGGGGTGCCGTTCTCGTTCGTCCGGGTGGACCGCGCCGGCAACATGTCAAAGCGCCAGTCCGCCACCGGTTTTCACTTCTCGTCCAGCGGCGGGACATGTCCGCTGTGGAACGTCTACGAGACGTTCGCCAACCCCGGCAAGATCCTGGTGCAGATCGCCCAGATGCCCGACGGCCGCAACTACATGTGGGTGGCCCGCACCGTGGAGCGCCGCGCCGCGCGGTATGGTCAGCCCGGTAAAACCTTCGCGATCGGGCTCGGCTGCGAGCTCCGCCACGCGCACCGGCTCGTCTACTCGGAAGGGCTCGACGTCTCGGGAGGACCAGGAACAGTGGCCACACCGATCGGCGCGGGCTGCCGCGTCTGCGAACGCGACAACTGCCCGCAGCGGGCGTTCCCGGCGCTGGGCCGCGCGCTGGACCTCGACGAGCACCGCAGCACCGTGTCCCCGTACCTGGTGAAGCAACCGTGACCGCGCAAAGCGGCCGGATCCCGCCGGGACGCTTCCGCGAGCTGGGGCCGATCAATTGGGTGATGGCGAAGGCGGCCGCGCGCCGGATGGGGGTGCCGGAGATGCACCTGTTCACCACCCTGGGGCAGCGCCGGGCGTTGTTCTGGACCTGGGCGATGTACGGCGGACGGCTGCTGCGGGGCCGGCTGCCGGCGATCGACACCGAGTTGGTGATCCTGCGGGTCGCGCACGCGCGCGGTTGCGAATACGAGCTGCAGCACCACCGCGGGATGGCGCGCCGTCAGGGCCTCGACGACGACCTGCAGGCCGCCATTTTCGCGTGGCCCGAGACGCTGGACCGGGTCGAGGCGCGCCTGACCGTGCGCCAGCAGGCGCTGCTGGCGGCCACAGACGAGTTCGTCAAGGACCGCACGGTCAGCGACGCGACCTGGCGGGAGCTGGCCACTCACCTGGACCGGCGCCAGCTCATCGAATTCTGCTTGCTGGCAAGCCAATACGACGGCCTGGCCGCGACGATGTCGGCGCTGGCCATCCCGTTGGACAAGCCCGGCTAGAAGTAGACGTCGGCCAGCACGGCCAGCGTCAGCGCCAGGGGCGCGACGGGCAGGCCGACGCCGAACCCATACCACGCGTACTTGCCGCGCCGGCGTTGCACGAAAGCCCACAGCACGGCGCACACCGCGAGCACGGCCGAGCCGAGCAGCACCGTCGGGGCCCACCGGCCCACCGCCGCGTTGTCGTCGGCGATCGAAAAGGCCACCAACCACAGGACGTAACCCGCGGCGACCCCGCCGATCGCGCCCACGGTCGTGGCGGTGGTGTCGCTGCCCGTCACGACGAGCTCAGAAGTTGATCATGTGGCCGGTCAAGCCGTGGAAGCATTCCTGCAGCGCCTCGGACATGGTCGGGTGGGTGTGCACGTTGCGGGCCAGCTCGGTGGCGGTCAGGTCCCACTTCTGGGCCAGCGTCAGCTCGGGCAGCAGCTCGGACACGTCGTGGCCGATCAGGTGCCCGCCCAGCAGCTCGCCGTACTTGCTGTCGGCGACCAGCTTCACGAAGCCGCTGGGGTCGCCCACCCCGTGCGCCTTGGCGTTGGCGGTGAACGGGAACTTGGCCACCACGACGTCGTAGCCTTCGTCGCGGGCCTGCTGCTCGGTGAGCCCGAAGCTGGCGACGTTCGGCTGGCAGAAGGTCGCGCGCGGCAGCATGCGGTAGTCGCCGAGGGCCAAAGTCTCTGCGCCGGCGATGGTTTCGGCCGCCACCACACCCATGGCCTCAGCGACGTGGGCCAGCATCAGCTTCCCGGTGACGTCGCCGATGGCGTAGATGTGCTCGACGTTGGTGCGCATGTAGTCGGTGATGCCGATCGCCTTGCGATCGGTCAGCGCGACGCCGGCCGCCTCCAGGCCGTAGCCCTCGACGTTGGGCGCGAAACCGATGGCCTGCAACACCTTTTGGGCCTTGAGGTCCTCGGACTTGCCGTCCTTGCTGACGGTCACGGTGACCACCGAACCGTCGTCGTTTATGGCCTCCACCTTGGTCCCGGTCAAGACCTTGACGCCCAGCTTCTTGAACTGCTTCTCGATCTCCTTGGACACCTCGGCGTCCTCGTTGGGCAGCGCGCGCGGCAAGAACTCGACGATGGTGACGTCGACGCCGTAGTTCTTCAGCACGTAGCCGAACTCCATACCGATGGCCCCGGCCCCGGCGATGACGATCGACTCCGGCAGCTCCCGCGTCATGATCAGTTCCTCGTAGGTGACCACGTTTTCCGACAGCGAGGTGCCGGGCACCAGCCGGGTGCTGCTGCCGGTGGCGATGATGACGTTGTCGAACGTGACCGTCTCGGTCCCACCGTCGTTGAGATCGACCGACAGCGTGTGGGGGTCGGTGAAGCGGCCGTACCCGTGGATCTCGGTGATCTTGTTCTTCTTCATCAAAAAGTGCACGCCGGCGACGCGGCCCTCGGCCACCTTGCGGCTGCGGTCGAAGGCGACGCCGTAGTCGAAGGTCGCGTCGCCGCTGATGCCGAAGGCCTGGGCCTCCTTGGTGAAGATGTGCGCCAGTTCGGCGTTGCGCAGCAACGCCTTGGACGGGATGCAGCCGACGTTGAGGCAGACACCGCCCCAGTACTTCGGCTCGACGATGGCGGTGTTCAGGCCGAGCTGCGCGGCGCGGATGGCCGCGACATACCCGCCGGGACCGGCTCCGAGGACGACGACGTCATAGTGAGAAGTCACGAGCCCACATTAGTGGGCGGTGACTTCTCACTCGACAACGCAGTGGGTCACGAGCCCTACCCTAATGGCCTAGTACGGGATGACGCCGATCAGGCAGTGGCCCGTGTGGGCGCAGTAGTAGTAGCCGTACAGGGGCGCCGCGGCGGCGACGGACGCGAACGGCCCCGACATCACCGCGAGCGACAGCGCGGAGATCAACGCCCTGCCCTCCGCCATCGCCAGCAGCACGCCGCCCACCGCGCACGCCACCACGTACACCAGGACCGTGAACACCGCGGGCGTCTTGTCGATCGAGTGGTACCACCAATAGAAGAGCCCGAGCCCGACCACGCCCGCCACGATCCACCCGCCGAGGAGGACCAGAACGAGGTGCCACCACCGCAGGTACTGGTAGCGACCGGGCACGGCGACCGGTTGCACCGGCAGCCCGCCGCCCTCGGCCCCGGCCTCCCCCTCGGCGGGGACCTCGTTGGTCGCGCCCTTGTCGGCGGGGCCCTCCTTTTCCTCCGGGAGTGACTCGGCCGCTGGCCGCGGGCCGGTGTCGTCGTCGTCGGAAAAGTCCGGGACCCATGACTGGGTGCCCGTGTCCTCCTCGTCAGCCACCGCAGGCCACCCGCAGGGCGAGGAGCACGCCGAACCAACCCGGCCCGAGCGACAGGATGAACGCGCCGAGCGCGGTGACCCAGCGGCGCCCGGAGAACAGGACCGTCAGCAACCCGAACACGGCGGGGACGCCGACCACCAGCGCGACGACGACGTCGGGCCGGATCCTCGCGTGCACCAGCACGGTGAGCGCGACCCCGGCCAAAAACCCGACGGCACAGCCGATCAGCATGGCGCCGGCCAGCTGCCAGGGACGCGGGAGCGGGATCACGCTGACGAGGGTAGCGCCGTCATCGAGTGGGAGGGCTGCACGTTCCCGGCGCGGCCGCTTGATCGGGCGTCACCACCGGGCCGCGCGCCGACGGGCGTTCGCCACGCTCGTAGGCGGCGCCGGTGATGACGGATTCGGCCGCCAGCTCGGCCTGCTCTTCGTCGGTGAAGACGCGCCCGCGCGACAAGAACCGCACGCCCTCGGGCGCCTCGAGGCTGAACCCGCCGCCGCGTCCCGGGACGACGTCGATGACCAGTTGGGTGTGCTTCCAGGTCTGGTACTGCGGGCCCGAGATCCACACCGGCACTCCGTCCCCGACGTCGAGCACGCCGAGCAGCACGTCGCGGTCGCCGACCAGGAAATCCCCGCGCGGGTAGCACATCGGCGACGACCCGTCGCAGCAGCCGCCGGACTGGTGGAACATCACCGGGCCGTGCCGCTCCTGCAGCCGGGCCAGCAGGTCCGCGGCCGCGGCGGTGATCACGGCACCCACGGCATCATGGCGCCGCTTCTCCCCATCGCTGCGCTCTGCATCGTCGCCGGCGCGCATCAGAAGAATCCCTGCGCCTTTTCCGAGTAGGACACCAGCATGTTCTTGGTCTGCTGGTAGTGGTCGAGCATCATCTTGTGGTTCTCCCGGCCGATGCCGGACTGCTTGTAACCGCCGAACGCGGCGTGCGCCGGGTAGGCGTGGTAGCAGTTCACCCACACCCGGCCCGCCTGAATGTCGCGTCCGGCCCGGTAAGCCGTGTTGCCGTCGCGGCTCCACACGCCGGCGCCCAGGCCGTAGAGCGAGTCGTTCGCGATCGAGATCGCGTCGTCGCAGTCGGTGAACGACGTCACCGCCACCACCGGCCCGAAGATCTCCTCCTGGAAGATCCGCATCTTGTTGTTGCCGGCGAAGATCGTCGGCTGCATGTAGTAGCCGCCCGCCAGGTCGCCGCCCAGCTCGGCGCGCTCGCCGCCGCAAATGACCCGCGCGCCTTCGTTTTTGCCGATTTCGATGTAGGACAGGATCTTTTCCATCTGGTCGTTCGACGCCTGCGAACCCAGCATCGTCTCGCTGTCCAGCGGGTCGCCCTGCCGGACCGCCTTGGTGCGGATCGCGGCGAGCTCGAGGAACTCGTCGTAGATGTCGGCCTGGATCAGGCTGCGCGACGGGCAGGTGCACACCTCGCCCTGGTTGAGGGCGAACATCGTGAAGCCCTCCAGCGCCTTGTCCTGGAAGTCGTCACCTTGGGCCATGACATCGTTGAAGAAGATGTTGGGGCTCTTGCCGCCGAGCTCCAGGGTGACCGGGATCAGGTTCTGGCTGGCGTACTGCATGATCAGCCGCCCGGTGGTGGTTTCGCCGGTGAACGCGACCTTGGCGATCCGGTTGCTCGACGCCAGCGGCTTGCCGGCCTCGGCGCCGAAGCCGTTGACCACGTTGAGCACCCCCGCCGGCAACAGGTCGCCGATCAGCGACATCAGGTAGAGCACCGAAACCGGTGTCTGCTCAGCGGGTTTGAGCACCACCGCGTTGCCGGCCGCCAGCGCCGGCGCCATCTTCCAGGCGGCCATCAGGATGGGGAAGTTCCACGGAATGATCTGTCCTACGACCCCGAGCGGCTCGTGGAAGTGGTAGGCGACGGTGTCGTCGTCGATCTGCGAGAGCGAACCCTCCTGCGCGCGCAGGGCCGCGGCGAAATACCGGAAATGGTCGGCCGCCAGCGGGATGTCGGCGGCCAGCGCCTCGCGGACCGGTTTGCCGTTGTCCCAGACTTCGGCCACCGCCAGCGCGGCGGTGTTCTCCTCGATGCGGTCGGCGATCTTGTTCAGGATCGCCGCCCGCTCGGCAGGCGCGGTCTTGCCCCAAGCCGGGGCCGCGGCGTGCGCCGCGTCCAGCGCCTTGTCGATGTCGGCTTCGTCGGAGCGCGCGACCTCGCAGAAGGTCTGGCCGGTGACCGGCGACGGGTTTTCGAAATAGCGGCCGCCCGCGGGGGCCACCCACTGGCCCCCGATGAAGTTCTCGTACCGGGATTCGTACGACATCAAAGCCCCGGCATCGCCCGGACGTGCGAAAACAGTCATCTGTCCGCTCCTCGTTGGACCCTGTGTAACACACCTCACACTACCGCCGGGGCCAGAATGGCTGCCATGACCTCCGAAGGCGCCGCCGCCCCCGAACCGAGCTCGCAAGACCCCTATCTCTGGCTCGAGGACGTCACCGGCGACGACGCGCTGGCGTGGGTGCGCGCCCGCAACGAGCCCACCCTCGCCGAGTTCTGCGACGAAGAGTTCGAGCGGATGCGCGGCGAGGCCCTCGAGGTGCTCGACACCGATGCCCGCATTCCGTATGTGGTCCGACGCGGCGAATACCTCTACAACTTCTGGCGCGACGCCGCCAACCCGCGCGGGTTGTGGCGCCGCACCACGTTGGACAGCTACCGCACCCCCGCCCCGGAGTGGGACGTGCTCATCGATGTCGACGAGTTGGGCCGCCTCGACGACACGAAGTGGGTGTGGGCGGGTGCCGGTGTCATCGAACCCGACCACAGCCGGGCGCTGGTCGGCCTGTCCCGCGGCGGCTCGGACGCGTCGATCGTGCGCGAATTCGACATGCTCACACGCGAATTCGTTTCCGGCGGTTTCGAACTGCCGGAGGCCAAGTCGCAGATCGCCTGGGCCGACCCGGACACGGTGCTGGTCGGCACTGACTTCGGCGCCGATTCGCTCACCGAGTCCGGCTACCCGCGAGTGATCAAGCGATGGCGGCGCGGCACAGCGCTGGAAGACGCGGAGACCGTCTTCGAGGGAGCCCGCTCCGACGTCCGCGTTTCCGCCTCGGTGGATCGGACGCCGGGCTTCGAGCGCACCTTCCTGGGGCGGGCGCTCGACTTCTGGAACGAAGAGGTCTACGAGCTGCGCGGCACGGAGTTGATCCGCATCGACGCGCCCACCGACGCGGGCCTGTCGATGCACCGCGAGTGGATCCTGATCGAGCTGCGCACCGACTGGTACCTCGGCGACGCGACATACGCCGCGGGTTCGCTGCTGGCCGCCGACTACGACGAATTCCTCGCGGGCACGGCGGAATTGCGCGTGGTGTTCGAGCCCGACGAGCACACCGCCCTGAACCACTACGCGTGGACGAAGGACCACCTGCTGATGGTCACGCTGGCCGACGTCGCCAGCCGGGTGGAGATCGTCACCCCGCCCGCGTCACGGGGCGAGTGGCGCCGCGAGCCGGTCGCGGGCATCCCGCCCGCGACCAATACCGTCGTCGCCGCCGCCGACGACAAGGGTGACGAGTTCTTCCTCGATTCCAGCGGATTCGTCACGCCGTCGCGCCTGATGCGGGGTACCGCCGACTCGCCGCTCGAGCCGATCAAATCTGCCCCGGCGTTCTTCGACGCCGAAAACCTCTCAGTTTCACAACATTTCGTCGCGTCCAAGGACGGCACGTCTATCCCGTACTTCGTCGTGCGGCGCGCGGGCTCAGACGGCCCCGGGCCCACGCTGCTGAGCGGATACGGCGGATTCGAAACCGCCAACACGCCTGCCTACAGCGGCGTGCTGGGCCGGCTGTGGCTGGCCCGCGGGGGCACCTACGCCTTGGCCAACATCCGCGGCGGCGGCGAGTACGGACCCGGTTGGCACACTCAGGCGATGCGCGAGAACCGGCACAAGGTCGCCGAGGACTTCGCCGCGGTGGCAACCGATTTGGTGGACCGCGGCATCACCACGGTCGGGCAGCTGGGCGCGCGGGGCGGCAGCAACGGGGGCCTGCTGATGGGCATCATGCTGACCCAGTACCCGGAGAAGTTCGGCGCGCTGGTGTGCGACGTGCCGCTGCTGGACATGAAGCGCTACCACCTGCTGCTGGCCGGGGCGTCGTGGATGGCCGAATACGGCGACCCGGACAATCCCGAGGACTGGGAGTTCATCTCCGAGTACTCCCCGTACCAAAACATTTCGGACACCCCCGACTATCCGCCCGTGCTGATGACCACGTCCACCCGCGACGACCGGGTGCATCCGGGCCACGCCCGCAAGATGACGGCCGCGCTCGAGGCCGCCGGCCACCAGGTCGCCTACTACGAGAACATCGAGGGCGGGCATGCCGGCGCGGCCGACAACGAGCAGGTCGCCTTCAAGTCCGCGCTCAGCTTCTCCTTCCTGTGGCGGATGCTGAGCAACGGTTAAGCTCGAAGGCGATCTAACTAATGTTGTCGAGGAGGGCGTGGATCATGGGAGCACTGAGGTTCATCGGCTTGGCGACAGTGACGGCGATCGCCCCGATCGCGATCGTCCTCGGAGCCGGCCCCGCGCACGCCGACACCGACCTCGGGAAGCCGTGCTCGCCGGCGGGAGCGAAGGTCTGGGGGGTCCCCGGCCCGATCTACTGCGAGCCACAGCCCGACGGGCAGGCGCACTGGGTGTCCATTCCCGTCGACGCCATGTGCGTGGCGTTCTGCGTCAATCATCCGTAGCGGCCTCATCCTCGCTCCGGTTGCGGCGCCCGATCAGCCAGGCGACCACGACCACGGCGATCGCGAGCCCGCCGTACCGCAGCGCCGAAGGCCACCAGGGTTCGGAGTGCGGGGCGGGCTGCTTGAGGGCGGCCAGCGCCGCGAGATAGCTGCCGTTGTCGGTCGGCCCCGCGGCCGGTAGCGACTGGGTCTTGGTGACCCTGATCTGGGCGGGGTTGCTGGGATCGTTCACCTGTCCCCAGGCCAGGGTGGTGTCGTCGAGCAGGAAGGTGTCCTGGCTGCCCGCGGGTTGGCCGGCGTCGTGCCCCAGGACCACGACCTGACCGACTTCGACGGTCTGGTTGTCCGCGGCGATATTGGCGGCGACGTGTTCGTACACCTCCGGGGGCGCCGGTGGGTTGTAGTTCGGCGGCGGCGGCCCGCTCGAGTCCGGCGGCGGTATCCACGCCCCGCCGTAGAAGCTGCCCGCCACCACGTGGCTGTAACCGACCCCGGTGAACGGGAACACGCCGGCGGCGGCGGCGTCGAGCACGATGCGGCCCCCGGCCGGCACGAACGCCTCCCGATAGGCGCCGTCGTAGAAGTAGCGGAACGTCATCGCCTCGCTGAGCGGGTTGAACAGGGCCGGACGGTGATTGTCGTCGTAGTCGACGTACTCCCAGTGCCGGGGGCGCACCAGTTCCTGGTTGTCCGCCTTCACCACGTCGACGTTGCCGTTATGCGCGTCGACCACGTTGCGCACCTGCTGATTGAAGTCGTACACCTGGCTCGGCGGCTCGAGTGGCCTGGCGGGGTTGATCCGCGTCGCCGGAGCGGCCTTGGCGTCCGCAACCTCGTTCGGCGGCACGTCCAGTCCCTTCGGCGGTGCCACCTCCGGGGCGCTTCCTCGCGCACTGGGCGGCAGTTTCGAGGTCTGCACCGGAATCGGGGTAGGGGACGTCGGACTCGGCGGAACGGCGCGGGGCGGCTGCACCGGCGGCGCCGGCTCCAGCGGAACAGGCTCCGGCTCGGGCACCGGCACTCGGGTCGGGGGCGGCTGGGCGGGCCGGGGCGGCGCGGCGCTGTAGCAGACGTTCGCGGTGTGGTACATCTCCACGTAAGACAGGCAGTTCTGGCAGGACACCGGGTTCGACCCATCGCCGGCGCACGGCGCCGCCTGAGCCACACCGGTTGTGGCGGCCGGCACGCCGAGGGGGGCCAGCGCTATCACGGCCGCGGCCACCGCCGGGATAACCTTGCCCATTGCGCACTGCCCGATCAGCCTCGGCAGACCTTCCGACACCCCCACCTGCTGGACATGCTAGCGGCCATAGGATCGTCGCGTGGCAGCCACCGAACGCATCGAACTCACCCT
The DNA here is from genome assembly GCF_002101935.1 of Mycobacterium sp. IEC1808. Classification (NCBI taxonomy): domain Bacteria; kingdom Bacillati; phylum Actinomycetota; class Actinomycetes; order Mycobacteriales; family Mycobacteriaceae; genus Mycobacterium; species Mycobacterium sp. IEC1808. Next base: position 165,416 of record NZ_LQPV01000028.1, on the reverse strand, counting down.
GCTGGCTACCGGTTTGATCTTCGTCGTGGCCGGGGCGGCGCAAGCGCGCTACCGGTTCATCAAAGAACGCCGCCCGGGTCGGCGGTTCTACTGGGCCACCTCGATCATCGGGATCGTCTCGTTCGCGGCCGGGGTGGGCAAGCTCTGGCCTAACGCCGTCGTCGTGGCGGCCATCTTCTCCGCCGTCGTCGCCTTCTCGGCCTACCTGACGACGCCCTATCTGAAGATCGGCGGCCGAATCTACGCGTCGTCGCCGGAAAACCGGCAGCCTGACCCCTAAGGAAGCCATGCCCGACTTCGAGACCCTGCTGTACGCGACGGCCGGCCCGGTCGCCACCATCACGCTGAACCGCCCCGAGCACCTCAACACCATCGTCCCGCCCATGCCCGACGAGATCGAGGCCGCCATCGGGCTGGCCGAGCGGGACCAGGGCGTCAAGGTCATCGTGTTGCGGGGCGCCGGCCGCGCGTTCTGCGCCGGCTACGACTTCGGCGGCGGCTTCCAGCGTTGGGGGGACGCCATGACGACCGACGGCAAATGGGACCCCGGAAAGGACTTCGCGGTGATCACGGCCCGCGAGACCGGACCGCATCAGAAGTTCATGGCCATCTGGCGGGCAACCAAACCGGTGATCGCGCAGGTGCACGGCTGGTGCGTCGGCGGGGGCAGCGACTACGCGCTGTGCGCCGACATCGTGATCGCCAGCGAGGACGCCGTGATCGGCACCCCGTACAGCCGGATGTGGGGCGCGTATCTGACCGGCATGTGGCTGTACCGGCTGAGCCTGGCCAAGGTCAAGTGGCACGCGCTGACCGGGCGGCCGCTGACGGGCGTCCAGGCCGCCGAGGTCGAGCTGATCAACGAGGCGGTGCCGTTCGAGCGGCTCGAGGCGCGCGTCGCCGAGATCGCCGCCGAGCTGGCGCGAATCCCGTTGTCGCAGTTGCGGGCGCAGAAGCTGGTCGTCAATCAGGCCTACGAGAACATGGGCCTGGCCTCGACTCAGCTGCTGGGCGGCATCCTCGACGGCCTGATGCGCAACACCCCCGAAGCGCTCGACTTCATCGAGACGTCCCAGACCCAGGGCGTGCGCGCGGCGGTCGAGCGTCGCGACGGCCCGTTCGGCGATTACAGCCAGGCCCCGCCGGAGCTGCGGCCCGATCCCCGCCACGTCATCGTGCCTGATCGCGATGGATAGTGAGCTCAACTACGAATTTGCCCCGGGCGCCCCATCGAGGCCGGAGAAAGTGCTACCGTAACGACTATGTCTCGGCTGAGTTCCGGCCTGCGCGCAGGCGTCGTTTTTGTTGCTTTCCTGGTAGCCATGAGCATCGCGGCTGCGACCTTCCCGAAGACGGCCGCGGCCGACTCCACGGAAGACTTCCCCGTCCCGCGCAGGCAGATCGAGACCACCTGCGACGCCGAGCAGTACCTGGCCGCCGTCCGGGACACCAGCCCGGTGTACTACCAGCGGTACATGATCGACTTCAACAACCACGCCAACCTTCAGCAGGCGACGATCGATAAGGCGCACTGGTTTTACTCGCTGTCGCCGGCGGACCGCAGGACTTATTCGGAAAACTTCTACAACGGCGATCCGCTGACCTTCGCCTGGGTCAATCACATGAAGATCTTCTTCAACAACAAGGGCGTCGTCGCCAAGGCCACCGACGTGTGCAACCAATACCCGCCCGGCGACATGTCGGTGTGGAACTGGTCCTAGATCCACTCTGGTCTTTATTCACGAGCCGGTTTAAGATCGGCGACTGTCGGGAATCGTTTATTTCCCCGCTTTAGGGGACAAATCAATAGTTCTTGACTGGCATTCCGTGCAATTGGGGATACCGGTCCGCTCGACCACCTTCTACAGGACTGACATGATGCTCATGCCGGGATGCCGCGGCCCCGTGGGGACGCGATGAGCGCGGTAGATCCGCAGTCGGACGCGCTGGCGACCCTCGACTGGCAGGACATCACGTGCCAATCCGAGGGCGGCTGCACCAACCGCGCGACGCACATCGTGTACCGGCACGCCGTGGACCAATGCAACCGGCCGAACCTCGACCCGTCCGGCAACATCGTCGAGATCCTGTGCATCGGCTGCCTGCGCCGCCTCAAGACCCAGGTGTTGGCGCAGGTCGACCGGATCAACCGCTGCCCGGGCGGCTACTGCCTGACGTGCGGCGCGCCGGTGCACAAGCTGAGCGACGTCATGCGCAAGATGGTGCAGCTCCGCACCTACGCCTGAGCGCGAATTCGGCACCGTGCCAACGATTGTGACCGCGGCGGTGCCGGCCGGCTAGTTCCCTGAGGCTGTCCCAGGTCACAGCTCGCAGACGATTTCGGGTTACGCACGTGATATGCGTTACACTCCAGGGCGCGAGGGGAAGGAGTCAACGGTCCCAGGGCGGGCGACACACCTGGCCGTGATTTACTTAGGTAAGCCTTGGCTGTTTTCCTACCGGGATCGGCGGACGGGCGCAGCGCGGCGATCCGTAGTTGCCACGTTCGGCGGCGACGGACCGCATGCAGAACTACCGACCGCTGAAAGGGATTCCAATTTTCAAGGTGCTGTCCCGAACGTGGATTCCACTGGTCATCCTGGCGGTCGTCATGGTCGGTGGCTTCATCGTGTATCGGGTCCACGGCTACTTCGGCTCGGAAAAACGGGAATCGTATGCCGACAGCAACCTGCAGAATCCCAAGCCGTTCAACCCGAAACGAATTGTCTACGAGGTCTTCGGGCCGCCCGGAACCCTCGCCGACATCAGCTATTTCGACGTGAACGCCGACCCGCAACGCGTCGACGGCGCACCGTTGCCGTGGACGCTGCGCGTCACCACCGACAAGGCGGCCATGATGGGAAACCTCACGGCGCGGGGCGATAGCGACAGCATCGGCTGCCGCATCACGGTGGACGACGTGGTCAAGGCCGAGCGCATTTCCAACGGCGTCCACGCCTTCACCTTCTGCGTGGTGAAGTCCGCGTGACCAGTCGATTCGCCGAATTCGCGCGCGACGCCCACCCCGAGCGGCCGTTCATCGCGCGGATGATTCACACCCTCGCGGTGCCCATCATCCTGTTCTGGGTGGGCGTGGCCATCGTCCTCAGCCTGTTCGTCCCGTCGCTGGAAGTGGTCGGGCAGGAGCGGTCGGTGTCGTTGAGCCCAAAGGACGCACCGTCATTCGTGGCGATGAAGCAGATCGGCCATGCGTTCAACGAGGGCGAGACCGACAGCTCGGCGATGATCGTGCTGGAGGGCAACCAGCCCCTCGGCGACGACGCCCACCGGTACTACGACACCGTGATCCGCAAGTTGCGCGAGGACAAGGCGCACGTGCTGAGCATCCAGGACTTCTGGGGCGATCCGCTCACGGCGGCGGGCGCGCAGAGCAACGACGGCAAGGCCGTGACCGTTCAGGTCAACCTCGCCGGTAATCAGGGCGAGCCGTTGGCCAACGAATCCGTCGAGTCCGTCCGCAACATCGTGAACAGTGTGCCCGCACCGCCCGGGGTCAAGGCGTACGTCACCGGGGTCTCGGCGATGGCCGCGGACTTGCACCACAGCGGCGACAAGTCCATGGTCAGGATCACGCTGACGACGGTCGCGGTGATCCTCATCGTGTTGCTGTTCGTCTACCGGTCGATCCTCACCGTGATCCTGTTGCTGATCACGGTGGGCTTCGAATTGACCGCGGCGCGCGGAGCCGTCGCGGTGATAGGGCACTTCGGGCTCATCGGGCTTTCCACCTTCGCGGTCAGCCTGCTCACCTCGCTGGCGATCGCGGCCGGGACGGACTACGGCATCTTCATCGTCGGCCGCTATCAGGAGGCCCGCCACGCCGGCGAAGACAAGGAATCGGCCTTCTACACCATGTACCGCGGGACGGCGCACGTCATCCTGGGCTCCGGCCTGACGATCGCCGGCGCCATGTTCTGCCTCAGCTTTGCGCGGATGCCGTACTTCCAGACCCTCGGTATTCCGTGCGCGGTGGGGATGCTGCTCGCGGTGCTGGTCGCGCTCACGCTGGGCCCCGCGATCCTCACCGTCGGCAGCCGGTTCGGCGTCTTCGACCCAAAGCGCAAGCTCGGGGTCCGCGGCTGGCGCCGGGTCGGCACCGCGGTGGTCCGCTGGCCGCTTCCGATCCTTGCCGTCACGTGTGCGGTCGCCCTGGTCGGCCTGCTGACGCTGCCCGGCTACCGGGCCAACTACAACGACCGCGAGTACCTGCCCAGCACCATCCCCGCCAACGCGGGGCTGACCGCGGCGGATCGCCACTTCTCCCAGGCGCGGATGAAGCCGGAGATCTTGATGATCCAGGCCAACCACGACATGCGTAACCCGACCGACTTCCTGGTCCTGGACAGGTTGGCAAAGGGCATCTTTCGGGTCCCGGGAATCTCCCGCGTGCAGGCGATCACCCGGCCGGACGGGACGACGATGGACCACACGTCGATCCCGTTCCAGATGAGCATGCAGAACGCCGCTCAGACGCAGACCATGAAATACCAGCGCGATCAGATGGACAACATGGTCAAGCAGGCCGACGAGATGACCAAGACGATCGCCAACATGCAGCGGATGTACGACTTGATGACGCAGCTCGTCGGCACCACACACCGCATGGTGGGCGACACCGAACAGATGCAGCAGATCACCAACGAGCTGCGGGACCGCATCTCGGACTTCGACGACTTCTGGCGGCCGATCCGCAGCTACTTCTATTGGGAGAGGCACTGTTTCGACATCCCGATCTGCTGGTCGATTCGCTCGATATTCGACGCGCTCGACGGCCTGGACCAGATCGACGAGAAACTCAACACGCTGGTCGGTGACATCAAGGATCTGGATCGGCTGATGCCGCAGATGGTCGCCCAGTTCCCGCCGATGATCCAGACCATGGTGAACATGCGGACCATGATGCTGGACATGCACAGCACGATGTCCGGGATCTTCGACCAGATGAACGAGATGAGCGACAACGCGACGGCGATGGGCCACGCCTTCGACGCCTCCAAGAACGACGACTCGTTCTATCTGCCGCCGGAAGTGTTCAAGAACAAAGACTTTCAGCGCGCCATGAAGAATTTCCTCTCCCCCGACGGGCACGCGGCGCGCATGATCATCCTGCATCGCGGCGATCCCGCGTCGGCCGAGGGCATCGCCAGCATTGACAAGATCCGCACCGCGGCCGAGGAGTCGCTCAAGGGCACCCCGCTGGAGGACGCGAAGATCTACGTGGCCGGCACGGGGGCCGTCTTCAAGGACATCGCCGAGGGCGCCAAGTGGGACCTGGTGATCGCCGGGGTTTCGTCGCTGTGCCTGATTTTCATCATCATGTTGATCCTGACCCGCGCGCTGGTCGCCGCCGCGGTCATCGTTGGCACGGTGGCGGTTTCGCTGGGCGCTTCGTTTGGGCTGTCAGTGCTCGTCTGGCAGCACATCCTCGGAATCGATTTGCACTGGATGGTGCTGGCCATGTCGGTGATCGTGTTGTTGGCCGTGGGCTCCGACTACAACCTGTTGCTGGTCTCCCGGTTCAAGCAGGAAATTCATGCCGGCCTGAACACCGGCATCATCCGGTCGATGGGCGGCACCGGCAAGGTGGTGACCAACGCGGGCCTGGTGTTCGCGTTCACGATGGCGTCCATGGTCGTCAGCGACGTGCGGATCGTCGGGCAGGTGGGCACCACGATCGGGCTGGGCCTGATGTTCGACACGCTGATCATCCGCGCGTTCATGACCCCGTCCATCGCCGCGCTGCTGGGCCGCTGGTTCTGGTGGCCGATGCGGGTGCGCTCGCGGCCCCTGCGGGTTCCGTCGCAGCCGGTGCAGCCCCAGCCGCCGGACCGCTCCCTGGCCTACAGCGACTGATCCGTAACTGCCGCGGCTCCGAATAACAACCATGCCCACAGTCGCGTTGATCGGATTCCTCGGCGGCCTGATCACCGGCGTCTCGCCGTGCATCCTGCCGGTGCTTCCGGTGGTGTTCTTCTCCGGGGCCGGCAACTCACGCGACGCCGCCCCGGCGGCCCGGCCGTACCTGGTGATCGCCGGGCTGGTCTTTAGCTTCAGCGTGGTCACCCTGGCCGGCTCGGCCCTGCTGTCGGCGCTGCATCTGCCGCAGGACGCGATCCGCTGGGCCGCGCTCGTGACGCTGACGCTCATCGGCCTCGGCTTGATCTTCCCGCCGCTGGCGCACCTGATCGAGCGCCCGTTCGCCCGCATCCCGCTGCCCCAGCTCGGCCCGAAGCGCTTGAGCGGCAACGGTTTCGGGCTGGGTCTGACGTTGGGCGCGCTGTATGTGCCGTGCGCGGGACCGGTGTTGGCCGCGATCGTCGTCGCGGGCGGCACCGCCTCCATCGGCCCGCCGGTGCTGGTGTTGACGGCGGCGTTCGCGATCGGCACCGCGCTGCCACTCCTGGTTTTCGCGCTGGCCGGGCGGCGCCTCACCGAGCAAGTCTCGGCATTCCGCCGCCGGCAACATGTGATCCGGGTCGCCGGCGGAATCACGATGATCGTGCTGGCCGCGGCGCTGGTCTTCAACCTGCCCGCCACCCTGCAGCGCGCCGTCCCCGACTACACCACCGCGATGCAAAAAGGGATCGGGGCCAACCAAATTCGCCATCAGCTGGGCGGCGCGGTGTCGGGCCAGCTGGCCGACTGCGTTGATGGTTCCAACCAATTGCAGCAGTGCGGCCCGGCCCCCGCCCTCACCGGGATCACCGGGTGGCTCAACACCCCGGGCGGCGCGCCGATCGACCTGGCTTCGCTGCGCGGCAAGGTGGTCCTGATCGACTTTTGGGCCTACTCCTGCATCAACTGCCAGCGCGCCATCCCGCACGCGGTGGGCTGGTACAACCGCTATCGCGACGACGGTTTGGTCGTCATCGGGGTGCACACCCCCGAGTACGCGTTCGAACGGGTTCCCGCCAACGTGGCCAGCGGTGCCGCCGCGTTGCACATCACCTATCCCGTTGCGCTGGACAACGACTACGCGACCTGGAACGGCTACCAGAACCTGTATTGGCCGGCCGAGTACCTCATCGACGCCAACGGCGCGATCCGCCACACCAAGTTCGGCGAGGGCGACTACGACACGACCGAACAGCTCATCCGCGACTTGCTGGTCGCCGCCAACCCGGACGTCAAGTTGCCCGCCGCGACGAACGCGGTGGACGACACCCCGCACGGCAGGCTCACGCCGGAGACCTATCTGGGCGCCGGCAAGGCCGTCAACTACGGCGGCGCCGGCGAATACAAGCCGGGCACCGCCACGTTCGCATACCCGGCGGCCTTGCCCGACGACCGGTTCGCGCTGCGCGGGCGCTGGACACTGGACGACCAGGGCGCCACCGCGGACAGCGATGACGCCGCCATCCGGCTGAACTACACCGGCAAAAGCGTCTACGTCGTCGTCGGCGGCACCGGCACGATCACGGTGACCAGGGGCGGCAAGACCACCGTGACAACGATCGGCGGGCCGCCCACCCTGCACCAGATCGCCTCCGATGACACCGCGCACCGCGACCAGCTCGACATGCAGGTCGGCGAAGGCCTGCAAGTGTTTTCGTTCACATTCGGTTGAGCCCATCCACTCGACCGGCGGCTCCGAATCACCGGTGTGGATCAGCCTGGTGCACGTGCTGCCGGAATACCGGGAGCGGGCGGCGTATTTCTTTCCCCGCCACCGGCATAGGCGCACCGATGACGGACGCTAGGCTACCGATCGATGAGCAACGAGCTCGACACCTTGCTGCGCCAGGTCGCGCGCGGGGACAGCGCCGCCTTCGCCACGATCTACGACCTCACCAAGGCTCGGGTGTATGGACTGGTGACGCGGGTGGTGCGTGATCCCGGCTACAGCGAAGAAACCACCCAGGAGGTCTATCTCGAGGTGTGGCGCTCGGCGTCGCAGTACGACCCGGCCAAAGGTTCGGCCCTGGCGTGGCTGCTGACCATGGCGCACCGGCGGGCCGTGGACCGGGTGCGCGCCGAACAGGCCGGCAGCAGGCGCGAATCCCGCTACGGCGCGGCCAATGTCGAAAGCGCAGCGGGTGCCGCGCACGATCCAGTCGCCGACTCGGCGATTTCCGGCGACGAGCGTCGCCGGGTGGCACAGTGCCTCGACGGGTTGAGCGACGCGCAGCGACAGTGCATCGAGCTGGCCTACTACCAGGGGCTGACGTACAGCGAGGTGTCGCAGCGGCTGGCTGCCAACTTGTCGACGATCAAATCGCGCATCCGCGACGCGCTGCGCGGCCTGCGTAACTGCCTGGACGTGCCATGATCGCGCCGGCGACGATGCAGAGCACAGCGATGCTGAGGAGCGGCGCTGATGACTGAGCCGACCGAATTCGAACTCCTCGAGCTGGCCACGCCGTATGCCCTGCACGCGGTGTCGGACGCGGAGCGCGCCGAGATCGAGCGCCTGCGCGCCGCGGCGCCGTCGTCGGTGGCGGCGGCCTTCGATGACGAGGTCCGTGCCGTCCGCGAGACGATGGCGGTCGTGTCGGCGGCCACCGCGAGCGAACCGCCGGCGCAGCTGCGGGACGCCACGCTGTCGGCCGTAAAGCCGAACAATGTCCGCCAAATACCTTGGCGCAGAGCCGTGTTGGCTTCCGCCGCGGCGGCGGTCGTGGTGGGCGCCGCGGCGTTCGGCGCCGGCGTGCTGATGCGCCCCCCGGCGAAGCCCACGGTCGCCGAACAGATCATGTCAGCCCCGGACGTCCAGACGGTCTCTCGTCCCCTGGCCAACGGGACAGCGACGGTGATGTTCTCCCGTGACCGCAACGCGGCGCTGCTGGTGATGAACAACGTGCCGCCCCCGTCCCCCGGCACCGTCTATCAGATGTGGCTGATCGGGGCCAACGGTCCGACCTCGGCCGGAACGATGGACGCGGCCGCGGTGTCGCCGTCGACCAAAGACACGCTCACCAACATCGGCGCCTCCACCGAGCTCGCGTTCACCGTCGAGCCCGGCAAGGGATCGCCGCAGCCGACCACCCCGATCCTGGCCGAGCTGCCGCTCAGCTAGGGCTTTTCCTCAGCCCGCCCAGGACCGCCGCGAGCACCCCAGCGGCGACCAGCGCTACCCCGGCGACCAGGGTCAGGTCGAGCCAGCCGCGCAGGCCGGCCTCGGCATGGGCGACCATCACCTCGGCGATCTGGCGGACGTTACCGGTGGTGCGGTTTAGCGCGTCATTGACGTAGCGGCCGCTCGCCTCGATGCAGGCCCAGCCCGCCCCGCCGACGAGCAGCGCGGAGACGCCCAGGCTGGTCAGCGCCTTGCCGCGGCCGCGCGCGGCGGCCAGCGTCAGGAGCGCACACAGACCGCTCAGGGCCGCCGCGCCGACGCTGATCCACGGCCCCCACCTGGCCAGCGCGCTCAGCCGCCCCGGCCGCACCGACGACGGCATCGACACCGTGAGCGGCACCGTCAGGTTCGCCGGCACGGTCACGTGGTGCCGGGCCAGCACCTGCTGCATAGCGGCGTCGTTGAGCATCGGGGCCACGTCGATCGCCCATTCCGCGGATCCGTCGGCGGTGAACAGGTAGCGGTGTGCTGCCCGATTCGCGCGGGCGAACAGCGGCGGGAACCCCGGCCCGGCCGTGAAGGCGGCGGCGACGTCGTGCACCTCCGAGCCGTCCACGGGATAACGCCCCCCGCCGTGCGCCGCGATCAGCGCCATGGCCCGGGTGGTGAGCTCGGCCGCCATCGCCGACTGCAGGGCGGGATCGCCGGCCGCGCGCTGCGCCAGCGCGGCGTAGCCGTCCTCGCTGACGAGGTTGCGCTGCGCCCACGACGCCGGGATCGCTACGGCCAGGGCGAGCGTGACGGCCAGCCACAGCAGCACGGTCGCGGCGAATCGCACGCCCTAGAACCTACTGAATGCCCCGCACATAGGCGGCCTGCCCGAGGTGCTGGGCGCAGTCGTCGATGATGCTCACCAGCCGGGCGCTGGCCGTCACCGGCGGGTCCCAATTGGTGTCGACGACGCGGGACAGCTCGCCGGCGGTCACGCTGGCGATGTATTCGAGGGTCAGCTTGTGCACCGCGTGGTAGTAGCCGGCCAGCAGCTCCGCCGGCGCCTTGACCTTCGCCACCTCGTCGGGGCCGTGCCCGTAGCCGGTGTCGTTGCGCGGCAGGTCCAGCCCGAAGCGGTCCACCCAGCCGTCGCGGGTCCACACCTGCTCGACGCCGGCCACGTGGGCCAGCTGAATGTCCTGCACCCGCGCGCTGTGCCAGATCAGCCAGGCGATGCTGTTGGCGTTCGGCGTCGGGCGGTAGTCGGCCACCTCGTCGGTCAGCCCGTCGACCAGTTCGTCGACGTGCTCGATCAACCGGGTGAACGCGTCGCGAAGCAGTTCCTGTGTGGCGGCGTCACTTTCAGCTCCCATACGGCCGACACTACGCGCCGTGCCAGACCGCCTCGAGGTTGTTGCCGTCGGGATCGCGCACGAAAGCGCCGAAATAGCCGGGGTGATATTCGGGCCACAGCCGCGGCTCGTGCAACGACTCGGCGCCCCGTTCCACGGCCGCCCGGTGAAAAGCACGCACCGCGTCCTCGTCGGCGGCCGCGAAGGCCAGGTGCACCTCCCGAGCCGGACCCATCCCCGCCCCGTCGGAGATCCAGAACGTGGGCTTGCCGTCGCGGCCGTACCCGATGGCCCGACCGAAATCCATTTGCCGCGAGAACCCGAGCACTCCCAGCACGCTGTCGTAAAAATCCTGCGATTTCGGATAATCGGCGCAATTGATTCCGACGTGATCGATCACGGAAGAGATCCTGGCACGACCCACCGGCGCGGTCGTAGATTATTTAGGGGTACGGCTATCCAGTTTGACCTGCGCTGCAGATGATCTAGACACACCACTGGACACGAGAACCGTGGTATCGTCCCTGGTCGTGGCATCCATCGCATCACAACCAAGCAAGCGTTTCCCGGATGGGCAAAAGGTCCGCTACCGGCACCCTGACGGCAGTGCGGGAGCAACCACTTTCCCCGACCTTCGCAGCGCCGAGAAGTTCGTCAGCCTGATTGACGCGCTCGGCGTGACTGAAGCCTTGGAGCGTGTCGGCAGGACTGCGCCGCAGCCGGTAGCACCGACCTCGCCTACGGTGGCCGACACGCTGGAACGCTACGCCGCGACACGCCCATCTCTGGACACTGCCAACAAGTACCGCATCATCGCAAAGCACACCATCAACCCCGTACTAGGCGAGGTGCCCATCGCCGAGCTAACGGTGGATGTTGTGCAGTCGTGGCTTAACGGATTGACCATCGCGGGCCGGTCAATCCAGCAGGCTCACATGGTCCTCAAGGCGTCACTGTCGGCCGCCATCGATCGCGGCGAGATCATCGTCAACCCGGCACGGAAAGCATCGCGCTCGGGCGGCTCAGGTGTGCGCCTCCCTCGCCGTCAGCCCGGCAAGCAAGCGGTGTTCCTGTCACGCGATGAAGCGGGCCTAGTACTGGCAGCCGTGCCCGTGCAGCATCGCGTGCTGATTGAGTTCCTGCTAGCCACCGGATGCCGGATCGGCGAAGCCTTGGCACTCACCCCTGCCGACATTGGTGCTGGGACGGTGACGTTCAACAAGTCCTACAGCAGGCGTGCCGACGCCAACGGTAACCGCCCGTTCGAACTCGGAGCCGCCAAGACGGCGGCCAGTGAGCGCACGATAGCGGTGCCGCGTGACGTGCTGGACAAGCTGAACCTGTCCGGCGCGTTGGTGTTCACCAACGACACGGGCGGCCCGATCAACGCCGACAGCTTCCGCAAGAACGTGTGGCTTCCGGCGATGGTCAAGAGCGGGCTGCCGAAGCACCGCCGTCCTGGGTTGCACGACCTGCGGCACACGCACGCCTCCCGGCTCATCGACGCAGGGATACCGATTGTTGCCGTCTCAAAGCGCCTGGGGCACTCGAACGTGTCGATCACCTTGTCGACCTACGCGCACGTTGCCAGTGACGCCGACGAGCGGATACTTGCGGCGCTGGCTTGACGTGGGCACCGGCAGGTCGTTACCCCCGGCGACTGTGCACGCCCCGATGATGTTCTCAATGTCGTCCACAGAGAAACGCAAATGACGGCAGACACGGCGGGCCGGAAACGCCCCGGAGCGCACACGGTCGACTAGCCAGTCTTCGCTGTCGCATTGGAGCAGTTCGCAGACTTCGGCAACGCTGTAGAGCCGAGGCGCTCCAACGGGTACTGCTGTCATGCCTGTAGCGTCGCGCTTCCCGGTTGACGGTCTAGAAGTTTGTTTTCCCGGTTGACGGTCGGATCACTATGCGAACATCCAATGTAAGCGGATCGCACTTCAACGACGCTCGGCGAAAACCATGAGATAATTGAGGTGTAGGAACCGAGACGCTCTGTCTCCCTGGCGAATCCGCCACTTGTATTTCCACTTCCGTTGGGGCAGACCAATGATTGACGAACTGTACGACCTGGACGGCGCTGCCGAGTACGTGAGCCGGACCGTGCCGGTCAAGCCGCGCACTCTGTACGCCTGGCGCTACCTGAACAAGGGGCCACGTTCCCACAAGATCGCGGGCCGCGTGTTCTGGTCACGGTTTGAGCTGGACCGCTGGCTAGCCTCCGAGCTGCTGGCCAGCTCGCGCGGTGGCGTGCAGTGAGTGTCCCCAACCCGTGGACCCGGCACTACCAGATCGCCTGGGAGGAACGCGCCAACGACCGCAACCTACCGCTGTGGCTCCGCGTGGCCTGCCTGGCCTATGCGCGTCACGAGGCCAACGGCCACGCCAACTTCCGACGCGGTCAACTGTCGTGGATACTCGGCACGCCGCCGCAGGGTGACGAGCCATTCAAGCGCGTAGACAGCTCCACTGTTGGCGACGCGATCAAGCGGGCCGCCAAGTACGGATGGCTATCCGACGAGTCGTGCGCCGAGTGTCTCGTGGTCCCCGGCCATGCCATTGAAGGACCGCAGGGCAATCCCCACAGGTCGTGCGCGGTCCATGAGCGGAAGTTGGCCCTAAAGCGCAGTAGGACAACGCGATTGCGTGTCGTGTCATGAGCATGAGAGAGACTCATAAGGGCGGAATCAAAGCCGCAGGTCAACGAGTTGGATGTACGTGCTCAGCACGTACCAGGTACGTGTCCAGCACGTACATTGAGCCCACTCGTACGTGCTCAGGACGTACATCGTGACGGACTGGCAGTATGGCGAAGCCCGAGTCATCGACGTACGCGGACGCTGGCTGGTGGTCCGCTGCTGCCACTGCGGCGCAACCCACTGTCACGACCGCACCAGCGCCGGATCACGCGAAGTTCTCGCCGTGTGCAGCGCACCAAACCGGCCACGCACCTACGCAATTCCGTCAACAGGAGAACACAGTGAGCGCACCAAGCCGCATCGAACATGTCAACATCCATCAGGTTTACGACCACGCCGCGGACGAGTCGTACCAAGTCGAGCTGCTGCGCCTACAGGACGGTAGCCAGCTCGCCTATCGCGTCGTCCCCGACGAGACAGGTGGGTATACGTTCGTGCCCGCAGAAGCCTGGCTCGTCGCGACACTCGCTCAGAACGCGTGAGGTCCAACGAGCTAACGCGGTTTGGCAATCTAACCGACCCCGCCACGTTCGTGGCCTACGGACCAATCTGGAGCCACTAGGGATGGTTTCCAAGCCGTGCCTTGCTTGCGGCGACGACGCCGAGCCGGGACAGTCCCGTTGTCGTGACTGCCGACCAGCACGCGACCGAAGCAACGAACCATCGGCAAGCCAACGCGGATACGACTCGCGGTATCGGACCGTCCGCGCCCGTGCGCTGCGGATGCAGCCCTGGTGTGAATGCGGAGCCACAACCAACTTGACTGTGGACCATTCGCCGGAAAGCTGGCGACTCATCCGAGAAGGTAACCGGCCAACACTCGAATGGTTCGCCAACGGACTGCTCACCGTGTGCTGTCAGCCCTGCAATCAGCACCGTGGAGCCGCCCGAGGTGCCAACGTCGCCCGCCAAGACTGACCGACCGACCAGCGGAAACGCGACCATCCCGACGCGAGTCGCGTCGTCGCAGGTCAAAGGGCCGACGCTGCAACACATTCCGACCAGGGGTCGGCCACCAGCCTGCCCCGACGCCGGGACGGATCGGGCAAAGCGCAGGGCCGATTACTCTGCGGTGCGTTCTTCGGCGGCACTGTGGATGCGGATGTCGAGCATCCGCTGGACCCAGGCCCAGTGCGGTTTGTAGTACCAACGGCGCAGCAATTTGCGTTTCATGATCTGTGATACCACGACGATTGTTCGGTCGGTGAGGTCTCGCGTATTACGCAGCTCAGTTTCAAGGAATCCGAAGGTCCAACCTAGCGACTGCTCAGTTTGGCCGTCGAGATTGCGAGTCCTGGCATCGTACGCATCGCTCCACTTTTTGTTTAATGCTTCGGCGGCGGCGATTACGCGGTCAATTCTCCACGCGCTCGGAGATACCAACGTTGTCTTTGACACGCGTAGCCTCGCAATCGCTTCGACGAGTTCGGGCGGTACGTCGGGCGGCACGGGAAAAAGTCCCTTACTCGCGTAGTGCGCGTTCGACACAATCCTGTCCAGATTTAATTCTGAATAAAGCGAGTCGGCGTGTTTCTTGATAGTCCACAAACCGTCATAGGTCTCCTGAAGTGGTAGCGCTTGGGCTTCTCGAACTGCTTTATCTCGGGCATACCAAACCGCGCCCGCACTAACTACCAGGCTCAACCCCGGTGCGATGTCCCTATAAATCTGTCCAAGCGACATGGAAAGGATCATAACTTGGCGGCGGGACCAAAACCGGCAGTCGATCAGTCACTGCTGCCATGGCGTTCAGACTCCACAGGAGCCCTTGGGTTTGCCGCCTTTTGCCGGAAGTTCATCCGCGTACCCAAGGGCACTGGTGCGCTATCGCCATTCAGGTTGCGGGACTGGCAGATCGGCCTGGTCGGCAGTGTCCTCGACGCTGATCCGACTCCACGCATTGCGGGCTGGTGCCTGCCGCGAGGCCAGGGAAAGAGCACTCTCGTTGCCGCACTTGGCTTGTACGAGCTGATGACCGGGGGCGAGGGGGCCACGGTCATCGTCGCGGCAGTGGACGAGCGCCAAGCGGGAATCGTGTTCCGCATCGCCTGCCGCATGGTCGAGCTGAACGACGAACTGAACTCGCGCGTCCAGGTCTTCAAGGATCGGCTCGTGGTGCCATGCCGTGGGGCCTCGTTCACCTGCCTACCTGCCTCCCCGGCGTCGTTGGAGGGCTTGGACTACAGCCTGGCCATCTGCGACGAGATCGGGCGAATTGACCCGGAGACGTGGCAGGTTATCGCCCTGGCGTCCGGCAAGCGTGAGCGCTCGACGCTGATCGGTATCGGAACACCTGGGCCGCGCGAGGACAACGTCCTGGCGCAGTTGCGGGAGTATGCGGCTGGGCATCCAGAGGACACATCTCAGGTCTACGTAGAGTTCAGCGCCGCAGGCTTCGAGGATCACCCCGTCGACTGCGAGCACTGTTGGGCCCTAGCCAATCCGGCACTCGGCGACTTTCTCTATGCCGACGCGCTCCGAGCCCTTCTGCCGCCTAAGACGACGGAGGGCAACTTCAGGCGGGCGCGGCTGTGCCAGTTCGTCAACACGAACGAGAACCCGTTCATTGCGCCAGAAATCTGGGAATCGCTGAACACGCACCATCCGGTGCCGGACGGGGCCGAGGTCGTAATCGCGCTTGATGGATCATGGGGTGGCGCGGATGCGGACGCCACCGCCCTCGTGGTCGGGACCATCAGCCCCACACCTCATTTCGACGTACTAGGTGTGTGGCAAAACGATGGATCGCCCGAGTGGCGAGTTCCGGTGCTAGAGGTGGAGGACAAGATCCGCCAGGCCCGCAATCGGTTCAAGGTGTGCGAGCTGGTTGCCGATCCGTTCCGGTGGGGCCGTTCGTTGCAGGTGCTGGCCGCAGAGGGATTGGGCGTCACGGAGTTCCCGTGGTCACCAGCGCGGACCACACGGGCCACCACCGATCTGTTCAGCGCGGCTACGGCGGGCAAGTTCACCCATAGCGGCGACGAGACCCTGACACGACACGTACTTTCCGCGACGGTCATTGAGTCCAACGGCGGCCTTCGTATCGGCAAGGCCAGCCGACGACGTAGCGCGGCCAAGATTGACTGCGCCGCCGCCCTTCTCATGTGCCATAGCCGCTGCGCTTGGCACGCCACTAAACCCGTAAAACGAAATGAAGCTTGGAGTTTCGCGTGAGTTCACCTCTCCTGGTCGAGATGCAGCAGCGACTTACGGCTGGCTTGCACCGCCGCACTGAGAACCGGGCGTATTGGGATGGGCGGCAGCCTCTCGCATACCTGGCGCCGGAAGCCGTTACGGCCCTGGGTAACCGGTTCGGCGTCCTCTCGGTTAACTACGCGCGAGTGGCTATCACTGCGCTCACAGAGCGCCTGAGGTTGAACGGGTTTGACGGTGCGCCCGTGTGGGACACGCTGCTGTCCCTCGACTATGACACCCTGGCCGACACGCTGCACCGCGAGGCCCTGCTGCAGGGCGAATCGTTCTGCCTCGTGTGGGCCGACGACCAAGGCAACCCCACGGTGACAATCGAATCCGGCGAGACCATGGCCGTGAAGCGTGACGATGTGACCCGCCAGGTTGTTGCCGCAATCAAGCAGGTCACCGTCAAGGAGTCGCCAGCCACCAAGGGCTACACCGACGTGTGGCTCTACCAGCCCGACACGGTCGAGCACTGGCGATCCACCACACCGAACAGCGGCGGCGAGTACGAGCTGATCGAGACACAGCCCAACAGCCTCGGAGTCGTCCCCGTCGTCTCATTCGTCAACGCCGACCTACTGCCATCGGCATGGCGAGGCCTGACCTACCTCGAATACGCGGGCGAGTCAGAGATTCAGCCCATCAAGTGCCTGATCGATGCCCTGTCGAAGACGACGGCAGACCTTCTCGTCGCCCAGGAGTTCACCGCTCGCCCACGCAGGTACGCGACCGGCATTGAGCCGATCTACCAGCCCGTCCTGGACGACGACGGCAACCCGGTTGTGGACGAAAACGGCGACCCGGTAACGCAGGCCGTCAACCCGATACCGGAAGGCAATCGGGCGATGCTGGCCAAGTCCGAACAGGCCCGCTTCGGCCAGCTTGAGGGCGCAAACCTGCAGGGCTTCAAGACATCGGTGGACATCCTGGTCCAGGCCATCATGACCGTGTCGGCGCTACCGGCACACATGTGCGGGATCACCACCGCGAACCCGAGCACCTCGGAGGCAATGCAGAGCGCCGAAGCGGGGCTGACTTCCCGCGCCGAGGCCAAGGCCAAGCTCTTCTCCAAGGCCCACGAACAGGTCGCCCGATTGGTCTACGCCATCGCGAACGCCATGGACCCGGCAAGCGTGAGTGTCCGCGCTCTGTGGGGACCGTTCGACGTGCGCAGCGAAGCGGCTGCCGCCGACGCCGCCACGAAGCTGTACAGCAGTGGTCTGCTATCACGTCGGGGAATGCTTGAGCGGCTTGGGCTCTCGCAAGACCAGATCGACCGAGAGATGTCGGCGATCAATCAGGATGCCGCCGTCGCCCGTGACATCACCGTGGGCCGCTACATGAGCGCCACGAAGGTTCCCTAGCCCATCTAGCTATCCCGACCCTAAAAGTCCGCGAGCGTGGCTCTCAGGCCCGCGAATCGCTATCACCAGGAGAACACCATGGCAGACGAGAACGCACCCGACGTGACCGAGCAGACCGACCAGCCCGACACCCCCGAGACGACCGAACCGACACAGGACGAGCCGAAGACTTTCGGGGCCGAGTACGTGAGCGAACTTCGTAACGAGGCCAAGGGCCACCGCGAAAAGGCGCAGGCCCTCGCCACCCGGCTACACACCGAGCTGGTGCGTCAGACTGGACGACTCGCCGATCCGACAGAGCTTGCCTTCGACGCCGCGCACCTGGAGGACCCCGAGGCGCTCAAGACGGCGATCGATGAATTGCTCACCCGCAAGCCGCATTACGCGGCACGCACCCCCCAGGGCAGCGTCGGGCAGGGAGTCAAGGACCAGGGCCAGCCAGGTGACTGGCTGTCGCAGCTCAAAACGCTGGTCTAGAGGTACAATTGAGATGGGCGGCGGATAGATTCCGCGCCACACTCTTTCGAGCTGATGCTCATTCTATCGGACCGATGTCCGCCGCAATGCAGGGCTTGATGCCCTAGTCGCTTGCGCTGTAAACGCTTGTTTCAGAGAGACATTCAACCATGGCTATTGCCATTCCATCGGCCAATCTGGCCGCGATCAACTCTCAGCTATCGGACGCTGTCCAGGCCCCACTGCAGCAGAAGTCCACATTTCTCAGCCTGCCCGGAATCACCGTCGTTGACACCGCCGCACCACTGCGCATTCCGAAGGCTGGCACCAGCTCCCCGGCAGCCGCGTTCACCGCACCGGGGGCACTGATCGCCGACCAGGACGTGGACCTGGACGAACTGACGCTAATGCCTACCGAGCGACTTTCGCTTAAGGGAATTACCAAGGTCAGCAACGAGCTGATCCGTATGGCGCAGTTGAACATTCAGTCGGTGCTGCAGCAGCGCATCGCCGAGGACCAGGCCGTCGTTCTGGATGCGAACCTGTGGAATGGGGCTGGCACCTCGAATTCCGTGACCGGCATCCTCAAGGCCGCCGGCATCACCATCTCCACGAGCGCCGACCTGCTGACCGACCCTGACGTGCTGATCGACGCGCTTGCGGCGATGGCCGAAGAGTACGTGACGCCATCCGTTCTCGTCATGCGTCCCACCACGTTTGCGGCCCTCCGCAAGATCAAGGTATCGACCACTGACAACCGTTACGTGTTCGATCCATCCGCCGCGTTCGCCGCTGGCACGCAGCAGCTCTTTGAATACCCCGTGGTCACCACCACAGCCGTCCCGGCGAACGCTGTCGCCATCCTGGACACTTCGAAGATCTGGGTCGGTCGCGACATCTCAGCGCAGGTGACCGTACTTACCGAGACGTTCGGCGACTACGACACAATCGGGATCCGCTGCGTCAGCCGCTACGACGTGGTGCTTACCACCCCGCTGGCCGTCAACCTGATCACCCAGTCGAGCTAACCATGGCCGCACCAACAGCGGCTGACTTGCAGACACTGTTGGGCAGCAACGTCAATGCGGAGCAGGCAGAAGCGGTGCTGTCCCTCATCGGTGCGTTCGTCGCCGCGTACACCAGGGGCCAAGGTTTCACCGCTGGCGCACCTGGACCTGCGGCGCGATCGGTGATCCTGTCGGCTAGCGCTCGACTCCTATCCAATGTGACAGGATTGAGCTACACCGAAACCGAAGGGCCCAGCACGATTTCGTACGCGAGCGCGTTCACCGGCTTCACTGTCGGCGAGACACTGGTCCTCGATTCGCTCCGCGTTACGGCGCTGTGATGCTGAGCGCCAACGTCTTTCGGGCCGCAGCGTTCAACGATGACGGCGACCCCATCGATGGGGATGGGAATGTCGTGCGAGACGATGCGGTCTCAATCGGCACCATTCGTGTCATCATCGGCGGCGACAGCGGATCAACCCGCAGCGTGGCTCAGGATAGCGGTCTACGCGGCGACGTGGTCAGCACGGCAGGCATGGTGGGCTACCCCATCGCCAGCGGTATCACGCTGCAGCCCAACGACATTCTGCAGGTTGGCGGTATGCGCCTAAGGGTGATCGGCCCGAGCCTGTGGCCTGACGCTCACAGCCTGTCAGGACGACCGCTGCGTTTCCGTTGGGTTGAGTACCAAGCCAACTAAAAACCTGCCCTCGTGGTTGTCGCCAAGCGAGGGCACCAAGCAACACCGCTGAGTGCGCCACTGGCGCAAGGAAGTAAGGCCCCTGCCATGCCCAGCGGTCGGCGAGGGGAGTCATTAACCCGCGCCACGGCCCCGCCGCCTTTGTGAGAGAGGGCGGACGGGGCCACCCAAACTTGCCGAGCCGTCTTCCTCGGCAACCAGTGCGCAGTTCCCTCGGAACGGTGGCTGCAGCACCAAAGACCCTCACGGTTGTCTCCTGACCTTGGGGGTCTTTGTCGTTAGTAAATAATGGTTTCGGGTGTCACAGCCACCGGACGCGTACCTATCTACGACTAGGTTGCGGGCGGTGCCGCTTCGCCCGACGGCTGAAGAGATGGGTACATGCCGAGGTAGGCGTCGATAAGGGGATGATTCGGGCCGTCACCGCCCATAGGCGCGGGGCCAAGCCCGCACTTGGCGCGATGTCGGTTCATAACAATCTGGGCGTATACCAATATCGCGGTCACGTACTCGTTAACCTGGTCGAAAGTGATCGAGACCAAATCCCCTTGAACATAACCGAGGTGGGGGGCCTCACTAACAAATTTGCGGTCTGCGATCCCCGCCTTGTGCGCCCAGACATTCCTGACCATCTGCGCCGCGTAGAAGCTGCTTTTGATCTCCTTTGCGATCTGCCCACCAAGTCCCAACAGTCCCAAAAGCTCCTCAAACCGATTAGTACCTGCTTTCCTACCCACGTGAACGTCCATGGCTTGGTAGACGTTGTCGAGCATTTCTTCCTGCGGTGCAACAAGTTCCGCGACCGGGATCTTGATTTTTTCAAATCTTTCATTGCCGACTATCGACATGTCGGCCTGCAAGACGCCCTTGCAGAAGTCTTCGATGCAAGCCTCGAAGGCACTCCATGAAGCGATCAGGACCAGTGCGTTGCGGAGCGAATCCTCACGGAGTGGGTCTAGGACCGATGAGATTCTTTCGGGCGTTGCGCCAGCACTCTCGGCCTTCTTTTTGGCCAACCAGCTCAATCCCTTGGTAACCAGTCCTCCCAGTGCACCACCAATGATGTTCATCACGACGCTCATCATGAAGTTGGTGTACGTAAGAACAGCCTGCGCGGCGGGTGTCTGATTCCATTCTTCTTCTGTCATGCGAATTCAGTATCTCCGGGCCTTCGAGGTTCGTTGGACCTTCGTCTCGGGTGGCGGCTCCATCGTGGCAGGCACGTATGAGTGAACGCGGTAGGACGCGCGGCGGGCGGTCAATGCCGCCCCGGATCGGCTTGATGCGGTATAAGCAATGCGCTGGGTGCACCGACACTGACATGGGTGACTCCAACGCCAGAACCCCCGCGCCTACCACGACGAGGCACGGGGGTTCTGGCGTTGGATGTCACGCAAAAGGGATCTGGAACGGTTTCTTCTTGCCCTCAACGGCTACCCAGGTGTTCTCCCGGTAGAGCTTGGTGTTCCCATCGCCCTGGTCGACCTCCAGCTTGCCGTCGCGCCTCTCGTCGTAGTTGGCGTCTTCGTGGTCGAACTTCTCCACCTTGTTGCCCACCAACGTGACCTTTACTGCCATAACATTTTCCTTCCTGCTTTCGACCGTACGTTCGAACGATCCGCTCCAGCTTGCCAGCCTTGGCCGACGGAATGCGGTAGGACACGCCGGGCGTTCAATGCCGCCCTTGTCCGGATTGATGCTGTATAAGCCAGGAGGTTGGCATGTGCGCGGAGTTAGGCTCCAGTGGTGGGCGCTAATTTCGGACCCTGGACGTTGTGTCCAATGGACACGTCCAAACCCATTTTCCCAGTTCATTGGCCCTACCTTCGCGGTACTCTCGGGCACACAACATGCGTTTGACCTGCTCAAACGGTTAAAGTAGGAGATTATTTAGATGACCTACGACCTGATCATCCGCAACGGCAGCATCGTCGACGGGCTGGGCGGTGAGCCGTACGTCGGCGACGTGGCGGTGAAAGACGGCGTCATCGCGGCCGTCGGGTCCGTGAACGGGGATGGCGCCACGCGGGAGATCGACGCGACCGGCCTGCTGGTCACGCCCGGCTTCGTCGACCTGCACACCCACTACGACGGCCAGTCCATCTGGTCGGAGCGGCTGACGCCGTCCTCCGCGCACGGGGTGACCACGGTGGTGATGGGCAACTGCGGGGTCGGGTTCGCGCCGTGCCGCCGCGAGGACCACGACGTGCTGGTCGACGTGATGGCCGGGGTCGAGGACATTCCCGGCGTCGTCATGACCGACGGCTTGCCGTGGAATTGGGAGACCTTCCCCGAATACATGGACGCGCTCGACGCGGGCAAGCGCGATATCGACGTGGCCGCCTATCTGCCGCACTCGCCGCTGCGCGTGTACGTGATGGGTCAGCGCGGCGCCGACCGCGATCCGGCCACGGCCGAAGACCTGGCCAAGATGCGGGCGCTGGCCAAGGAGGCGATCGAGGTCGGCGCGCTGGGCTTCGCGTCGTCGCGGCTGACGATCCACAAGACCGAAAGCGGTTCTCCCATACCGAGTTACGACGCCGCCCGCGAGGAGATCGAAGAGATCGCCCGGGGCGTGGTCGACGGCGGCGGCGGCCTGCTCCAGTTCGTGCCGGACATCCCGGCCGGCGGCTACCAGCCCGTCCTGCAGACGGTATTCGACGTGGCCGAGGACGTCGGGCTGCCGGTCACGTTCACGCTGGTCGTCGCCAACGCGGGCGACCCGACGTGGCCCGACGCCATCACCATGATCGAGAAGGCCAACTCGAGGACGGCCGGGGACGAGCCGCAGGTCACCGCGCAGCTGCTGCCCCGCCCGATCGGGTTGATCATCGGGCTGCAACTGTCCGCCAACCCGTTCGTGCTCTACCCCAGCTACCGCGAGATCGCGCACCTGCCGCTGGCCGAGCGGGTCGCCGAGATGCGCAAGCCGGAGGTCCGGGCCCGCATCCTCGCGGACAAGCCCGGCGTCGGCCACCCCATCCTGTACGTGGCCCAGATGTGGGACTGGATCTTCCCGTTGGGCGACAACCCCGACTATGAGCCCGACCCGTCGACCAGCGTCGGGGCCCGCGCCCGCGCCCGCGGGGTGGACCCGATGGAGGAGGCCTACGACCGGCTGCTCGACGACGACGGCCGCGCCATGCTGCTGGTCGCGACCAGCAACCTGCAGGGCAACACGCTGGACACCGTCGGCGAACTGCTGCACCGCGACGACGTCGTGCTCGGACTCGGCGACGGCGGCGCGCACTACGGGATGATCTGCGACGCAAGCTACACGACGTACTTCCTGGCCCACTGGGCCCGCGACCGCAAGTCCGGGCGGTTCACGGTGCCGGAGGCCGTGCGCGAGCTGACCTCCGTGCCGGCCCGCGTCGCAGGGCTGGGCGACCGCGGCCGGATTGCCGTCGGCTACAAGGCCGATCTCAACGTCATCGATCACGCCGCTCTGCGGCTGCACAAACCCGTAATCCGGCACGACCTACCCGCCGGGGGGCGGAGACTGGACCAGACCGCTGAAGGATATGTGACAACGGTGGTTTCCGGTGAAATAATTGCCGAAAATGGCGTTCCGACCGCCGCGCGGCCAGGGAAGTTGGTCCGGGGCCGAAAGCCTATTCCGGTACCTGGTCGATAACGCCACGAAGGGCGGCCCTTCCCGGTTAAGTTGGGTTAGTGACAAGCCCGCATTTTGCGTGGTTGCCGCCAGAAATCAACTCGGCACTTATCTTCGCCGGTCCCGGGGCGGCGCCGCTGCTTGCTGCGGCCGCCGCATGGGATGGGTTGGCCGAGGATCTGGCGTCTTCGGCTTCGTCATTCTTCTCGGTGACAAACGATCTGGCCAACGGTTCGTGGCAGGGCGCGTCGGCGGCCGCGATGATGACCGTGGCGACGCAGTATGTGAGCTGGCTCAGCGCCGCGGCCGCGCAGGCCGAGGCGGCATCGAGCCAGGCCGCGGCCATTGCGGCCGCGTTCGAGACGGCGGTCGCGGCCACTGTGCAGCCCGCGGTGGTGGCGGCCAACCGCGCCCTGGTGCAGGCCTTGGCGGCCACGGACTGGTTCGGTTTCAACATCCCCGCGATCATGGACACCGAGGCGGCCTACGAGGCGATGTGGGCAACCGACGTCGCCGCGATGTTCGGCTACCACGCCGACGCGTCCTCGGCCGTCGCACAATTGGCGCCGTGGCAGCAGGTCCTGCAGAAGCTCGGTTTCAGCTTCGCCAACGGCCGAATGAGTTTTGGCCCCATAACGATGGGCAATTCGAACATCGGTTTCGGAAACAGCGGCAGCCTGAATGTCGGTTCCGGCAATTCGGGTAACAACAACTTCGGCTTGGGCAACCTCGGAAATAACAACTTCGGCTTCGGCAACAGCGGCACCAACGACTTCGGGATCGGGCTGACCGGGAGCAATCAGATCGGCTTCGGCGGCTTCAACTCGGGCAGCGGCAACATCGGGTTGTTCAACTCGGGCACCGGCAACATCGGCTTTTTCAACTCCGGCAGCGGCAACTTCGGCATCGGGAATTCGGGCGTCTCGAATACCGGCTTGCTGAATTCCGGGTCGGTCAATGCCGGCGTTTTGAACACCGGCACCGCCAACACCGGTTTCTTCCAGGAGAACGGGCTGGGCAGCGCGGAGGCGCTCAACTCCAGCCACTACATGACGGGCGGCGTCAGCGCGGCCAACCTCAGCTCGGGTCTGCTCAACTCGGTCAGCGCGTCGACCGGCGGCCTGGCCCCGGTCGCCGGATCGAGCCTGCTCAGCAACGCGAGCTTCGCGGCGCCGGCCGACGCCAGCGCCCTCGCCAGCGGCCTCGAAGCCGGCCACGCGAATTCCTCGGTCAGCGCGGCGGGTGGTCCCACGCCCACCCCGCCGGCCCTGCGGACCACGACTGGCGCGACCGCACCGTCGGGCTTCTTCGCCGCCGGCAACGCCGACCCGGGTGTGCGGACGCTGACCGGCCGGGAGTCCAACATCCCCAGCTCCGGGTTCTTCAACAAGGGCGAGCGCGGTCCCGACGTCCCCGACCCCGGGACCAGGGAACCGCTCCTAACCGACTAGCGGCCTATCCTCGAAGCCATGCGCACGAAGAAAAAGGTCGACGTCAAGCGGCTGGCCGCGGCGCTCCCGGACTTCCCGTTCGCCTATCTGATCACCGTCGGCGAGGACTATCGCGTGCACACCGTGACGGTCGAGCCGCGGCTGCATGACGGCGCGGTCCTCGACGTCGGGCTCATCGGCGGCCGCACGCGCACCAACCTGGCCCACCGCCGCGACGTCACCCTGCTGTGGCCCCCGCGCGAGCCCGGGGGCTACTCGCTGATCGTCGACGGCAGCGCCGAGGTGACCGAGTCGGACGACGACACGGTCCGCCTGGGCGTCGTCCCGGAGCGCGCGCTGCTGCACCGCGAGGCCGACTCCCCCAGCGTCGCCAAGGGCTGCCTGCACGACTGCGTGGTGTTCTCGCTGCCGGCCTGATTCGCGCGCCGCGGCGTCGAGTGTGTGCTCAGGGCGTTGAGGGTGAAACCACGGCGGAAAAATCGCCGGAATCCCGCCATGGGTTCACACTGAAAGCCGTAGCTTCACAATCACCGGACACGAAAAAAGCCCGGCCCCCTCGGGTTTTCGAGGGACCGGGCTTTTTCGTTGACTTACTAGAAGTCCATGCCGCCCATGCCGCCGGTCGGGTCGCCCGCGGGAGCGGCCGCCTTCTCCGGCTTGTCGGCCACGACGGCCTCGGTCGTCAGGAACAGCCCCGCGATGGACGCCGCGTTCTGCAGCGCCGAACGGGTCACCTTCACCGGGTCGGCAACGCCGGCCTTGAGCAGGTCCTCGTACTCGCCGGTGGCGGCGTTCAAGCCGGTGCCGGCCTTCGAGTTGCGGACCTTCTCGGCGACAACGCCGGGCTCCAGCCCGGAGTTGAAGGCGATCTGCTTCAGCGGAGCCTCCAACGCCACCTTGACGATGTTGGCGCCGGTCGCCTCGTCGCCCTTGAGCTTGAGCTCGTCCAGGGCCGGTGCCGCCTGCAGCAGGGCCACACCGCCACCGGCGACGATGCCCTCCTCGACGGCCGCCTTGGCGTTGCGGACCGCGTCCTCGATGCGGTGCTTGCGCTCCTTGAGCTCCACCTCGGTGGCGGCGCCGGCCTTGATCACCGCAACACCGCCGGCCAGCTTGGCCAGGCGCTCCTGCAGCTTCTCGCGGTCGTAGTCGGAGTCGCTGTTCTCGATCTCGGTGCGGATCTGGGCCACCCGGCCGGCGATGGCGTCCGGGTCACCGGCGCCCTCGACGATGGTGGTCTCGTCCTTGGTGATGACCACCTTGCGGGCCTTGCCCAGCAGCGAGATGTCGGCGGTCTCGAGGGACAGGCCGACCTCTTCGCTGATGACCTGACCACCGGTGAGGATGGCCATGTCCTGCAGCATCGCCTTGCGCCGGTCACCGAAGCCGGGAGCCTTGACGGCCACCGACTTGAAGGTGCCGCGGATCTTGTTGACGACCAGGGTGCTCAACGCCTCGCCCTCGACGTCCTCGGCGATGATCAGCAGCGGCTTACCACCCTGAATGACCTTCTCCAGCAGCGGCAGCAAGTCCTTGACCGTCGACACCTTGGAGCTGACCAGCAGGATGTAGGGGTCCTCCAGGACCGCTTCCTGACGCTCGGCGTCGGTGACGAAGTAGCCCGAGATGTAGCCCTTGTCGAACCGCATGCCCTCGGTGAGCTCGAGCTGCAGGCCGAAGGTGTTGGACTCCTCGACGGTGATGACGCCCTCGTTGCCGACCTTGTCCATCGCCTCGGCGATCAGGTCGCCGATCGACTGGTCGCCCGCGGAGATGGCCGCGGTGGCCGCGATCTGCTCCTTGGTCTCGACGTCCTTGGCCGACTTCAGCAGGGTCTCGGTGATCTTCTCGACGGCCTTCTCGATGCCGCGCTTGAGGCCGAGCGGGTTGGCGCCCGCCGCGACGTTGCGCAGGCCCTCTTTCACCAGGGCCTGGGCCAGCACCGTGGCCGTCGTCGTGCCGTCACCGGCGACGTCGTCGGTCTTCTTGGCAACTTCCTTGACCAGCTCGGCGCCGATCTTCTCGTACGGGTCCTCCAGCTCGATCTCCTTGGCGATGGACACACCATCGTTGGTGATCGTGGGGGCACCCCACTTCTTCTCCAGGACGACGTTGCGGCCCTTGGGTCCCAACGTCACCTTTACCGCGTCGGCAAGGCTGTTCAGGCCTCGCTCGAGGCCGCGACGGGCCTCTTCGTCGTACGCAATTGTCTTGGCCATTGCGAAGTGATTCCTCCGGATAGGGGATGACACGTCCTGGCCGGGTGCAGTGCCCGCGACGGACGACCTAGCTGGTCTCACCGTCCCGACCTAGCACTCACCGGTGGCGAGTGCCAACGTCATTCTTAGCACTCGCCTATGCCGAGTGCAAGAACGGCCCGGCGTTATCGCTGCGCGCGTAAACCGTCGACGACGACGTCGGTCACCCGCCCGGCCAGCGCGGAGTCGTACGCCTCCATCGCCTGGCAGCCGACCAGGATCGCCTTCACATCCCGCATGTCGACGTCGCGCCGCGCGGTGCCCGCTTGCTGCGCGGCACGCAGCAGCTCGCCGAGCAGGGCCTTGAACGCGTCCTCGGCCTCGGGGGCGGCGCAGGCGATGTCGATTCCGTAGCCGGCCAGCGCATCGGCCAGGCCACGGTCCGCCGCGCCCCACTGCAACACCATGGAGCGCAGGAAGGTGAAGAGCGCTTCCCCCGGCCCCTCGGACTCCAGCAGGGCGCGCCCGTCGTCGACGAGGCGCTGCATCCGGTTTTCGATCACGGCCAGAAACAGCGCCTCCTTGGTCGGGAAGTGCCGGTAGACCGTGCCGGCCCCGACCCCGGCACGCCGGGCGATCTCGTCGATCGGCACCGCCAGGCCCTCGGCCGCGAACGTCTCGTAGGCGACTTCCAACACGCGCGCCCGGTTGCGCGCCGCGTCGGCGCGCAGCGGTCGCGCGGGTTGCGCCATAAGTTCACCTCGAGTCGGTTGACAAAGCGGGGCGCGCGTTCCGTATAGTAAAGAACAACCGGAGCGCTCGCCCCGTTTACCTTACTAGTTTAGGAGCTTTCCCATGGCCAAGTGGACCGCCGCGGACATTCCCGACCAGACCGGTCGCGTCGCCGTCATCACTGGAGCGAACACCGGACTGGGCTACGAGACCGCCCTGGCCCTCGCCGCCCACGGCGCGCATGTGGTGCTGGCCGTTCGGAACCTGGAGAAGGGCAAGGACGCCGCCGCCCGGATCGCCGCCACGAGCCCGCAGGCCGATGTGGCGCTGCAGGAGCTGGACCTGACGTCGCTGGAATCGGTCCGCGCCGCGGCCGAGCAGCTGCGCTCCGCGCACGACCGCATCGACCTGCTGATCAACAACGCGGGTGTGATGTGGACGCCGAAGTCCACTACGAAGGACGGCTTCGAGCTTCAGTTCGGCACCAACCACCTCGGCCACTTCGCGCTCACCGGCCTGCTGCTGGACCGGCTGCTGCCCGTCGCCGGATCGCGGGTGGTCACCGTCAGCAGCATGGGCCACCGCATCCTGGCCGACATCCACTTCGACGACCTGCAGTGGGAGCGCAGCTACAACCGCGTGGCAGCCTACGGGCAGGCCAAGCTGGCCAACCTGCTCTTCACCTACGAGCTGCAGCGGCGGCTCGCGCCGCACGGGACGACGATCGCCGCCGCCGCCCACCCCGGCGGGTCGCGGACCGAATTGACGCGCAACATTCCCCCGCTCGCCGAGCGCATCGTGACTCCGCTGTTCAGCCTCATCTCGCAGGACGCCGCCACGGGCGCCCTTCCGACGCTGCGCGCCGCGACCGACCCGGGTGTGCTCGGCGGCCAGTACTACGGGCCCGACGGCTTCGGCGAGATGCGCGGCTACCCCAAGCTGGTGGGCTCCAGCGCGAAGTCGCACGACGTCGACACGCAGCGGCGGCTGTGGGCCGTCTCCGAGGAGCTCACCGGGGTCGTCTATCCGCTGGATTAGACATCGAGCAGCTGCTCGTAGAACCCGCCGAAGCCGCGAACCCGATCGACCAGATGGATTTCGAGGATCCAGTGGCAAAGGCGGCCGGTCGGGTCCGTGCGCCGCATCGGCTTGCCCGAGCCGGGCTTGATGTACCACTCGACCCCGTCGCCGGCGATCTTCTTGTGCGGGAACTCGCCCAGCAGGTGGCCCGCGATGTGGCTGCCCCACTCGAAGCCCGCCGCGCGGGCCGCCCCTACGACATAGTCGAACAGCTGGGCGCCGGTGACATCCGGGTGGTCGTCGAAATAGCGACGCCCGGCGTCCCACACCCGCGGCAGCGCATCGCGGACGGCTACCTTCTGCGGATCGTCGCCCAACACGAACGTGCGCCCGAAGTCGGCCTCCCACTCCTCGAAGATGGGTCCCAGATCGAGGAAGACGATGTCGTCCTCGGCGATCGCGCGGTCCGGCGGGTGTTCCTTGAAGGGCTGCAACGTGTTCGGGCCGGCCCGCACGATCCGGCGATGCCAGTGCCGGGTCACGCCGAGCATGTCCTCGGCGAGGCGGGCGATGTCGTCGGACAACTCCTGTTCGCCGACGCCCGGGCGGATCATGCTGCGCCGTTCGATCTCGTCGAACAGTTGCGATGCCTTCGCCTGGGCGTCGAGAAGCCGTTCCACGCGCCGTTGTTCGTCGTCGGTCCGCCCCTCCACACCGGCGATGCTAACTGGCAAGCTGGAAAACGTGTCCCTCGTCGTGCCCCCATATCCGCCGCCCCGCTACACCAAGGACGAACCGGAGATCAGCGCCTGGCTCAGGCGAGCCGACTCGCCACCGGACTACGAGACCTCCGGGACGAAGTACCACTACCTGGCCAATCAGCAGGCCACCGACGGCGACTACGGCCTGTACCGGGTCGACATCGCGCCGGCCGGCGGCGGCCCCCCGGCGCACTATCACCGCGCGATGTCCGAGGCGTTCTTCGTCCTGTCCGGGACGATGAAGCTCTTCGACGGCAACGAGTGGGTCGACGGCCACCAGGGCGACTTCCTCTACGTCCCGCCCGGCGGCGTCCACGGTTTCCGCAACGAGGCGGACGCGCCGGCCTCGGTCCTGATGTTGTTCGCGCCCGGCGCGCCGCGCGAGGCCTACTTCGAGGGCCTCGCGGCGCTGGCCGACATGACCGACGACGAACGCCGGGAGTGGTTCATTCGCCACGACAACTACTGGGTGCAGTAGCCGGGTTAATGGTGGGCGAACATTCGGTGCCGGGCCGCGATGCGGGCCCCGGCTGCGACGTAGGGTTTGGCCGTGCAGGCTAAGAAGCCGCAGTCGAAGCGGGAAGCGGCGTGGGCGCGGACCAAGATCGAGATGGCGCGCAGCGCCCCGATCAGGGCAGCGGAGCGGGTCAAGCGGCTAAGGCAGGGCAGCCGGCCGGCATCGCCGGCGCCAAGCGCCTTGGGGCAGGCCGGAATTGGAGCGCCGGCCCGGCACCGGGGCGAGCGCGGGGTGCGCCGGGTTCACCGCCATCGGGACGCGCCGGCCGCTAGCAGGCGAATCGGTAATCGCCGTCGACCAGCTCGCGGGTCCGCTCGAAGAACGTCCGGCCGCTGTAGGGCAACTGGGTGACGACCTTGCCGCTGGGGTGCCGGAAGTAGTTGGTGCAGGCGAGCCAGACCTTGCCGACCATGGCGGCCTGGATCTCGTCGTTGTAGCGCCGCTGAACCGCGGATGTGACCTCGATCGTGCGCGCGCCGCGATCACCCATGACGTCGAGGATGTGGCGGACGAACGTCGTCTGCGCCTCGTGGATGTACAGGATCGAGTTGACGCCGTTGGTATTCGGGCCGTACAGCGTGAAGAAGTTCGGATACCCGGCGATCAGCGTGCCGAGGTAGGCCTCCGCGCCCCCGCTCCACTCGTCGCGCAGGTGGCGCCCGCCCGACCCGTACACGTCGATGCTCGACAGGTAGTCGGCCGCCTTGAACCCGGTGCCGTAGATGACCGTGTCGACGCGGTGCTCGACGCCGTCAACGGTGCGCACCCCGCGCTCGGTCAGCTCGGCGATGGCCGTCGTCTCCAGGCTGACGTTGGGCAAGGCGAACGTCGGGTACCAATCGCGCGACATCAGCGGCCGCTTGCAGCCGACGGGGTAGTCGGGCGTCAGCTTCGCGCGCAGCTCGGGGTCGGCGACCTTGCGCATCAGATAACTGCGGGCCAGCTCTGTCGCCTCGCGCGTCTGCGCGGCGTCGACGCCGAAGTCGGATGACTCGTAGGCGTCGAAGGCCTCGTCGCGCAGCTTGCGCGCCGTCTCGGGGTGGCGCTCGAACTCCGCGTGCTGCTCGGGGGTGAACGGGAAGTCGAACCGCGGCGCGATCCAGATCGGTGTCCGCTGAAACACGGTGAGGTGCGCGGTGTCTCGCGCGATCGCGGGCACATACTGGATGGCGCTGGCGCCCGTTCCGATGGACGCGACCCGCTCCCCGGCCGTCGGCTTGCTGTGATCCCAACGCGCCGAATGGAATTGGCGCCCGCGGAAGCGTCGCGCGCCGGGGATGTCGGGGATGTTGGGCACGTCGAGCATCCCGACGGCACTGACCACGACGTCGAAGTGGTGTTCGGCGCCGTCCTCGGTGCCCAGCGTCCAGCGCCGCTCCCGGTCGGACCAGCGCACCGTGGTGATCTCGGTGTGCGGGCGCAGATGCGAGGCCAGCCCGTGGTCGACGGCGACCTTCTCCAGGTACGCCAGGATCTCGGGTTGATTGGCGTAGGTCTTGCTCCACCGCGGGTTGGGCGCGAACGAATACGAGTACAGGTGCGAGGGCACGTCGCAGGCCGCGCCCGGAAACGTGTTGTGCCGCCAGGTTCCGCCGAATCCGTCGGCGCGGTCGAAGATGGTGAAGTCATAGCCACCGTCGGCCAGCTGGATGCCCATCGCGATGCCGCCGGCACCCGCGCCGATGATCCCGACTGTGATTTTTCGGGGCATCACGCCCCGTATTGCGCGAAGTACGGTCGCTCGGCCCGGCTTTTTTCCACCAGGATGAACACCACGCCCCAGGGGTCGACGAACCAGGTGGTACGCACCCGGGCGACGTCGGCGATCCCGCTGACCAGGAAGCGCACCCCCTTGCGCTCCAGCTCGGCGCGGGTGGCGTCGAGGTCCTCGCAGATCAGGCCCACGTGCGAAAGACCGTGATCGGTCAGGAGCCGCTCGGCAGGCAGGCCGTCGGCGTTGAGGTATTCGATCACCTCGAGCACCCGATCGCCGTCGCCCGGAAACCCGACGATGGCCGCCTTCATGCTCGGGTCGGCGACCAGCTCGCCCATGTCCTCGCGAATGGCATTACCGCTCATGACGTACGGCGGCGAGAGCACACGCAGGCCCAATACGTCTCGGTAGAAGGCCACCGCGGCCTCGCAGTCGGGCACGCACACCCCGGCGTGGGCCAACCCGGTAATCACGTTCTCAACCTTACGTCGGCGGCCGCCGATCGGGGAGGGCCGATAATGGCCGGGTGCGGTCTGTCGAGGAGCATCAGCGAGTCGTAGCGGAGATGATCCGCGCCCGCCCGGCGGTCGCGGTCGGGCTGGCCGAGGCCCAGGGGCTGGTGCTGGCCGACGACGTGGTCTCGTCGCTGGCGCTGCCGGTCTTCGACAACTCCGCGATGGACGGATACGCGGTGCGCGCCGAGGACGTCGCGGGCGCCACGCTTGAGCACCCCGTGCTGTTGGAAGTCGCCGAGGACATTCCGGCCGGGCGCATCGACGAGCTGACGCTGCAACCGAAAACGGCGCACCGCATCATGACGGGCGCGCCGCTGCCGGCCGGGGCGACGGCCGTGGTGCCGGTCGAGGACACCGACGGCGGCGTGCAGGCGGTGGCGATCCGGGCGCCGCGTCCGGAGGGCGCGCACATCCGGCGGGCCGGCGAGGACGTCGCGCCCGGCACCACCGTGCTGCGCCGGGGACAGGTGGTCACGCCGGCGGTGCTCGGCCTGGCGTCGGCGCTGGGCATGGCGGATCTCAAAGTGGTTCCGCGTCAACGTGTTCTGGTGATGTCGACGGGGTCCGAGCTGGTGGCGCCGGGAACGCCGCTGCGGCCGGGACAGATCTACGAGTCCAACTCGATCATGCTGGCCGGGGCCGCCCGAGAGGCCGGCGCCGAGGTGATCGCCGTCGCGACCGCCGAAGACGATGTCGCACAGTTCAGTTCGATCCTCGATCGCTACGCGGGCGACTGCGACCTGATCATCACCAGCGGCGGCGTCAGCGCAGGCGCCTACGAGGTAGTCAAGGACGCGTTCGGGCGGGACGGCGACCAGGGGGTGGAGTTCGTCAAGGTGGCGATGCAGCCGGGCATGCCGCAGGGCATCGGGCGGGTGGCCGGCACGACGATCGTCACGCTGCCGGGCAACCCGGTCAGCGCGCTGGTGTCCTTCGAGGTGTTCATCCGCCCCGCGCTGCGCCGGGCGATGGGCCTGCCCGACCCCGAGCGGCCGCACCGACCCGCAGTCCTCGCCGAATCGCTGACCTCGCCGCGCGGCAAACGTCAGTTCCGGCGGGCGATCCTCGACAGCGAAGCGGGGACCGTCACCAGCTACGGGCCGCCGGCCTCCCACCATTTGCGGTGGCTGGCGTCGGCGAACGGGCTGCTGGACATCCCGGAGGACGTCGTCGAGGTATCCGAGGGGACCAAGCTGGCGGTCTGGGACCTGACGTAGTCCGTAAGATGGCCGCCGTGGCAAGACGCCCCCAAACCGTCGGCCCGACCGCCGAGGACCCGGCCTTCAGCCCCCAGCACGCCCTCGAGTTGGTGCGTTCCGCCATTCCGCCGGTGCACCCGGCCGGGCGGCCGTTCATCGCCGCCGGCCTGGGCGTGGCGCTGGCCGGGCGAAACCACCGCTGGCTGCGCCGGGCGGGCCTGCTGGCCGCCGGCGCCTGCGCCGGATTCTTCCGCCATCCCCCGCGGGTGCCGCCCTCGCGGCCCGGCGCCGTCGTCGCCCCCGCCGACGGCGAAATCTGCGTGATCGACGAGGCGGCCCCGCCGGCCGAGCTCGGCATGGGCGAGGCGCCGCTGCCGCGGGTCAGCATCTTCCTGTCGCTCCTGGACGCCCACGTGCAGCGGGCCCCGGTGAGCGGCGAGGTGATCGACGTGCAGCACCGGCCGGGCCGGTTCGGGTCGGCCGACCTGCCCGCGGCGAGTACCGAGAACGAGCGCACCAGCCTGCGCATCCGCACCGACACCGGCGCCGACGTGGTGGCCGTGCAGGTCGCGGGACTGCTCGCGCGCCGCATCGTCTGCGACGCCCGCTCCGGGGACAAGCTGTCGATCGGCGACACCTACGGCCTGATCCGATTCGGCTCCCGGCTGGACACCTACCTCCCGGCCGGGACGGAGCCGCTGGTGAAGGTGGGCCAGCGGGCGGTGGCCGGCGAGACCGTTCTGGCCGAACTGCGATGACGGACAAGCGCCGCGATCGGCGAACCGCGAGCCTGCAACTGTTGCCCAGCGCGATGACGGTGCTGTCCATCTGCGCGGGCATGACGTCGATCAAGTTCGCCCTCGACGGCAAGCCGATTCCCGCGATGGCGCTGATCGCCGCGGCGGCGATCCTGGACGCGCTGGACGGACGGGTCGCCCGCATCCTGGGCGCCCAGTCGCGGCTCGGCGCCGAAATCGACTCCCTGGCCGACGCGGTGAACTTCGGGGTGACACCCGCCCTGGTGGTCTACGTGATGTTGCTGTCGAAGTGGCCGGTCGGCTGGGCGGTGGTGCTGCTGTACGCGGTGTGCGTCGTGCTACGCCTGGCCCGGTACAACGCGCAGCAGGACGACGAAACCCAGCACGCCTACCAGCATGAATTCTTCGTCGGGATGCCCGCCCCGGCGGGCGCGGTCTCCATGATCGGCACGATCGCCCTGAAGTTGCAGTTCGGCGAGGGCTGGTGGACGTCGGTGTGGTTCCTCGCGGTTTGGATCACCGGGACGTCGATGCTGATGGTCAGCGCGATCCCGATGAAGAAGCTGCACACCGTGGCGATTCCGCCTAACTGGGCGGTTCCCCTGCTGGCGGTGCTCGCGGCCGTCGCGGCGGCCGCGGTGCTACAGCCCTACATCCTGATCTGGGTGATCATCATCGCCTACCTGTGCCACGTGCCGTTCGCGGTGCGCACCAAGAGCTGGCTGGCCAAACACCCCGAGGTATGGGACGACAAGCCCAAGGAACGCCGCGCGGTGCGGCGCGCGGACCGCCGGGCGCAGCCGAGCCGCCGGTCGATGACGCGGCTGGGGCTGCGCAAGCCGGGCGGGCGCCTGCGATGATCCCGGCCTCCGGCAGTCAGCTCACGCTCACCGCCAGGCTGAACACCTCCGCCGTAGACTCCCGCCGCGGCGTCGTCCGTATCCACCCCAATGCCGTTGCCGCCCTTGGCATCCGGGAGTGGGACGCGGTGTCACTGACCGGATCGCGGACGACGGCGGCCGTCGTCGGGCTGGCCGGCCCGGACACCCCGGTCGGCATCGTGCTGCTCGACGACGTGACGCTGTCCAACGCCGGGCTGCGCGAGGGCACCGCGGTGATCGTCAGCGCGGTCACCGTCTACGGCGCGCGGTCGGTGACGCTGTCCGGCTCGTCGATGGCCACCACCTCGATCACGCCGGTGACGCTGCGACAGGCGTTGCTGGGCAAGGTGATGACCGTCGGCGACGCCGTGTCGCTGCTGCCGCGCGACCTGGGTCCCGGGACGTCGACGTCGGCCGCCACCCGCGCGCTGGCCTCGGCCGTCGGGATCAGCTGGACCTCGGAGCTATTGACCGTCACCGAGGTCGACCCGGAGGGGCCGGTCAGCGTGCAGCCGAACTCGTTGGTCAGCTGGGGAACCGGGGTCCCGGCCGCCGGGGGCCCGCACGAGCAGCTGCCCACCGGCACCCCGGAGATCCTCGTCGAGGAGCTCAAGGGCTCACAGCCGCAGGCCGCCAAACTCGCCGAGTGGCTCAAGCTCTCGCTCGACGAGCCGCACCTGCTCAAGAGCCTGGGCGCCGGCACCAACCTCGGTGTGCTGGTGTCGGGCCCGGCCGGCGTGGGCAAGGTGACGCTGGTGCGCGCGGTGTGCGACGGCCGCCGACTGGTCGAGCTCGACGGCCCGGAGGTGGGCGCGCTGGCCGCCGACGACCGGCTGAAAACCGTTGCCGCGGCGGTGAAGAAGGTTCGCGACGGCGGCGGCGTGCTGCTGATCGCCGACGTCGACGCGCTGCTGCCGGCCACCGCCGAGCCGGTGGCCGCCCTGATCCTCGGCGAGCTGCGCGCCGCCGTCGCCACCGGGGGCGTCGCGCTGATCGCCACCTCCGCCCACCCGGACCAGCTCGACGCCCGGCTGCGCGCCCCCGACCTGTGCGACCGGGAACTGGGCCTGCCGCTGCCCGACGCCGCCACCCGCAAGGCGCTGCTGGAGGCGCTGCTCAAACCGGTGCCCACCGGCGATCTCGATCTCGACGAGATCGCCCGGCGGACACCGGGTTTCGTCGTCGCCGACCTCGCCGCGCTGGTGCGCGAGGCCGCGCTGCGGGCGGCGTCGCGGGCCAGCGCCGACGGGCAGCCACCGAAGCTGAATCAGGACGACCTCGTCGGGGCGCTGACCGTCATCCGGCCGCTGTCCCGCTCGGCCACTGAGGAATTGACCGTCGGTAACGTCACGCTCGACGACGTCGGCGACATGGCCGAGGCCCGCCAGGCCCTGACTGAAGCGGTGTTGTGGCCGCTGCAGCACCCCGACACCTTCGCCCGGCTGGGCGTCGATCCCCCGCGCGGCGTGCTGCTGTACGGCCCGCCCGGCTGCGGCAAGACGTTCATCGTCCGCGCCCTGGCCAGCACGGGACAGCTGTCCGTGCACGCGGTCAAGGGCTCCGAGCTGATGGACAAGTGGGTGGGCAGCTCGGAAAAGGCTGTGCGGGAACTCTTTCGGAGGGCTCGCGATTCGGCGCCGTCACTGGTGTTCCTCGACGAGGTGGACGCGCTGGCGCCGCGGCGCGGGCAGAGCTTCGACTCCGGCGTCACCGACCGGGTGGTGGCCGCGCTGCTGACCGAGCTCGACGGCATCGACCCGCTGCGCGACGTTGTCGTGCTGGGCGCCACCAACCGGCCCGACCTGATCGACCCGGCGCTACTGCGCCCGGGCCGGCTGGAGCGGCTGGTATTCGTCGAACCGCCCGACGCCGCGGCCCGCGGCGAAATCCTGCGCACCGCAGGCAAGTCCATCCCGCTGAGCGACGACGTCGACCTCGACGCGGTGGCCGCCTCGCTCGACGGCTACAGCGCCGCCGACTGCGTCGCGCTGCTGCGGGAGGCCGCGCTGACCGCCATGCGACGCTCCCTGGACGCCTCCGACGTGACGGCCGCCGACCTCGACGCCGCGCGCAAGACCGTCCGCCCGTCGCTGGACCCCGCGCAGGTGGAGTCCCTACGCGCGTTCGGCAAAACGCTCTAACACCGCGCGGGCCGACGCCGCGACGTCGGCCTCCAGCCAGGGTGGCATCGGCTCGTCGTGCGCGTGGCGGCGGACGACGGCATACGGCAGGTCGGCCACCGCGCGCGCGACGGCGTCGACCGATCGCCGGTCGCGTCTTCCGTACAGCTGCTTCGCCAGATCCGAAAGCCGTTGGGTCAGGGGCGCATTCATCGTGGCGAGCGTCTCCCGGAACGCCGCGTCGGGCTCGTCGTCGAGCAGGTCGGTGGGCCGGATAGTCAACAACAGTCGGGCGTCCTCGGGGAGCTCGCGGGCGAATCCGACGGCGGCCACGGCCATCGCCACCGCCGTGTCGATGGCCGTCTCGCCCTCGGCGGCCAGCGCCCGCGCCTGGAAACGTTCGAGCGCCCGCAGCCACGCCGCCGTCAGGATGCCGTCGCGATTGCCGAACCGGTGATACAGCGTGCCGGCGGGCGCGCCGCTCGCCTCGGAGATCGCCGCGACGCTCGCCGCCCGCGGTCCCCCGTCGAGCACCAGCGCCCGGGCTGCGTCCAGGATCACATCGGTTTCGTGCTTCCGCGGAGGCGCCATGATCTAGTACATTCCTTCTATATGGAACGATTACCCTATATCGATGAGCATGCCATAACCGTGCCCGCGAATCGCGCCGACACGTGGTCGGCGCTGCTGCGGGTGATGTGCCGCGACCCGCTCGACCCGTCGACCGTGCCGACGGGCTTCGTGTTGGACGAGGCGCGGCGCCCGGAGCTGTTCGCGCTCAAGGGCCGCCACCCGTTCGCGATCTACCGGTGGGTGTTCGAGTTGGACGACGTGGCACCCGGCACCCGGGTGCGCTCCGCGACCTGGGCGGCCTTCCCCGGCATCCACGGCAAGGCCTATCGCGCGCTCGTCATCGGAACCGGCGCACACCGAATCGTGGTGCGCAGGGTGCTGAAACGCATCGCGGCGGCGGCGCTCGGCGGGAGCGAGGCCGACTATGCCGACGTCTTCGAGGCCCCTATCCCGCAAGGTGATTCACGCACCGCCGAACAGACGCTCCGCGACGCGGTGGGGCGCAGGCCGGGTGCGGGCGGTAACCTCGTGCGCTGCATCCACCGCCACGTGCTGAGGCTTCGCCTGGGTCCGTACTCCTCGCCGGACCACATCATCGGCTGGCCGATCACGCGTTCGGATCGCGAGGAGATCGTGCTGACGTCGGGCGGGCCGCTCATCCGCGGCCGGTTGACGCTGCGGCGCCGGGACGGCCGGGTGATGCTCATCACCGGCGTGCATTACAACCGCCTCGCCGCCCGAGCGGTGTGGGCCGCGGTCGGCCCGCTGCATCGGGCCGTGGCGCCGGGGCTCGTGAAACGCGTTGCGGCACACACCTGAACCGTTTGGCCCCTTCGTTCGTCCGAATTGGTGTAACCCGGATGCCTACAAACAGGCATCCGACAACCTCACCAGAAGAGCAGGACCGGTTTCGTGAAGTTCCCTGATGTCGCCCCGACGACGCGGGTCATGACGGTGGCGATCATGGTCTCGGCGGTCGTATTCCTCGACGGCACCGTCGTGAACCTGGCCCTGCCGGCCATGGGGCGCGACGTCGGCGGGGGCATGTGCACCCAACAGTGGGTGGTGGACGGCTACCTGCTGGCCGTGGCGGCCATGGTCCTGCCCGGCGGTGCCATCTCCGACCTGTTCGGTCGGATACGGGTGATGCGCTTGGCGCTGGCGGCCTTCGGGGTCGGCTCGGTGATGGCGGCGACCGCGGGCACCCCGTCGATGCTGATCGCCGGGCGCCTCGTCCAGGGACTGGGCGGCGCGTTTCTGGTGCCCGGCTCGCTGGCCCTGATCAACTCGACGTTCGAGCCGGCCGACCGGCCGGCCGCGATCGGATCGTGGACGGCCTGGACCGGAACCGCCTTCGCGGTGGGGCCGCTGCTCGGCGGGCTGGCCGTGGACTTTCTGGGCTGGCGCTGGA
The DNA here is from genome assembly GCF_002101935.1 of Mycobacterium sp. IEC1808. Classification (NCBI taxonomy): domain Bacteria; kingdom Bacillati; phylum Actinomycetota; class Actinomycetes; order Mycobacteriales; family Mycobacteriaceae; genus Mycobacterium; species Mycobacterium sp. IEC1808. The sequence goes on along the minus strand of NZ_LQPV01000028.1, from coordinate 126,140 downwards.
TCTACGTCTTGTCGGCGGTTCCCGTGGCCGTCGGCTTTGCGTTGACGTACTGGCTGCGCGGGATTCCCGGACCGTCCGGACGCGCGCCCCTCGACATGGTCGGCGCAGCGCTGTCGGCGGTCGGGCTGGCCGCCACGGTGTACGCGCTGATCGAACAGGGCCGGCGGGGCTGGGCCGACGCACTGGTCAGGGCGGCGTTGGCGGTGGGCATCGCGGCACTGCTGGCGTTCGTGGCGTGGCAGCGCCGCACGCCCCACCCGATGGTGCCGTTGAGCCTGTTCGCCGCCCGCAACTTCGCCGGGGCCAACCTGGTCACCGCGTTCGTCTACGGCGGCATCACGATGGGTTCGTTGGCGATCGCGCTGTACCTGCAGGAGGTCGCGGGGTATTCGGCCACCGCCTCGGGCCTGATCACGCTGCCCAGCCCGATCATGTCGTTGCTGTTCGCCCGCGGCGTCGGCGGCATGGCCGCCTGGATCGGACCGCGCATCTTCCTGATGGCGGGCCCCGCGCTGGCCGGGCTCGGGCTGCTGCTCATTCGCCCCACCGCGCACGGATTGCACGCCCTCACCGACGTGCTGCCGGGCCGGATCGTGCTGGCCGTCGGCATGGTCCTTGCCGTCACCCCCCTGACCGTGGTCAATTTGTCCGCCGTCAAGTCCGCGCACAGCGGAATCGCCGCCGCGATACAGAACGCGACGGGGCGTACCTCCGCGCTGATCGCGGTGGCCTGCGTGGGAGTGATCACCGCCAACCGGCTCACCGACGCCAGCTTCGCCCGGCTCATGGGCGTCAGCGCGGCGTTGTTCTTCGTCGGCGCCGCGGTCGGCGGCCTCGCCATCCGCAACGGACACGCGGCGGCCGAGCCCGCCACCGACCTCCCGTTGGAGCTCAACCCCGCGCGCTAGCAGCTACTGTCATCGGGCATGAGCGAACGCCGCACCGCCCTGCAGGTCGTCGACGGAATCGAGTTGTCCGGCAAGACATGTGTGATCACGGGCGCGTCGTCCGGGCTGGGCCGCGAATCCGCACGCGCGCTCGCCTCCGCCGGCGCGCACGTCGTCCTGGCGGCGCGCAACCCCGGCGCCCTGGCGCAGACGGCCCGATGGGTGGAGGCCGAGGTGCCCGGCGCCCGGGCCTCGACGGTGGCGCTCGACCTCACGGCGCTGGCCAGCGTCCGCGCGGCGGCGGGCGCGATCCGCGACATCGCGCCGGTGATAGACGTGTTGATGAACAACGCCGGCGTCATGTTCACCCCGTTCGGCCGGACCGCCGACGGTTTCGAAACACAAATCGGCACAAACCATTTCGGGCACTTCGAACTCACCCGACTGCTGATCCCTCAACTGGCCGCCGCCGGGAGCGCGCGAATCGTCATCCTGTCCTCGGGCGGGCACGTCATGGGAGACGTCGACTTCGACGACCCAAACTGGGAGCGACGGGATTACGACAAGTTCGTCGCGTACGGCGCGTCCAAGACGGCGAACATCCTGCACGCGATCGAAGCGGACCGGCGGCTGCGGGGCTCGCGCATCCGCGCCTACGCCGTCCACCCCGGCACCGTGGCCACCTCCCTGGCGCGCTACATGTCCCGCGCCGACTTCTCCGAGTTACGCACGATGGTCGCCGCCCGCGCCGCCGCCCGCGGCGAATCGAGCGACGGCTCCCTGGAGCTCGCCACGCCCGAACAGGGCGCGGCCACCCAGGTGTGGGCCGTCGTCAGCCCCGAGCTTGCGGACAAAGGCGCGCTGTACCTGGAAGATTGCCGGATCAGCGACGCGGTCGCGCCCTACGCGCGCGACGAACGGCGCGCGGCGGACTGGTGGCTCCTGTCCGAAAAGCTATGTGACAGGGCCTGATTCACGGCTCGGGCAGCGGCGTCCAGTCGGCCGAGAGCCGCGAGCTGAATCGGGGCGGCCGCCGGTCCAGGAACGCGGTGACGCCCTCGCGGGCGTCGGCGGTGCCCATCACGCGGTGGTGCAGCTGGGTTTCCAGCGACGCGACCTCTCGCGGGCTGTAGTTGTGGATGGCGCTGTCCCACAGCAGCCGCTTGCACAACGCCGCGGACATCGGCGCCACGTGGGCCGCGATGTCGCGGGCCATCTCCACCGCGGACTCGAGCACTCGCTCGGACGGCAGCGCCCGGTTCGCGACGCCCAGCGCCACCGCCTCGGCGCCGGTGAAGGTGCGCCCGGTGAGCAGGACCTCGGCGGCCACCCCCAGGGTGGCCAGGTGCGCGAGCGTCCAGTGCGACATGCAGTCGGGGATCACGCCCCGGCGCACCTGCACCACACCGTATTTCGCGTCCTCGGCGACCAGACGGATGTCGGCCTGCAGCGCGATCGTCAGGCCGATCCCGATCGCGTGACCGTTGAGCGCGGCGATCACCGGCTTGCGCAACTCGAAGGCGGCCGGGTCGATCGGTGACGCCGAGAACGCGTCGCGGTCCGACGGGGCGTCGAACGGCGAGATGTTGCCCGAGAAATCCGCGCCGACGCAAAACGCCCTGCCCGCACCGGTCACCACGATGGCGCGGACGTCGTCGTCGGCGTCGCAGTCGCGGTAGGCCCGGCTCAGCAGCGCGCCCATCTCGGCGGTGTAGGCGTTGAGATGTTCGGGGCGGTTCAGCGTCAGCACCGCCACGCCCGCCTCGATGTCGATCGTCATGTCGGCGCTCATCGCCTTGCCCCCTACTCTGACAGCTGGAACTCCACCATGTCGGCAAGCGCGTCCACGGCCTCGCTGAGCGCGGCGAAGCGATCGGCGGCCGACGGCGCCGACAGCACGGCATAGCGATCGGCGGCGCCGATCGGGATGCGAGATGCCAACGCGAGCAGGCGTTGTCCGGCGTCGGCGGCGTCGCCCTCCCGGTAGCCCAGCAGCACCTCGCGGCCCGGCAGCCGGGCGTCGCGGGCCTCCGCGATCCGTTCGAACAGAGCGATCACCCGATCCTCGAGCTCGTGTAGCTGCGCGCCGGACACCGGGTCGCCCGGTTCGTCGGGCCAGCGCGTCACTATCGCGCGCGGATACGGGTCGTCGGGCAGCCACTGGCGCACCCGGATCCGCTCACCGGTCCGGCAGCGCAGCGCGTACCGGCCGGTGCCGTGGTCGGCGTGTTCGTCGATGCGCGACAGGACCCCGACGTCACAGCGCGCCTCGCCGCCGCCGACCTCGCGGCCCTGCGCGATCAGCACGACGCCGAACGGTTCGTCGCGGTCGAGGCAGCGCCGCACCAACGCGCCGTAACGGGGCTCGAAGATGCGCAGCGGCAACTCCTGGTCGGGTAGCAGCGCCGACTCCAGCGGAAACATCGCCAGCTCAAGGGTTTCGGGATCCGCCATGATGTTAAATGTCCAGCTCGGCCACCAGCGCGTCGACGACCGCGCGCAGGTCGCCGTCGTGCTCCTCAGCCACCCGCCGCTGCCGCTGGTATGACGCCCCGCTTTGGCAAATGTCGGAGACCGCGGCCAGTTCGTCGGCGCAATGCAGCGACTTCGCAATCGGTTCCAGCCGGGTCAGCACATCGTCGAGGTCCTCGGTGACCAGCCGCTCGTTGCTCTCGGCGTCCAGGATGATCACCGCGTCCAGGCCGTATCGCGCCGCGCGCCACTTGTTCTCCTGGACATGCCACGGCGGCATGATCGGCAACGAGTCGCCGGCGTCCAGCCGGCGGTCCAGGTCCACCACCAGGCAGTGCGTCAACGCGACCAGCGCACCGAGCTCACGCAGGTTGGGCACGCCGTCGCACACCCGCACCTCGAGTGTGCCCAGGTGCGGCGAAGGCCTGATGTCCCAACGGATTTCGTCCATGTGGTCGATGATGCCGGTCTTCTTCTGGTCGTAGACGAAGCCTTCGAACTCGGCCCAGGTCTGAAAGTGGAACGGCAAACCGGCCGTCGGCAGCTGCTGGAACATCATCGCGCGATTGCTCGCATACCCGGTGTCCTCCCCGGCCCACCACGGCGACGACGCCGACAGCGCGAGCAGGTGCGGGTAGTAGTTGAGCAGCGACGTCATGATCGGCATCACCTTGTTGGCCGACGAGATCCCAACGTGCACATGAACTCCCCAGATCAGCATCTGCCGGCCCCACCACTGGGTGCGCTTGATCAGCTCGGCGTAGCGCGGCGCGTCGGTGAGCTTCTGCGCGGACCACTTGGCGAACGGGTGGGTGCCCGCGCAGAACAGCTCCATGCCGCGGTCGCGGACGATCTTGCGGGCCGGGCCCAAGGTATCGCGCAGGTCCTGCATCGCCTCCGCGGAACATTCACAGATGCCGCTGACCACCTCGACGGTGTTGCGCAGCAATTCCTTGTGCACGCGCGGGTTTTGGCCGATCTCGGCGATCACGGCGGGGGCTTCGTTGCTCAGGTCGCGGGTCTGCGCGTCGATGAGCGCGAATTCCCATTCCACGCCGATGGTCGGCCGCGGTGAGCGGGCGAAATCGATGTGAGCGCGGGACCTGCTAGCCGGCACCGATGACACCGCACGCCACCCGCTTGCCGGCGTCACCGGTCGTCATCGTCATCTGGTCGGGGCCCGGCGTTCCGTTGGTCTGGTTGTAGCGATCCGATGGGATGTTCGCGAAATTGTCGGCGCCCGCGTGGATCACGATCGCGGTCTTCTCGCCGGTCAGCAGGTCCTCCATGGCGAAGGCGTCGGTGGTCGTCACCAACATCCCGACCCCGTCCTTGCGGACCTGCAGCGAGGTCAGGTCGCCGCTCTCCGGTGACCCGGAATGCCCCGGCGCCTGGAAATGCCCGCCGGCGGACAGGAAGTCGCCGGGCGCGCCGCCGGTCGGGGCCGTCGAATTGGCCTCGCACTTGCCGACCTTGTGGATGTGTACGCCGTGGAACCCCGGCGCGAGGTGGCCGGCGCCGCTCGTCGCGATCGTGATGGTGGCGTAGCCGTTGCTGAAATCGAACTTCGCGGTCGCCACCTCGACCCCGTCGGGTCCCTTCAGCCGGGTGATGATGCTGCGGCCCGCGGGCTGCTGTTGCTGATCGCCCTCGGCGCCCGCACTGGCCGTCGGCGCGCTCGACCCGGTCCACACCGCCGGAGTGGTGCCGGGGACCGACGAGGCGTGCTGGGGCGATGCGCACGCGCCCACCAAGGCGACGCAACCCACCGCGAATAGGGCGGGTATGGCGGCGGCGCTGCGGTGCTTAGGCATAGCGAGAGCCTATCCCGAGCACCCCCGAATTTCCGAGCAGCGACCCTCAGCCCGTCACCAGGACGATGACGCCGGGCGGCTGGTCCTTGAGCGCCGGAATCCGCGGCTGGACGGGCGCTCCCAACTTCTGGCCCACCGCGTCCGCGGTGGCGTGCTCGCCTTCGGCGTCGGTGTAGTACACCGTCGTCGCCGTGACGTCGGGGATCGTCAGGTTGCCGACGTCGGTCACCTTGAACCCGGCGGACGTGAGCTGATCCTTGGTCTTTGCGGCGACACCCTCTTTGGACGAGATGTTGTAGACGTGCACCTCGGCCTGGTTCGCGGGGGCGCTGCTGGTGGCGGCCGACGAGGTGGTGGTGCTGGTGACGCTGGACGCCGCCGAGGCCGACTCGTCATCGGACTTCCCGGAGGAACTGAGCGCCTGCCAGCCGAGCAGCAGGAAGATGACGCCCAGGAACAACAGCACCATCACCATGGCCCGAAGGGGAAGGCCCGTGGAGTCGGGCACGCGCTCTTTCATCGTGCCCCACTGTAGCGAGTTAGGTCACCTCGAAGCCGAGGCGGCGCGCGGCCCGCGCCTTCTGCCGGCTGGCGCGCAGCCGCCGCAGCCGCTTCACCAGCATCGGGTCGGCGGCGAGCGCCTCGGGCCGATCGACCAGCGCGTTGAGCACCTGGTAGTAACGCGTCGCCGACATCGAGAACAGCTCCTTGATGGCGTCCTCTTTCACCCCGGCGTACTTCCACCATTGGCGCTCGAACGCCAGGATGTCGTGCTCGCGACGGGTGAGGCCATCGGCGATTTCAGCGTCGTCCCCCGATCGATTTGCCCGCGCCATGGCGCTGTCCATATCCGCTTCCCCTGGACCCTTCCGGCGATTCTCGACGTGCTCGAATGACTTGACTTACGTAGGCGTTTCAAGGGCATGTTCGCGCGAATATTGAACCACGCCGCGAACCCTCAAGCCGTAATCCAGACCCGCGAGTCGGCCGATTCGCTGTGATTGCCCGGCTCCCCCGGAGGCCGCGGTGGCCCTTGAATAAGCTGACCGATCATGGCAGTCGTACCCATACGCATCGTCGGAGACCCGGTCCTGCACGCCCCGACGACGCCGGTGGCCGTCGCCGCCGACGGTTCGCTGCCGGCCGAGCTGCCCGAGCTGATCGCCACCATGTACGACACCATGGACGCCGCGCACGGCGTCGGGCTCGCCGCCAACCAGATCGGATACGGTCTGCGGCTCTTCGTCTACGACTGCTCCGAGGACCGCGGGCTGACCGACCGCCGGCGCGGCGTCGTCATCAACCCGGTCCTGGAGACCTCCGAGATTCCCGAGACCATGCCGGACCCGGGTGACGACGACGAGGGCTGCCTGTCGGTGCCGGGCGAGTCGTTCCCCACCGGCCGGGCGAAGTGGGCGCGGGTGACCGGGCTCGACGCCGACGGCAGCCCGATCGCCATCGAGGGCACCGGCCTGTTCGCGCGGATGCTGCAACACGAGACCGGGCACCTGGACGGCTTCCTGTACCTGGACCGCCTCATCGGCCGGCACGCGCGCGCCGCGAAACGCGCCGTGAAGTCACACGGTTGGGGCGTTCCGGGACTGTCGTGGCTGCCGGGCGAGGGGCCGGACCCGTTCGGTCACTGATGGTCGCGTGGCCGGACCTGGGAACGCGGGTGACGGTTCGCTATCGGCTCCCCGCCGGATCCGTTCCGCCGCTGACCGATGCGGTCGGACACCTGCTGGCGGTCGATCCGCTGGTACGGGTACGGACGAAAACCGGCGCGGTGGTGCAGTTCGCGCCCACCGACGTCGTCGCGCTCCGGGCGCTGACCGACGCGCCGGTGCGCACCTCCGACATCCGGGCGGTCGAGCACGCGGCCGCCGCGGCGTGGCCCGGCGCCGAACAGGCCTGGGTCGACGGCTGGCTGCTGCGCGCCGGGCCCGGGTCCTTCGCCAATTCGGCTTTACCACTTGATATCTCGGCCCAAATGACCGCCGTCCCGGCGATCGTCGACTGGTATCGACGCCGACACCTGACACCGCGGCTGGCCATCCCCGACCGCTTGCTCCCCATCCCGACCGGCGTGCCGAGTGAACGCACCGAACAGATCCTGGTGCGCGATCTCTCGGGCGTCACGCCGGGACAACGGCGCGACGGGGGCTGGCGCGCGGCGGTCACCGAAGCGCCCGACGGGACCCGGTGGCTGTGCCTGGCGGCCGACGGCCCGGCGCCTCCCGAGTGCGAGACGCTGTTGGCCTGGGGCGCCGGCCAAGGGGCGACCCGCGGTTGCCTGCAAGTCGGTGACGACGACGCCGACAACCTCGCCCTGGCCGCGGCACTCGGCTTCCGGCTACACCACCGCCGCCGCTATATCCGGGCGATCGATACCGTCTAGCCATGCCCGACGGCGCGATTCGCTTGGCCACCTGGAACGTGAATTCGATTCGCACGCGCCTCGACCGCGTCCTCGACTGGCTGGCCCGCGCCGACGTCGACGTGCTTGCCATGCAGGAGACCAAGTGCGCCGACGGCCAGTTCCCCACCCTGCCGTTCTTCGAACTGGGCTACGAGGTCGCACACGTCGGCTTCAACCAATGGAACGGCGTGGCCATCGCCTCACGCGTCGGCCTCGACGACGTCGCGATCGGCTTCGAGGGCCAGCCCACCTGGACGTCCAAGCCGGAGGTGGCCGCCACGGCGGAGGCCCGCGCGCTGGGCGCCACCTGCGCCGGGGTGCGGGTGTGGAGCCTGTACGTGCCCAACGGCCGCGCCGTCGGCGACCCGCACTACACGTACAAGCTGAATTGGCTTGCAGCGCTGCGGGATACGGCCGCGGGTTGGCTGCGCGACGACCCCGCGGCGCCGATCGCGCTGGTCGGCGACTGGAACATCGCCCCGACGGACGAGGACGTGTGGAGCACCGAATACTATGCCGGCGCGACCCACGTGTCCGAGCCCGAGCGGCGCGCGTTCGACGCCATCGTCGACGCGCAATTCACCGACGTGGTAAGGCCTTTCACGCCTGGCCCCGGCGTCTACACCTACTGGGACTACACCCAGCTGCGGTTCCCGAAGAACCGGGGCATGCGCATCGATTTCATCCTCGCGTCACCGGCGTTGGCCGGCCGCGTCACCGGCGCCCAGATCGCCCGCGACGAGCGCAAGGGCAAGGCCCCGAGCGATCACGCGCCGGTGCTGGTCGATGTGAGCCCGGTTTAAGCTCCATGTGAGCCCGGTTTAAGAAGTTGCTCGTTGTACGCGCGTTTGTAACGTGGCAGGCTTTCGCCCTATAGATGCAGAGAACTATTTCGTTGTTGCTGTTAACCTCGCGTTCAACGGGTATACGGGTTGCCACGCGGTTCCCAGTGAGAGCGATGAGATACCAGGGAGTGATCATGGGTGTCGTCGGCGGGGCAGTACGCAACGTGGGCAAGACGGTGGGACGCGCCGCGGACGCGACCACGGCGGCCGCCGGAGCCGTGGGCGGGGCCGCCGTCAACGGAGTCGTCGGCGGTGTCACGGGAGCCGCCGAGGGCATCAAGCGCGGGATCAACAGCGGCAGTCACTCGACGCCCGCGGCCGCGTTGGCGCTCGGCGCGATCGGCGTGGCCGGACTGGTCGAGTGGCCGGTGCTGCTGGCCGTCGGGGGCGGGGCGCTCCTGTTGCACAAGATGAATCGCAAACCGCAGAACGGCGCCGCGCCGAAGGCCAACCTCAAGCCGGTACCCTCCGAGCCGTCGAAGAAGGCGGCGCCGCAGAAGGCCGCCAGCAAGCCGGCGGCCAAGAAGGCGGCCGGGCGCCGCGCCGGTGCCGCCGAGCTGCGCAGCACCAACTAAGAATCGTCCGGGGAGCCCTTGAGCATTGTCACGTCGCTACCACGATCGACGCCGCTGCGGGGTCTCACCGGACTGGCACAAGAGGCCCTTCACATCGCGGCGATTCCGCTGCGCGAAGGCGCCAGGGCGCTCACCGGCGACCTCCCCGCCGAAACGCTGAGCCGGCGCTGTTGGCGCGGCGAGCAGCGCGCCTGGATCGAGGTGCGCGGCCTCGAAGACGCGAATGACGGCGGATTGGGCCGCGCCGTGCTCGACGGGCTGGGCGACCACCCCGGCGTCACGTCGGCCAGCCTGAACCACCCACTGTCCCGCGTCGTCGTCACCCTCGCCGATCCGGACATTTCGCTGCGTGACCTGTGCCGCGTTGTCGAGGACGCCGAAAAACGTTGCCGCGCAACCAACAAGGCGCCCGCGACGGCTTTGCCGGGCGACGGCGTGGTGGCGGCGACCCGGGCCGTGACCGTGGCCGCCAACGCGGCCGGGCTGGGCATCGCGCTGGCCGGGCGTGCGCTGCGCTGGCCACGACTGCCGATCGGGATCCAGGCGCCCGTCGTGGCGATCGACTACCAGCCCTGGCTACGACGCCTGCTCGAGGACCGCATCGGCGGACCCGCGACCGACACCGTGCTGACACTGGCCATGACGGCCGCCGAAACCGTCACGCTCGCGCCGGCGTCGCTGTCGGTGGGCCTGCTGATGCAGTCGCTGAAGGCCGCCGAATGCCGCGCCGAGGCACGCGCCTGGCGACGGCACGAACCTGAGCTGGCCCGCCACGCCGACCAGCCGCCCGGCGACGCGCCGTCGCCGCGGCCGCCGCGGGCCCGGGTGGTGGAACGCGGCGCAGCCGGCCGCTTCGCGCTCATCCAGGCGCTCGGCGCGGGCCTGGTCGGCGCCACCACCCGCAACCCGAACATGACCGCCACCGCCGTGCTGGTGACCGCCCCCAAGGCCAGCCGGACCACGCCGGAGGCTTTCGCCGCCGCCCTGGGACGCGGGTTGGCCGACCGGCACGCCGTCCTGTCGCTGCGGCCCGACGCGCTGCGCCGCCTGGACCGCGTCGACGCGATCGTCATCGACCCGCGGGTGCTGTGCACCACCGGCATGCGGGTGGCGCGCATCCGCGGCGCCGACGAGCGTGAACTGTCCGCCGCCTGGAACCGCGCCCAGCTGGTGCTGCAGAACAACGGCCAACGGCCGGGCTGGCACCGGGTGCCCGGGATGTCCGCCAGCGAGCCGCACGCGGCGGTCGAGGCGCTCTTCCGCCCCTCCCACGACCCGCTGGCGTCGGCCGTGGTCGCCGAGGCGCACCGCACGGGAGCGGAGCTGGTGTCGGTCGACGTCGATTCCCTGGGCGAGCTGCGCCCCGCGTTCGACGAGATCATCCCGCTCGCCAACGGCTCGATGGACGACGCGCTCGCGCGCGCCGTCGCGGACCTGCAACAGCAGGGCAGAACCGTCGCACTGCTGTCATCGTCCGGCGCACAAGCGCTTTCGTCGGCAGACGTGGGGCTGGGCGTGCTACCGCAGCCCGGCGGCGGCCCGCCGCCCTGGTGCGCGGACCTGCTGCTGCCCGACCTCGCGGCCGCCTGGCGGGTGCTGCACGCGCTTCCCGCGGCCAAGGCCGCCACCCAGCGCGGGGTCGGGATATCGGCCGGCGCGACGGCCATGGGATCGCTGCTGATGATTCCGGGCGTGCGCGGCCTGGGCCCCGGACCGGTGACCACCGGCGCCGCGGCGGGCGCGCTGTCCGGCTACCTGCTGGCCCGCGGGATCATGACGGCGGACGCGCCGCGGCCGGCGGCCGTTCACGAGTGGCACGCGATGTCCGTCGAGCAGGTGCGCAAGGCCCTGCCGCCGCCCGAGCCGGACGCGCAGGCCGAGCCCGAAGGGCGGGTCGAAGCGCCGCCGAACGCCGTGTGGCAACTCCTCAAGGCCGTGCGTGCCGAGCTGACCGACCCGCTGACCCCGGTGCTGGCGCTCGGGTCGGCGGCCAGCGCGGTGCTCGGTTCCCCCGTCGATGCCGTCCTGGTGTTCTCGGTCTTGACCGGCAACTCGATCCTGGCGGCCAGCCAGCGGCTGCGCGCCGAGAACCGCCTCGATCGCCTGCTGGCACAGCAGATCCCGCCGGCCCGCAGGGTCGACACCGGCCCGGACGGCGAGCGCAGCTACACCGACGTCATCGCGGCGCAGCTGCGGCCCGGCGACATCATCGAGATCCGGACGCACGAGGTGGTGCCCGCCGACGCGCGGATCCTCGAGGAGGTCGACGTCGAGGTCGACGAGTCGACGCTGACCGGCGAGTCGCTGTCGGTGGAGAAGCAGGTCGACGCCACGCCGGGCGCCGACCTCGCCGAGCGTCGCTGCATGCTGTACGCCGGGACCACCGTCGTGGCGGGCACCGCGGTCGCCGTGGTGACCGCGGTCGGCGCCGACACCCAGGAGCGCCGCGCCGCCGAGCTGGTGTCCGGCGACACCGCGTCCGACATCGGCCTGCAGCACCAGCTCAGCCAGCTCACCAACCGGGCGTTCCCCGTCAGCGTCACCGGCGGCGCGCTGGTCGGCGGGTTGGGGATGTTGCGCGGAACGGGCCTGCGCCAGGCGGTGGCCAGCGGCATCGCCATCGCCGTCGCCGCGGTCCCCGAAGGGATGCCCCTGGTGGCGACGCTGGCGCAGTCGGCCTCCGCGCGACGGTTGACCAAGTTCGGCGCGCTGGTCCGCGTTCCGCGCTCGGTGGAGGCGCTCGGCCGCATCGACGTCGTCTGCTTCGACAAGACGGGCACGCTGAGCGAGAACCGCCTGCGGGTGGCGGAGGTCCGTCCGGCGCCGGGGCACTCGCCGGAGGAGGTGCTGCGCCACGCGGCGCACGCCGCCCCCGCCGCCAACGGCAGCCCCCAGGCGCACGCCACCGACGCCGCGATCGTCGAGGCGGCGCAGCGTTCGCTCGACGGCTCGGCGCCGACCGGGGAAGCGGACGCGCACCTGCCCTTCCGCTCCGGGCGGTCGTTCTCCGCCTCGGTCACCGGCACGGAGCTGACCGTCAAGGGGGCGCCCGAAGTGGTGCTGGCCGCCTGTGAGAACACCGGCCCGAAGATCCAGAAAGCGGTCGGCGAACTGGCCGCCGGCGGTCTGCGGGTGATCGCGGTGGCGCAGCGCCGGCTGACGGCGCAACAGGCCGAGGCGATCCGCGACGACCCGGACGACATCGCGGACTTCTGCCGCGACGGGCTGACCCTGACCGGGTTCCTCGGCCTGTCCGACACCCCGCGCCCCGAGGCGGTCGACCTCCTGGCGAACCTGCGCCGCCAGGGCGTGGGCATCAAGCTGATCACCGGCGACCACCCCATCACCGCGCTGGCCATCGCCCGGGAGCTGGGCCTATCGGTGACCGACGAGCAGGTGATCAGCGGTTCCGAGTGGGACGCGTTGTCGCGCAAGGACCAAGAGCGCGTCGTGACCGAGCGGGTGATCTTCGCGCGGATGACGCCCGAGAACAAGGTGCAGGTGGTCCAGACACTGGAGGGCGCCGGCGTGCTGTGCGCGATGGTCGGCGACGGCTCCAACGACGCCGCCGCCATCCGGGCCGCCACCGTCGGCATCGGCGTGGTCGCGGGCGGCAGCGACCCGGCCCACATGGCGGCCGACGTGGTGCTGGTGGACGCCCGAATCGAGGCGCTGGTGCAGGCCATCGAGGAGGGGCGCCAGCTCTGGCAGCGGGTGCAGGCGGCGGTGTCGGTGCTGCTCGGCGGCAACGCCGGCGAGGTGCTGTTCGCCGTCATCGGCAGCGCGATCACCGGCACGTCGCCGCTGAACACCCGGCAGCTGCTGCTTGTGAACATGATGACCGACGCGCTGCCGGCCGCCGCCCTGGCGGTCAGCGAGCCCAGCACCCCGATGGACCCGGGCATTCGGGGCCCCGACCAGCCCGCGCTGTGGCGCGCGGTGGCCATCCGCGGCGTCACCACGGCCGCCGCGACGACGGTGGCGTGGGCGATGGCGAGCGTCACGGGACGCCCGCAGCGGGCCTCCACCGTGGCGCTGGTGGCGCTGGTGGGCGCCGAGCTCGGCCAGACGCTGCTGGACTCTCACGCCCCGCTGGTGGTGCTCACGGCGGTGGGTTCGCTCGGCGCGATGGGGACGCTGATCAGCATCCCGGTGGTCAGCCAGTTGCTCGGCTGCACACCGCTTGGTCCGGTCGGCTGGGGACAAGCTCTGGGCGCCGCCGCCGGGGCGACTGTCGCGATAGCGGTTCTGAACCGGTTTTCGGACGGTTGGGGCAGCCCGCACACGCTGCCACCAGGACCTGACGCGACGACCGATGCGCCGTCCGATCGGAATGGCGAATCTCAACCACCCCGGCCCGCCAAAGCAGCGCATAAAGTTGCACCAGAGGCACCTTCAGCACCAAAGCGATCGACGAAACCAGCGGATCGGACACGGAGTCGGTCGTCGACATAAGTCCGACGGTGGTCGGAGTACTCGGCGGGGCGGCAAACCCTTCGTTACCGAAAGGCGAATCATGGCCGAAAAGAAATCGCGCAAGGGGACCTCGCAGAGCGAAGCGGTGCAGAAGATCCGCGAGGGCGAAACGTTCGTGGTGAACGTGCCGGTGGTGGGTCAGGTGGAGATTCCGCGACCCGAGCAGCTGGCCTACTACGGCGGCCTGGCGGCCCTGGCGGCGTTCGAACTCATCGACTGGCCCGTCGCCCTGGTCATCGCCGCCGGCCACGTGCTCGCGAGCAACCACCACAACCGGCTCCTCGAGGAGCTGGGCGAGGCGATGGAAGAGGCTTAGCCGCTCACCGCGTTATCGAACTCCAGCGTGACCCGGGTGCCGCCCGGGGTGCGGTCGGTGGCGACGCGGTCGGCCAGCCCACCGATCAGGGTGAGCCCGCGCCCGCGCCGTCGGCTGCGCAGGCTGGCGGACGAATCGCCAGCCCAGCTCCCCGTGTCGCTGACGGTGACCGCGACGGTCTCCCCGTTTAGGAAGGCCTCGACGGAGACGGTACGGCGCGCCTCGCAGCGGCTGCCGTGCTCGATGGCGTTGGTGACCGCCTCGCCCGTCGCCAGCAGGACGTCCTCTTCGCGGTGCGGCGCCGCCGCGATGCTGTCCAGCCAGCCGCGCAGCTGGCGGCGCGCGACTGGGATCTGCGCCGGCACCGCCGGCAGCACGGTGGCGAAGCTGCGCGCGGCCGCGTGGCTCGGGCGCAGCGCGAGCACCACCACGTCGTCGCGGTAACCCCCCGGCGGGGCCATGCACGCCAGCAGCTCGGCACACACCGATTCGACCGGCAAGCCGGCGCAATCGGCGGCCGCGGCCTTCAGGCGGGCGAATCCCCGGTCCAGCGTCTCCCCGGCCCGCTCGATCAGTCCGTCGGTATAGAGCAGGAGCAGGCTTCCCGGTGCCAGCTCGGCCGTCGCGGTGACGTTGTCTGGGCCGTTATCCGGGCCGCTCTCCCAGACCGCCACCGGGGGCCGCCGACCCGACTCGAGGTAGACGGGGTCCCCGTCGGCTGGAACGACTAGCGGGTAGGGATGCCCGGCGCAGCTGTAGCTGACGGTGGCGCCGCCGCCATCCGTGGCCCCGATGTCGACGAGGGCGTAAGCCACCGTCGCGCAGCGGGCGCCCGTGACGCTGGCGGCGTACCGGTCCAACGCGCCCAGCACTGCGGCCGGCTCGGCCGCGCTGAGCGCCGAGGCGGCCACCGCGGCGCGCAGCCTGCTCATCACGATCGCGGCGGCCAAGCCGTGCCCGACGACGTCGCCGACCGAAATGCCGATCTGGCCGGCGCGCCCCAGCGGGGTGACCGAGTACCAGTCGCCGCCGACGCGCATCGCCTCCCCGGCCGGCTGGTACACGGCCGCCACGACGGCCGCGGTCGAGCCGCGATCCAAGTCGAGCAGGTGCTCCTGGAAGTCGACGGCGATCCGGTGCTCGCGCGCCATGATGCGCACCCGGTCCACCGCCGACTGAGTGAGGGCCGCCATCCGGCGGAACCTGTCGAGTTCGGCGGCGCCGAACCGGCGCGGCGTGGGCCACAGCAGCGCCAGCACGCCGACGACGCGACCACCGTTGTCCCGCAACGGATGAGCGACACAGGCGCGGACGCTCGCCGCGGTGTCACGCACCGCGTGCTCGTAGCGCGGGGGCAGGTCGAAGGTGTCGCCGACGACCATCGGCTCGCCGCTGTTCACGACGTCGACCCCGACCAGCGGGGCGTCGAGCGCGGCGACGTGGTAGCGGTCCCGCACCTCCGCGGGCACGTCGCCGGCGTACTCGAACCGGAGGTGGCGCTCGCCGTCGAACAACCCGATTGTCACGGCGGCGGCATCCCCCGGGCCCGAGCAGGTGTCGATCAGCGCGCGCAGTATTCCGGCCACCGAGTCGGTGGCCTGCAGAGCGGAGTCGAGCTGCACCAGGTCGAGCTGGGCCTCGCGGAACTGGCGGTCCCGCTCGCGGCCGACCGCGGACAACCGGGACGCCACCCGGTCGACCAGCTCCTGCGACCGGAAGGGTTTGGGCAGGTAGTCGTCGGCCCCGCCGGCGAAGCCCTCGTCGACGGCCTCCGGGCCGGCCCGCGCCGACAGCATCAGCACCGGCGTGGCCGCGAGCGCAGGGTCCGCGCGAATCGCCGCGACCAGGTCGAAGCCGCTGAGGCCCGGCATCATGACGTCGGTCACGATCGCGTCCGGGCGCAGCTCCCTCGTTGCGGCCAGTGCCGACTCCCCGTCGGCCACCAAAACCGTTTGCCAATGGGGCGATAGCACCCGCTCCAGGTGGGCTCGCATGTCGGCGTTGTCGTCGGCCACCAACACCAATTGGCGCGGCCGGTCCTGGGCGGCGGCGGCCGGATCCGCAACGGCCGTCAGCCACTGCTGCGCCTCGGCCACGTACGGGTTGCTCACGTCCGGCGTGCCCGCGGGGATCTGCTCGACCGGTGCGTCGGCGACCGACCGCGGCAGCCGGATGGTGACCGTGGTTCCGCGATCCGGTTCGCTCTCGATCTCCACCGTTCCGCGTTGCAGCTCGACGAGCCCACGCACCAGCGACAGCCCGATGCCGGCGCCCTCCACACTGCGGCCGCGGATGTTGTCGGCCCGGTAGAAGCGTTCGAACAGGCGGTCCAGGTCCTCCGGCGAGATGCCCACCCCGGTGTCCCGCAATGCGATTCGACAACCGTCGCCCTCGGCGCGCACCTCGATCGTGATCGATCCGCGCAGCGTGTACTTGACGGCGTTGGAGAGCAGGTTGAGCACGATGGTTTCCCACATGGCCGGATCGACGTCGGCAAGCACCGGGCCGCAGTCCAACACGAGCTCCAGGCCCGCCCGCCGGCACAGCTCGGTGAACGACGACGCGATGTGCTCGGTGAGCGCGCCGACGTCGGTGCAGACCAGGTTCGCGTTCGCCCGGCCCGCCTCGATGCGGGAGAAATCGAGCAACGAGTCCACCAGGCGCTGCAGGCGCCGCGCGTTACGCCCGGCGGTGGTCAGGCGATCCGCCAGTACGCTTTCGGGCGGCGCGTCGGACAGCGCGTCCTCGATCGGCCCCAGCAAAAGGGTTAGCGGCGTGCGGAATTCGTGGCTGACGTTGGTCAGAAAAGCCGTCTTGGCGCGGTCCAGCTCGGCCAGCGCGTCGGCCCGCAGCCGCTGCTGTTCGTAGGACGCTATCCGCGCGAACGTCGACGACAGCTGGTCGGCCAACAGCTGACAGAAGCCGCGGTACTGGTCGTCGAGCGGGCAGCGCGGATTGACGCCGACGACCAATGCCCCGGCGGCGGAGCCCTCGCCCAGCGGCAACACCAGCGCCCGCTCCGGACAGTCCGCACCGAGGATCGCATCGAGCCCCGACAGCGCCGCCCCGACGTCATCGGTGAACGCCCGAAGCGATCGCGGCAGGACCGGCAGCACCGACGCCGTCGCGCCGCGCAGCACGACGTCGGCGTCGGCGCCGTAGACGGCGATGAATGGCAGGTCCGCGGGCTGGGCCGCACACACCGTGACGGCCGCGCCGACGGCGTCATCGATGCTCTGAGTTCCGATGACGGCGGCGGCCAGGTCGTTGAGCAGGCGCAGGCGCCGCTCCCCCAGCACCCGCTCGGTCGTTTCGTTCACCGCGCAGAAAATCCCGGAGACGTCGCCGCCGTCGCCGATCAACGGGCCGTAGGTGAAGGTGAAATACCGATCCAGCCGCCGGCCTTCGACCACCATCGTCAGCAGCAGGTCGTCGGACCAGGTGGCCTTGCCCGTCTCGACGACGCTCGCCAGCATGGGCGAGATCGATTCCCAGATGTCCCACCACACTTCCCGGCCGGGCCGGCCGAGCGCGGACGGGTGCTTGTCGGCCAGCGCCGATATGTAGGCGTCGTTGTAGACCAGGAACAACTCTTGCGCCCCCAGCCACAGCACGATCGGGAATCGCGACGTCAGCGCCGTCACCGCCGCCGCGCGGAATTCGGCCGGCCACCGCTGCGGCGGACCCAAAGGGTGCGCGTCCCAGTCGAACTCGGCAAACCGGCGGCCCATCTCGCCGCCCAGGGCGACCGCGGCCGCGAGGTCGGCCGGCAGCGGGTTCATTGCCGGCGGTCGCGTTGCAGGGCGTCGGAAAGCGTCGGGTAGATCTCGAGGATGCGATCGAGCTCGGTCACCTGGATCGGTCGAAGAACCTGGTCGTTGTCCGCGACCAGCCGCACCGACGTGCCGGTTTCCTTGCCACCTTCGTGGCAGTCGAGGACCGCGTTCAACGCCGCGCTGCCGAAGAAGGTCACCGGTTGCAGGTCGACGATCACCAACCGGGCCGGGTGCTTCGCGGCCACCTGCAGCGCGGCGACCAGGTGGGGCGTGAGCTGGTCGACGGTGCTGGAATCGACATCGCCTTTGACCCGAACGAGTACAGCGTCCTCGCGGGCCTCGTGGTCAACCGCCAACAATTCCATGCCTTTCACCGCCTCGAACACTCCGAATCCCTTCCCTGGGCGTCACTGCGGCGCCCCGAATATGCAGCATGCCCAGGAAAGAATGTTTCGAAGCCTAGCGATTTACCCGGACGGCTCCGCGGGAATGCGTTCGTGCACCGTCAGCAGCAAATGGTCGAACTGATTTTGGGCCGAGGCGGTCGGTACGGGCAGCGTCACGACCTCGGTCAGCAATTGCTTCGCCAGGGAGCGCAGCTTCACATTCGTCTCCTGCGAGCGCCACTGCAGCACGCGAAATGCCTGCTCGGCGCTGACCCGGTAGACGTACATCAGCACGCCCTTGGCCTGTTCGATGGCCGCGCGATTCTCGAACAGGTCCGGCAGCGCCTCGTCGAGCACTTCCTGCCGCGCCTCGTCGAAGGTGTTGGCGAGGTCGATGTAATACCCCGCCGTGCCCAGCACCGCGCCGGAGTCGTCCAGCATGCGGTCGGCCACCACGATCGCGTCGTGCACGTTGCCCGCGGTGTCGAGGAACCGGTGGCGGCTCGAAAACGACTCCTCGGACTGCAGCGCGAAGTCCAGCAGGTCCTGGACGTGGGCACGGTCATCGGGATGCTTGTGCGACAGCAGCAGTTTGGTCGTCGGCTCCACTTGCCCGGGTTCGTAACCGTGCATCCTGGCGACCTCGTCGGACCATTCCCAGCGCTGGCCGACGAACCAGAAGCGGAAGGCCCCGACGTTCAGGTACCTGCTCGCGGCCGCGGCCGCTCCGACCGGCTGCGTCGGGCTCTCGGCGGGTTGCACGTTTTGCATCCTCCCACCCGGTGGGTACTCCCGGCTACCGCTCAGGGGGTAACGTCGCGGGCGGACCCATCCACAACACGCGGGAGCGCACGCCGAGTGCGCTGAGAGGACGGCTCGGGGCCGTCGACCGTACGAACCTGACCGGGTAATGCCGGCGTAGGGAGCACAGAATGACCGACACCCTGTCAACAGCGGCGCCGTCCGTCACCACCGGACCCATCGCGGGCAGCAGCAAGGCCTATCGCGAGCTGGAGGGGGTGCCCGGCGCGCGCGTGCCTTTCCGGCGGGTCAACCTCTCCACCGGGGACCACTTCGACCTCTACGACACCTCCGGGCCCTACACCGACCCGGACGCGGTGATCGACCTGACGGCCGGGCTGCCGGCGCGGCCCGGCGTGGTCCGCGACCGCGGCACCCAGCTGCAGCGGGCCCGGGCCGGCGAGATCACGGCCGAGATGGCGTTCATCGCCGCCCGCGAGGGCGTGGCCGCCGAACTGGTGCGCGACGAGGTCGCCCGCGGCCGCGCGGTGATCCCGGCCAACCACAACCACCCCGAGAGCGAGCCGATGATCATCGGCAAGGCGTTCGCGGTCAAGGTCAATGCCAACATCGGCAATTCGGCGGTGACGTCGTCGATCGCCGAAGAGGTCGACAAGATGGTGTGGGCCACCCGCTGGGGCGCCGACACCATCATGGACCTGTCCACGGGCAAGAACATTCACGAGACCCGCGAGTGGATCCTGCGCAATTCGCCGGTGCCGGTGGGCACCGTGCCGATCTATCAGGCGCTGGAGAAGGTCACCGGCGATCCGACCCGGTTGACCTGGGAGATTTACCGCGACACCGTGATCGAGCAGTGCGAGCAGGGCGTGGACTACATGACCGTGCACGCCGGCGTGCTGCTGCGGTACGTGCCGCTGACCGCCAAGCGGGTCACCGGGATCGTGTCGCGCGGCGGCTCGATCATGGCGGCCTGGTGTCTGGCCCATCACCAGGAGTCGTTCCTGTACACGAACTTTGCCGAATTGTGTGAGATCTTCGCGCGCTACGACGTCACCTTCTCGCTCGGAGACGGGTTGCGGCCCGGTTCGATCGCCGACGCCAACGACGCCGCCCAGTTCGCCGAGCTGCGCACCCTGGGCGAGCTGACCAAGATCGCGAAAGCCCATGGCGCACAGGTGATGATCGAGGGCCCCGGGCACATCCCGATGCACAAGATCGTCGAGAACGTGCGGCTGGAAGAGGAGCTGTGCGAGGAGGCCCCGTTCTACACGCTGGGTCCCCTGGCGACCGACATCGCGCCGGCCTACGACCACATCACGTCGGCGATCGGCGCGGCGATCATCGCCCAGGCCGGCACCGCGATGCTGTGCTACGTGACGCCCAAGGAACACCTGGGGCTGCCGGACCGCAAGGACGTCAAGGACGGCGTGATCGCCTACAAGATCGCCGCCCACTCCGCCGACCTGGCCAAGGGACACCCGCGCGCGCAGGAGCGCGACGACGAGCTGTCCAAGGCGCGCTTCGAGTTCCGCTGGCACGACCAATTCGCACTGTCGCTGGACCCCGACACCGCGCGCGAATACCACGACGAGACCCTGCCCGCCGAACCCGCCAAGACCGCGCACTTCTGCTCGATGTGCGGCCCGAAGTTCTGCTCGATGCGCATCACGCAGGACGTCCGCGACTATGCCGCCGCGCACGGCCTCGACAGCGAGGAGGCGATCGAGGCCGCGATGGCCGAGAAGTCGCAGGAGTTCGCCGAGCACGGCAATCGGGTGTATCTGCCGATCACGCAGTGAATTTCCTGCCCCTAGCCGCGCCCGGCGCCACGCCGTTGCGCGTGCTGACCATCGCCGGCTCGGACTCGGGGGGCGGCGCGGGCATCCAGGCCGACATGCGCACCATGGCGCTGCTGGGCGTGCACGCCTGCGTGGCGGTCACCGCGGTCACCGTGCAGAACACGTTGGGAGTCAAGAGCTTCCACGAGGTGCCCGACGACGTCGTCGCCGATCAGATCGAGGCCGTGGTCACCGACATCGGCATCCAGGCCGCCAAGACCGGGATGCTGGCGTCCTCGGCCATCATCGCGGCGGTGGCCGCCACCTGGCGCCGGCTGGGGCTGACGGTGCCACTCGTCGTCGACCCGGTGTGCGCGTCCATGCACGGCGACGCGCTGCTCGCGGCGTCGGCCCTGGATTCACTGCGCGGCCAACTGTTTCCGCTCGCCACGCTGGTGACGCCGAACCTGGACGAAGTGCGGCTGCTGGTGGACGTCGACGTAGTGGATGCGGGGTCCCAGCGGGAGGCGGCCAAGGCGCTGCACGCGCTGGGCCCGCGCTGGGTGCTGGTCAAGGGCGGCCACCTGCGCTCCTCGGACCGCAGTTGCGACTTGCTCTATGACGGCGCCGAGTTCCACGAGTTCGACTCGCAGCGGCTGCCCACCGGCAACGACCACGGCGGCGGCGACACGCTGGCGACCGCGGTCGCGTGCGCGCTGGCGCACGGCTTCACCGTGCCCGAGGCGGTCGGGTTCGGCAAGCGCTGGGTCACCGAATCCCTGCGCGCCGCCTACCCGTTGGGCGCCGGCCACGGACCCGTCTCACCGCTGTTTCGGCTGTCATGAACCTGGAGGCGATCGCGGGCGTCGCTCACGAACCCGACGGAGCACCGGCCGGTGTCGTGGTGTTGACACACGGCGCCGGCGGTGACCGGGAATCGCCTCTGCTGCAACAGGTCTGCGACGAGTGGGCGCGGCGCGGCTGGCTCGCGGTGCGCTACAACCTGCCCTACCGCCGGCGCCGGCCCATGGGGCCGCCGTCCGGGTCCGCGGCCGGTGACCGCGAGGGCATCGTCGAGGCGATCACGTTGTGCCGCAGCCTATCCGGCGGCCCGCTGATTGCCGGCGGTCACTCCTACGGCGGGCGGCAGACGTCCATGGTCGTGGCCGAGGGTGACGTTCCGGTGGACGTGCTGACGCTGTTCTCGTATCCGGTTCATCCCCCGGGCAAGCCGGACCGTCCCCGCACCGAGCACCTTCCCGACATCCGGGTGCCCACCGTGTTCACCCACGGGACGTCCGACCCGTTCGGCACGCCCGACGAACTGCGCGCCGCCGCAGCGCTGATCACCGCGCCGACCGAGGTCGTCGAGATCACCGGCGCGCGCCACGACCTGCGCTCCAAAACCCTCGACGTGCCCGCCCTCGCGATCGAGGCCGCGCTGCGGCTGGTTCGATTAGCATAATCGGCAACAATGTTGGAAAAACTTCGCCGAGTGCTCGAATACCGGCTGAGCATCGCCCAGCTGATGGCCATCGCGCTCATCCTCGGCACCCCCTACCTGCTGGTGGGAACCATCTGGTCGACGACCCACACCGAGCATCTGCATCAGATGCACGGCATCGACCTGGCGGTGTCGTTCCTGGGGTCGATCGTGTCGTGGCCCGTCCTGCTCTTCGCCAACGTCTGCATGACGTGACGCCTTAGTCAGTTGAAACTGGACAGTTTCAACTGACTAATTTAGGGTGGTGTCATGGACGGCATCAGTGACTCGGCCGTGGCGGCCGCCCGCGATCTGCGGGTGCTGTTCAGCCGGCTGCGACGCCGGCTGCGGAGTCTGGGGGTCGACGAGGACCTCACGCCGTCCCAGACCGCGGTGCTCACCCGGCTCTGGAAAGAGGGCGCGTCGTCGGCCAGCGCGCTGGCCGGCGCCGAAGGGGTGCGACCGCAGTCGATGGCCACGATCGTGGCCGCGCTCGAGCAACGCGGGCTCATCCAACGCACGCCGGACCCCGAAGACGGTCGGCGCCAGGTGATTTCGTTGACCGCCGCGGGCCGGCGGCGCGCCGAGAGCGACCGCCGGGTGCGGGAGGAGTGGCTGGCGCGCGCCATCCAGGAGCGGTATTCCGAACGGGAACGCCGCGTCATCCTCGATGCGCTGTCGCTGCTCGAGCGTCTGACCGACTGACGAAAAAGAGGGGAAACTGCAATGGAATACGCCGTTCACTTCATCGACTTCCTGCCGGGCGATCCGGCGAGGCTGGGTCCGACGCTGGCCGACGCGGCCAAGGCCGCCGAGCAGGGCGGCGCCACGCTGTTCACCCTGGCCGACCATTTCTTTCAGATGGAAAACGTTGGGCGAGCTGAGGATCCATTCCTCGAGGGCTACACCTCGCTAGGCTTCCTGGCCGGGCAGACCACGACGATCGAGCTGGCCCTGCTGGTCACCGGGGTCACCTATCGCTACCCGGGCGTGCTGGCCAAGACGGTGACGACCCTGGACGTGCTGTCGGCGGGCCGGTCGATGCTGGGCCTGGGCGCGGCGTGGTACGACCGCGAACACATCGCCCTCGGCGTCCCGTATCCGCCGCTGAGCACACGGTTCGAGATGCTGGAAGAGACGTTGCAGATCTGCCTGCAGATGTGGAGCGACAACGACGGCCCGTACGCCGGCACCCACTACCAGTTGGCCGAGACAATCTGTGTGCCGCAACCGATTCGGCGGCCCCCGATCCTGATCGGCGGCGACGGCGAGAAGAAGACGCTGCGGCTGGTGGCACAGTACGCCGACGTCTGGAACAGCACGACGAGCGATGTCGAGGCACTCAAGCACAAGGTCGACGTGCTGAACCGCCACTGCGACGCGGCCGGCAGAGATCCCGGCGAGATCCGCAAAACGGTCGGATTTTTCGACGACCCCTTCGCGGACACCGACGCGTACCTGAAGACGGTCGAGCGGTGCGCCGAGCTTGGCTTCGAGATGATCAACACGGGTCCCGTGCCCGGCA
The DNA here is from genome assembly GCF_002101935.1 of Mycobacterium sp. IEC1808. Classification (NCBI taxonomy): domain Bacteria; kingdom Bacillati; phylum Actinomycetota; class Actinomycetes; order Mycobacteriales; family Mycobacteriaceae; genus Mycobacterium; species Mycobacterium sp. IEC1808. The sequence goes on along the minus strand of NZ_LQPV01000028.1, from coordinate 102,623 downwards.
ACCCCGACCCCGTCGGCTTCATCCGCCGGTTCGGCGACGAGGTGGCGCCCAGGATCGCCGAAATCGCCTGAGCCTAGCCAGGATAGCGCGAGTAGCAGGCGTCCATGTTGCCGGCGACGCCGCCGCGGAAGGCCGCGATCCGGGTGAACCCGGCCGGCACGCTGGTGCCATCGGCGTCGCTGGCGACCAGGTGGTTGATCAGCAGGCCGGAGACGGCTTCGTCGAGATCACCGGCCGTCAGCACGAGTTGCTTCTGGGACGCCAGCTCGATCGGTTCGGCCATCTTGCGATGCACGACACCGGTCAGGCACGCGGTGCGCAGCGCGGTCCAGGGACTCTGCATCGCCAGGCCGCGTTCGTGCTGCACCGCCAGGGCGTACCTGGACATCACCATCGACAGCGCGGTGTCGTCGCCCTGCGGCAGCGTGCGCTCGCTCTCGGCTGAAACCTTGCCGGCCTGCGCTAGCCCGGGCAGGTCGACGACGATCGTGTTGGTGGCCGGGCAGTAAGACGCGGGCGGGCTGGGCTTAGCGTCGGGGCAGTCGGCCGGCTTGTACGACAGCGTCGGTGGACTCTTGGGGGAGAAGATCTTCCCCAGGAGTTCCATCAGCGTCGACAACGTGTCTTCGTTGATCGGGACCTCACCGGTCTCGGGATCCCCGCTGGAGTCGGTCCGAAGGGCGGTCGGCAGGTCGCCGCGACGCTGGGCGATTTCCTGCTTGTTGATCGCCGCGCACGCCGAGGCGCCGTTGATGAAGCCCATCTGGAAGGCGCTGATCCGGTCCAGCGCCGACCCGTGTTCGTCGTCGTTGGTGGTGTCGGCGTCCAGGACCGGGTCCCGTGTGGTGATGATCCCGGCCAGCACGTGGTCGAGCCCGTCGGCGGTGCTCAGCGTGAAACGCGGCGACTTGCCGTCGGCCACCCAGTACATGTAGACGCCGGCGAAGCAATCGGCCTGCTGTTCGCGGACGATGGTTGGGTCCGTACGGGTCACCAATTTCGCCATCTGCTGCAATGCATGGCCGAATTCGTGTGCCAACACACCGTTCACGGACATGTCACCGAAATAGCGTTGCGCGACGGCCATGAACACCCCGCGGTCCCAGGCGATGAGGTTGCAGCGGGACGTGAAAAAGGCGTTGACGAGCTTATAGGTTTCGCTATGGCAAACGATCGGGCTATTCGGATTGTCGGAGTCGTAGGACACCATCTTGGCGACCGGGATGAAAGTACCTTTCAACGATTCGCTGTACACCGACTTCCAGTAGTCCTCGATGTCGTTGATGGACAGCAGGGACAGCTTGTCGATCGGCCCGTTGTCGGTGTTGATCACCGTGCCGGTGGGGTCCGGTGCGTTCGCGCGGATCCCGCTGGGACCGCTGGTCGCGGGCAGGCCGCCCACCCGGAAGGGGTCGTTGAGCATCGACAGCGCCCGCCCGTCGACCATCGTGGTGCAGCCCGCCACCACGAGCACGACGCCTGCGCAGGCGATTGCCGCCTTCAGACGTCGTCTCCGCCCGCGCACATTCATGACAAACCTCATCCCGACCGGGCTGCAAGGCAGCATCAAAGGGATCTCATTCTAGATGCCCTGGCTAACTCTGACAGCCCAAATTTCTTCGGGCCGGGCGGTATTCACCCGGTAAATTGCCGGTGCCCCGATGATCCCTTAAAAGGGCGGCGGTTCTTCGTCGTCGGCCGGTGGGGCTGGCCCGACGTAACTCCAGGCTTCGGGTGGGCGAGCTTCGCGGGCTTGGCGGTTGTGTCGGCGTTCGGTAGCTATGCGCGCGGCGTGGTTTTGGGCGCGAGTCTTGGAGCGCAACGGCATCCTCGCGGTGCGCTCCCCGCGGCGCTCGGCCGGGGTGACCCGGTGGCATGACCGGGTCGGTGCGCACAGGCTGGGGAACAGCAGGGCGCTGCCCGGGGTGGTCACATAGGTGTGCCCGCCGGGAAGCCGCCAGATGACCGTGCCGTCGGGCAGCTGTGTGTCCTCCCAGCCCCAAAAGGTCTTCAGCAGATGATGCAGGCGGCAAAGGCATTTGAGGTTCGACGCGTGGGTTGCCCCGCCGTCGGCGTAGGGGATGGTGTGGTCGATGTCGCAGTGGGTGGCGGGCCGGTCACAGCCCGGGGCCCGGCAGGTCAAATCCCGGCACCGCACAAAGTCGGCCAGCTTGGTCGACGGGGTGTAGCCGGGCTCCGGATCGGTCGGCGCGAAAAGTGGCCTCAGTGTGGCGGTTTTGGCCAGTTCGGCGACAAGCTCGGCGGGAATCAGCTCCTCCGCGCCCAGGAGGGCCGCCGGAGTTGTCCCACGACCCTCGACGGTGGCCTGCGCGGCGACGACACGGATAACCACCGGCCCCGGCACACGCCCACCCGCGGCGCAGTCGGGCGTGCCGCACCGGCACCCCAGCCGAACGGCCCCGGTGGCCAGCGCCCCCAGCGCGTCGGCGCGCCGCTGATCACGAGTGCGCGGATCGGCCTCGCACACGGTGGCGGCCAGTGCCTCTAGACGCTGCTCGAGCGCGTTGGCGTCGGTGCTGAACAATCGGCCATAAACCTCCGACATCCCGGGCTCGGTCTCCCAGATCGTCACCTCGCGCCGCTGGACGCGGTCCTTGTTGCGGCGCACGGCATCCGGGTCTGCCGCCGCGACAAGCCGATCAATCTCGCCGGCCAGCCGACCCCGGGTCATCGACGGCCACCGCGCAGCGCGCACCGCCAATTCGGCATCCACTCGGGACAGCACCTCGGGATCGGTGATCAAGTCGGTGCGATACACCAATGTCTGAAACAACCGGTAATCGATGTCGCCTGCGCGAAATGCAGCCGCCGTCATCGGCAGCCGCTCCCGCATCGCCAACGCGTAGCGTAGATAACTGCCCGCCATCGCAAGGCTGGTCCGGAACGCGGCAGCCACCTCCGCGCCCACCGCCGCCCAGGTGTCCACGGCCCAATCGGCCTCCTCCCCACGCTGGGCGCGACGCAGCTCGAACAGCTCCCCGATCGCGTCCAACCGATCCGCCGCCGCGCGGGCCTCCGCCCGCCACGACGCGCACATGCGCCCGATCAGCGCGGCAGAGCGCTCGGTCTGCGGGGGCTCCCAGTACTCATGAAGCCGAGTATCGAACATACGTTCGAGTATGCCACGGCCGTCCGACACCCGATGAACAGCTAGGGCACCCGGGTGCGATGCCGCTTGTCGTGCGGCGGGACGCCGTTGACGCCGCCGATCGACTCCGCGTAGGTGCCCACCGCGAACGCCGCGCCAGAACCCATGACCGCCAACGCGTCTCGATTGACGGTGTCGACGGTGTCGCGGGGGCTCTGGAAGTTGGGGTCGAACGGGACGCCCGCCTGACCGCCCCACAGCCGCGCCTGCACCGTGGTCTTGATCTGCGAAGCACCGGCGGTCAGGCCCCCGACCGGCACGCCCGCGACCATGAACGGGTGGTAGTCGGCCATGGTGGCCAACGGCATGTCGGCGGGCCGCTTGCCGGCCAGGTTCAGGTAGCCGCCGAGGGTGCGCTCGATGCCGGCCGAACCCTCGGGCACGTCGCCGAATGCGATTCCCGGCGTGGGCGGACCGGACTGGTCGCCGTCGTCGGTGAAGAAGCCGGCGTTCGGCGAACCGAGCATGGTGAAGTCGAGGTACATCGCGATGTCGTTGAGCTGATCGCGGTCCATGCCGAAGACGTAATCCATCACGCCGCCCCGGCCGTCCTCGTCGGCGCCCCAGAACGCGAACCGCACCGCGTTGTTCACCGCCGCCAACGGTCCCAGCTGCAGCGCCGTTTCCAGCACCGCCGCCACGCCGGTGCCGTCGTCGTTGATGCCCGGACCGTCGCGCGGACTGTCCAGATGCGCGCCGACCACGATCGTCTCGTGCGGGGAGCCGGTTTCGGTCTGCGCCAACACGTTTCGTGACGAGATCGTGCGGTTCTCGGCGTCCAGCACCAGACGGACCGGCGCGGTGTCGTGCGCGAGCGCCGCGGCGCCGTTGGCCCCGACTACGGCGACCGGCACGGTCAGCTGCTTGAAATAGCCGGGGCCGAACAGCGTCGGCGGAGCGCCCTGCCCGTTGGGTGCGCTGAGCACGATCAGCCCCGCGGCGCCCCGGGCCACGGCGCTGTTCTGCTTGTCGACAACCGAGCAGCCCGCGTCGTCGACGACGGCGATCGCGCCCGCGGGCAGCGCGGCCGGGTAATCGCCGGAGGTGCAGCCCGACGGCCGCGCGGGGTGAACCGCCGGTCCGGTCAGGCCGCCGGGCGCCGTGCGAACCAGCATCGACGCCTGGTCGACCTGATACGTGCGTCCGGCCACCGTCAGCGCGGGTTTACCGGGCGAGACATTGTAGAGCCGGTCGAACTGCGGGGTCGAGACCTTAAAGCCCCTGTCGCGCAACGCCTTCGCCACGTAGTCGACGCTGGCGTCGTAGCCCGGCGTGCCGTCGGCGCGGCTGCCGCGGTTGGCGTTGGCGATGCCCTGCAGCGCGCGCAGGTGCGCGACCATCCGGTCGGCGGTCACTTTCGCCGCCAGTCCCCGGGCCAGATCCGGCGCCGCCGACGACGGGGGCGCCGGCCGCGGTGACGAGCACCCCGCCACCAACCCGATCAGCGCCAGCGCCGCGGCCAGCCGACGGATCATGGCTTGTTGAGCACGTGACGCGTGCGATCGGCCAACACGGGCACGCCATTTCGGCCGCCGAGGTCCTGCGCGTAGAGGGCCACCGCGTAGGCCACGCCGCCGCCGTTGATGCCCAGTGAGATGCGATCGATGTGGTCGAGCGTGTCGGTCTTCTGATGATAGTTGGGGTCGAAGGGCGCGTCGGCGGTGCCGCCCCAGAGCTTGGCCTGATCGGCGGACATCTTGGTCTCGGCGCCCGAGAACAGCCCACCCGCCGGGATGCCGGCCAGCGTGAATCCGTCGTAGTCCGAACGCCCGTCGAACGAGGTGTCCTGCGCGATCTTGCCCGCAGACTTCAAATAGGCGACCAGGGTGCGCTCGATGCCGGCCGAGCCTTCCGGCACCACCGGCTGACCGCGGGCGTCCGCGGGCAGCGATTGGTCCCCGTCATAGGTGAAGTAGCCCGGGTTCGGCGATGCGAGCATGTCGAAGTTCAGGTACAGCGCAATGTCTTTGAGCGCTTCGAGGTTCAGCGATTCCACATAGTTGCGCGAGCCGATCAGCCCGAGTTCCTCCGCGCCCCAAAAGCCGAACCGCACCGCGTTGTGCACCGGCGGCGAATTCCCCAGCTGCGCCGCGGTTTCCAGGACGGCGGCCACTCCGGACCCGTTGTCGTTGATGCCGGGGCCCTCGGGCACGCTGTCCAGGTGCGCGCCCGCCATCACCACGTCGGTAGTCGACCCGGTCTTGGTCTGCGCAATGACGTTGCGGGCCTTGAAGGTTTGGACGCTGGCGTTGAGCTTGATCGTGGTCGGTCCCGGCTGCCCGCGTAGTTGCAGCCCGGTGGACTTGGTGACGCTGACCACCGGGATCTTCACGTCGGTGTCGGGCCCGAGGGTGCCGCCCATCTGCTGCTCGTCGACGTTGTCGGCGATGATCATCGCCACGGCGCCGCGCTGCACCGCCGCGTCCTCCTTCTGGGCGAACGGGCAGGTGCCGCGGTCGACCAGCACCACTGCGCCCCGCGCCCCGTCGAAGTCGGAGGGATGGCAGCCCGGGTCGGCCCCTGCCGGCACCGCCACCAGCGGCCCGCTCACCCCGTCGGGCGGGGTGCCGAGGCTGAAGTCCAGTGGCCGCGCCTCCACGGCCACCCCGCCGACCGTCACCGTCGGCTTGTCGCCGTGAAAGACCCGGGCCGAGAATTCGGGCGTCTGAACGTCAAAGCCGCTGTGGCGCAGCGTGTTCACCACGTAGTCGACGCTGGCGTCGTAGCCGGGGGTGCCCACCGCGCGGGTGCCATTGTTGGCGTTGGCGATGTCCTGGAGTTTCGACAGGTGCGCCATCATGGCGTCGGTAGTGACCTTGTCGTGCACCGAGGTCGCGAACTCGGCCGCGTCACCGGCGGCCGGCTGCGAGCCGTTGCGGCCATGCGAGCAACCCGCCAGAAACGCGGTCAGGGCGACCACGGCGAGCAGGGGCCTGAGGCTAAACATAAAGCGCGGTGAATGGCGCAAAGGGCAGATTGCGCACCACGAACCAGGCCGCCACCAGCACCAGCGTCACCGCGGCCGCCCAGCGCTGGTGCTGCCAGCCCCGGACCGGCCGGCCCGTCACCCGGCCGAAGGTCCACGCGCCGTACGCCCACACCAGCAACACCAGCGCCACCAGGCCCAGCGCGTTGAACCTGGCGGCCGCCAACACGTTGCCGTGCATCAGCGAATACAACATCCGGGCACTGCCACACCCCGGGCAGTCGATGCCCAACAGGGCCTTGGTGGGACACACCGGCAGAGGCCCACCCGGGGTCGTCGGATCACCCACCCAGGTCGCGGCGCAGACCAGGGTGGTGGACGCCGCAACCAGGAGCGGCGCACCCAAACTCAGGCGCACCGACCCTGGGCGGGTCACCATGATCGCGACGCCGGCTTAGAACATCGCGGCAAGCGCCGCATTCGTGTTGGTGTTCAGCGCACCAACCGCCATCAAGATGGCGTAGATGACACCCACGACCACACCGATGACGGCGGACCAGATCACCCATTTCTTGGCGCTGTCGGCGGACGCCTGAGCCTCTGCGTACCGGCCCTGTGCCCACAAACCATTGACCTGGCTGGACTTGACGATCGCCACGATCCCGAACGGCAGACAGCAGAAGAGCGTCACCAGAATCGACCACACCAAGTAGTTGTTCGGCGCTTGCCCCGCAGGTTGCTGTGGCGGGTATCCGGGCGGAGGGGGCGGCTGTGTCATGGATTCTCCAGTCGAGGCGAGTTAGCTGGCGTCGAGCGGTGCTTACCATACCGGAGCGGCGCCGCGAGGGCACTATCTCGGCGAAATTCGCCGTTTCCGCCGGCCGCGCGCCCGTTCCGCCGGGGCCGCTCGCGTTGCCGCCCATCGGGCGAGTAGCCCCGGACGAACCCGAAAGTCGCTGGCTGGCAACCGGTTTGCTGACCCGATAACTTTCGTCGCCGAATCCGACAATAATGCCCAGACAGATAATTTCCAGCGGAATGTGTTGCATGGACAGGACATAGCCCTACGATCCCTTTAGCGGATGCACTATTTCCGGTGAGCGACGCACCGTTAGGAGCCAATGATGCCTCAACTCAGCAGGGCGCTGCGCGCCGCGGCGGCCACCGTGGCCGCGGGCAGTTGCGCGTTCGCCGGTGCCAGCACGGCGGCCGCGGACCCCACCAATACCGGTAGCTCGGCGGACATCAACACGCTGGCCGCCAATCTGTCGAAAGGCTACGGGCTCAACAACTGCACGGCCGGAAACCTCGACGCCGGTGAACTCGCCGTGCTCACCTGCGGGCAGAGCCCCGACCCGAGCGGCCCGATTCAGGCCAGGTACATCCTGTTCAACAACACCGACAACCTGACCGGTTCGTTCAAGACCAGCATCAAGGACGACGTGCTCACCGCGTGCGGGGACGCCGGCCAGTCGCCCACCACCTGGCACCAGGGCAGCAACAACGCCAACTCCGGATCGGTGGCGTGCGGGACATACCAGAATGCCGCGGAGATCATCTGGACCACGGACGCCAAGAACATCTTGAGCCTCATCCGTGGGTCGAACAACGACGTCCCCGCGCTCTACCAGTGGTGGCGTGCGAACGGCTGAGGCCCGAAAGACGCTCGGTCGCTTGGTTTTCCAACACAACAAAGGAGTTCAGAATGTCCCCTCTCACCAAGGCGTTGCGGGCGGCGTCGGCCGCGGCGCTCATGGGCGCTTCGGTCATCGTCGGCACCGCCACGGCGACCGCGGATCCCGGCACGGGTAGCTCGGCGGACATCAACACGCTGGCCGCCAATCTGTCGAAGGGCTACGGCCTCAACACTTGCCAGCCGGCCCCGCTGTCCGGCCCGATCCTGGCCGAGCTCGACTGCGGGCAGAGCCCCGACCCCAACGGCCCGGCCGCCGGCGTCTACCAGCTCTACAGCAACGGCAGCGACCTGGCCGCCGCGTTCACCGGCGGCATCAACGGCGTATCGCTGAGCCCGTGCGGGGACAACGGCCAGTCACCGGGCACCTGGCACACGGGCAGCACCGGCGCGACGGCGGGCCAGGTGGCGTGCGGGACCTATAAGAACGCGGCGGTCATCACCTGGACCACCGACGCCAAGAACGTGTTGAGCCACATCCGCGCGTCCAACACCGACGTCAACGCGCTCTACCAGTGGTGGCGCACCAACGGCTGAGCTTTTACAGTTGCGCGGCAAGTAAATCCGCGACGGCGCGCATCCCGGCGTCGTTGGGATGCAGCGGGGCGGGGCGCCCGGGCAGGGACACGCCGTAGCGCGCCGGGGTGGTCGTCCACGGCTCGGCGGACCAGGCGTGGTGGTCCCGGCTGGCCGCGGCGGCGCCGACGATCTCGCACCCGGTCGCCGCGGCCGCGTCGGCGGTGCGGCGTTCGAGGGTCGCGGCCACGTGCCGCCCGAGGTCGGCGTCCGCCTGACGCAGCGGCGGGGCCGGAGCGTCGGCGGGCGGCAGGATGGTCAGGTAGTCGACGAAGACGACCCGGGCCTTCGGGGAGCGCTGCCGCACCGCCGCCCCGACCGCGCACAACGAATCGAACACGTCGGCCAGCGCCCGATCGCGCGTTTCACGGTCCAGCAGTTCGGATATCAGCCCGCCCAGCAGCGGCAGGCGCCGCGCGGCGTGCGGCAGCGACGCGGCCATCAAGAGCGGAACGTAGCCGACGTCGTTGCCGCCGATGGTCACCGTGACCACGGCCTCCGAGCCGTCCAGCGCGGTGATCTGCGGCGGCCAGCCGCGCTGGTGATCGGCGAGCACGTGGGCGGTGGTCGCGCCGGAAAAGGTGACGTCGACCAGCTTGAGGCTCAGCCGTTCGGCGACCAGGTGCGGGTAGTTGCGGGCGGATCGGCCCGACCAGAGCGGGGCGCCCTCGGCGCGGGGCCGGATGCCGGGGCCGGCGGCCATCGAACTGCCCAGCGCGACATAACGTTTCATGGCTCGGGGGACGACGCCTGGGCCCAGAACCGTTTGGGGATCCGCCCGGCCCGCCGCGCCAGGTATCCCGCGGTGACGGCCGCGGCCATGGCGGCGGCCATAGCGGGCGGGTCCGCGGCGCGGGTCACCGCGGTCGCCAACAGCACCGCGTCGCAACCCAATTCCATCGCCAGCGCGGCGTCGCTCGCGGTGCCGATGCCGGCGTCGAGCACCACCGGGACGCCGGCCCGCGCGACGATCATCTCGATGTTGTGCGGGTTCGTGATGCCCAGGCCGGTGCCGATGGGCGCGCCCAGTGGCATCACCGCCGCGCACCCGGCGTCTTCGAGCCGGCGGGCGAGCGCCGGGTCATCGTTGGTGTACGGCAGCACGACGAACCCGTCGTCCACCAATTGCTCTGCCGCGCGGACCAATTCGACGGCGTCCGGCAGCAGCGTGCGTTCGTCGGCGATCACCTCGAGCTTGACCCAGTTGGTGTCCAGCGCCTCGCGGGCCAGCTGGGCGGTGAGCACGGCCTCGGCGGCGCCGCGGCAGCCCGCGGTGTTGGGCAGCGGCGTGATGCCCAGCCGGTTGAGCAGGTCCAGCAGCCCGGTCCCGCCCTCGGCGTCGACGCGGCGGATCGCCACGGTGGTCAGCTCGGTGCCCGACGCGATCAGCGCCTCTTCGAGCACCGCCAGGTTCGTCGCTCCCCCGGTGCCCATGATGAGCCGCGAGGCGAAGCTGCGATCCGCGATCGTCAGTTTCGCTTCCGTGCCCTGAGGATGCGGGCCAGGTTGGCCCGAGGAGGAAGGGGACAATTCGCCTCTAGCCACCCTGCACCGCCGTCACCACCTCGAGTCGGGCACCATCAAAAAGTATTGCCGTCCAGTCGGATCGCGGGAGTACGGCGTCGTCCATCGCCACTGCGATGCCGCGGGCGGGGAACCCCAGCGACTCCAGCAGCGCGGCCACGGTGGTCTGCTCGTCGACCTCGACCGTTTTCTCGTTGACCGTGACGATCATGACCGCGCCCCGACCGGAACCAGCTCGGCGACAACCTGTTCGGCGGTCCACGGCGCTAGCAGGAACCCGGACCGGCCGTGGCCCGCCGCGACCAGGGTTCGCTCGTCGACGCGCTGCACGAGGGGCAGGTTATCGGGCGTCATCGGGCGCAGCCCGGCCGCGCACTCAGCCAGCTCGTACTCGCCGAGCGCCGGCAGCACCGCGCACGCGTCGTCAAGCAGGTCCCGCACCCCCGACACCACCGGGGCCGTGTCGCGGCCGTGCTCGTATTGGGTGGCGCCGACGACCACCCCGTCCCCGCGCGGCACCAGGTACACCTGTCGCCCGTGCACGCGGGCGCGAATCACCCGCTGCAGCAACGGCATACATCCCTTTCGCCAGCGCAGGCGCAGCACCTCGCCCTTCACCGGCCGCACCGGCAGCCCCGGCCACAACGCAGGCGCGTCGATGCCGTTGGCGATCACCACCGCGTCCGCCTCGACCCGCTTGAGGTCGTTCACCGGCCCGGCCCACCGCACCCCGAGGCTCTCGCAGTCCCGGCCCAGCGCGCCCAGCACGGCGCGGTTGTCCACCGCCAGCTCGGTGGGCGCGCGAAAGCCGTGCCGGATCCCTTGCGCCAGCAGCGGTTCGACCTCGCGGGCGGCCGGCTCCCACACCACCGGATGGCCCTGCTCGGACAACCAGTCGGCGACGGTGCGCAGGTCCGCGACATCGGCGCGGTCGACGGCCACCACCAGCGACTCGCGGGCGGTGATCACCCCCGGCGGCCAGCCGTCGGTGAAGCCGCCCTCGCGCCACAGCCGCAACGACTCCAGGCCCAGCCGCAGCAACCGCTCTTCGCCGGGCCAACCCTCGCTGTGCGGGGCGAGCATCCCGCCCGCCACCCATGACGCACCCGGTTCCCCGGTGTGGTGCACGACGACCGACCATCCGGCCCGCGCCGCGCGGCGCGCCACCGACAGCCCGATGACACCGCCGCCGATGACGGCCAGTGAGTCTTGCATCCTTTGCTCCCTTCGCCGGCATGACCCGGATCAGGTGTGACGGTAAGGGCGTGCGCGCCCACTCTCAGTCCCCGGTCGCTAGGACTCCCGTGCTCTTCGGGTTCCACGCTAGCGCGCTAGCGTCGCGGTGTGCACCAACCGTCCACCCGCCTGGCGGCGGCCAGGCTGTATCTGTGTACCGACGCGCGCCGCGAGCGCGGCGACCTGGCCGAGTTCGTCGACGCCGCGCTGGCCGGCGGGGTCGACATCGTCCAGCTGCGCGACAAGGGGTCGCCGGGTGAGCAGCGGTTCGGTCCGCTCGAGGCCCGCGCCGAGCTGGCCGCGCTCGAGGTCCTGGCCGACGCGGCCCGCCGGCACGGCGCCCTGTTCGCAGTCAACGACCGCGCCGATATCGCCCGCGCGGCCAGCGCCGACGTGCTGCACCTGGGCCAGGGGGACCTGCCGCCGGCCGTGGCCCGCGACATCGTCGGGCCGGAGGTGCTGATCGGCCTGTCCAGCCACGACACTTGCCAGATGACCGCCGCCGCCGGCGCGGCCGACTACTTCTGCGTCGGGCCGTGCTGGCCCACCCCGACCAAGCCCGGCCGTGCCGCGCCGGGGCTGGACCTGGTGCGTGCGGCCGCCCAGCTCGGTGGGGACAAGCCGTGGTTCGCGATCGGCGGCATCGACGGCCCGCGGCTGCCCGAGGTGCTCGACGCCGGTGCCCGCCGGATCGTGGTGGTGCGGGCGATCACCGCGGCCGAGGATCCGCGGGCCGCGGCCGAGGCGCTCAGGTCGGCGCTTGCAGCAGCGAGCTGACCAGGCGGCTCAGCTGCGACGGCTCCTCGTCGGCATCACCCGGCATGCACCACACGAAGACCCCGGCCTCGACCTCGAGTGTCCGCGGCAGGTGCTGGCGCCGTTCGTCGCCGTAGTCCAGCGGCAACAACGCGGGCGAAGTGCGCAGCCGCTGCCAGCTGGCCGCGAAGCCGGGATGCAGCGGCAGGTCGGCCACCTCGCTCTCGGCGACCCAGCGCATCTCGGCGCTTTCCCGATTGGGGACGGTGTCCAGCAACTCGGCCGCATCGGCGACGACGGTCGTGTAAGTCCAGCTGGTGCCGCCGAGCCCGGTCACCTCGGCGGTGACGACCGCGGCGCGCACGGCGAGCCGCTCGGCCCGCAGGCCGGCCTCCTCGTGCGCCTCGCGGACGGCGGTTTGCTCCGGCGTCTCGTGGCTGTCCCGCGCGCCGCCCGGCAGGCCCCACGTCCCGCCCTGGTGACTCCACACCGCCCGGTGCTGCAGCAGGACCGCGGGCGTGCCGTCGGGCCGCGGCGCGCGCAACAGCAAGCCGGCCGCGCCGTAGCGGCCCCAGTAGTGGGCGCCGCTGTCGGATACCACCCATCCGTCGCCGTCGCCCTGCACGAGATCAGGATATGCAGGCGACCCCGCCGGTCAATTGACTCGCCTCCCCCCATCCGCCCGAACATTCTCTTAGAATTCGCTTATCCAGGTTCGTGGGCCGAAAGTTATGAGGGCTGAGTAGACGTGACGGTTGAGCTGGCGCACCCGTCGACCGAACCAAAGGGGTCGCGGTCCCCGGCCGAACCGGCACACCCGCGCTGGTGGTTCATCTCCACGACGCCGGGCCGCATCCTGACCATCGGGATCGTGCTGGCGGCCCTCGGCGTCTCCAGCGCGTTCGCCACCTCGACGACCATCAACCACCGGCAGCAGGTGCTGTCCACGGTGCTCAACCACACCGAGCCGCTGTCGTTCGCCGCCGGACGGCTCTACACCACGCTGTCGGTGGCCGACGCCGCGGCGGCCACCGCGTTCATCGCGCAGGCCGAACCGCGCCCGGTCCGGCAGCGCTACGAGCAGGCCATCACCGACGCCGCGGTGGCCGTGACGAGGGCGTCGAGCGGGCTGACCGACGAACCCCTGGTGCAGTTACTGGGCCGGCTCAACGCCGAGTTGGCCGTCTACACCGGGCTGATCGAGATCGCGCGGACCAACAACCGGGAAGGCAATCCCGTCGGGTCGTCGTACCTGTCGGAGGCCTCCGGGCTGATGCAGTCGCAGATCCTGCCCGACGCGGCGCAGCTGTATCAGGCGACCTCCGATCGGGTGGACAGCGAAACCACCGCGTCCACTCACTTCCCCGCCCCGGTGATCCTCGTCGTCGCCAGCACGGTGGTCTTCGGCGCGTTCTCGCATCGCTGGCTGGCCCGCCGCACCCGGCGCCGAATCAACCCGGGGCTGGTCGTCGGCGCCCTCGGTATCCTCGTCATGGTGGTATGGGTCGGAACCGCGCTGACCATTTCGACGACCGCGAGTCGCAGCGCCAAGGACACCGCCGCGGAGTCGCTGCGGACCGTCACCAACGTCGCCATCACCGCCCAGCAGGCGCGGGCCGACGAGACGCTTTCGCTGATCCGCCGCGGTGACGAGGAGATGCGCAAGCAGTCGTTCTACCAGCGCATCGACTCCATGCACTCCCAGCTCGACCAGTACATGTCGCGCAGCGACGCCGTCGACAAGCCGGACCTGCAGGGTGCGGATCAGCTCCTGCTGCGCTGGCGGCAGGCCAACGACCGGATCAACTCCTACATCTCGGTGGGCAACTACCGCGCCGCCACCCAGGTCGCGCTCGGCAGCGGCGAGGACGACTCCACCCCGGCGTTCGACAAACTCGAGGACGAGCTCGGCAAGGCGATGGATCAGAGCCGCACCCACCTGCGAAACGACGTGCTCAGCGCGCGCAGCGGGTTGTCCGGCGCCCAGGTGGGCGGCGTGGTGCTGTCCCTCGGCGCGGCCATCGCCGTGGCGCTGGGCCTGTGGCCGCGGCTCAGGGAGTACCGGTGATCAGGCGCTGCCTGGTGGCACTCGCGGCGGTCGGCCTGCTCGCGGGCTGCAGCCATACCGAGACGCTGACCGTGGCCACCGCGCCGACGCTGCCGCCGCCCACGCCGGTCGGCATGCAGCAGTTGCCCCCGGAGCCGCCGCTGCCGCCGGACGACCCGAGCCAGGGCTGCGACCTGACCGCGAGCCTGCGCCCCTTCCCCAACAAGGCCGAGGCGGACGCCGCCGTCGCCGACATCCGGGCCCGCGGCAGGCTGATCGTCGGGCTCGACATCGGCAGCAACCTGTTCAGCTTCCGCGACCCGATCACCGGCGAGATCACCGGCTTCGACGTCGACATCGCCGGCGAGATCGCACGCGACATCTTCGGCGCCCCCTCGCACGTCGAGTACCGCATCCTGTCGTCGGAGGAACGCGTCACCGCGCTGCAGCGCAACGAGGTCGACGTCGTCGTCAAGACCATGACGATCACCTGCGAGCGGCGCAAGCTGGTGAACTTCTCCACCGTCTACCTCGACGCCAACCAGCGCATCCTGGCCCCGCGCGACTCGCCGATCGTCCGGGCGGCCGACCTGTCCGGCAAGCGGGTCTGCGTGGCCCGGGGCACGACGTCGCTGCATCGGATCCAGCAGATCGATCCGGCGCCGGTCATCGTGTCGGTGGTGAACTGGGCCGACTGCCTGGTGGCCATGCAGCAGCGTGAGATCGACGCCGTCAGCACCGACGACTCCATCCTGGCCGGGCTGGTGGAGGAGGACCCGTACCTGCACATCGTCGGACCGAACATGGCCACCCAGCCGTACGGCATCGGCGTCAACCTCAACAATCCCGGGCTGGTCCGGTTCGTCAACGGCACGCTGGAGCGCATCCGTCGTGACGGGACGTGGAACACGTTGTACCGCAAGTGGTTGACGGTTCTGGGGCCGGCACCCGCCCCGCCCACGCCGAGGTATCTGGACTGATGGCCGAGCCGATGGATTCCGAGGACGTCGGCACCCAGGCGCCCGACGTGCAAACCGGTGCGGCGGCGGAGTCGCGGCCGCAGGCCACTCAGGCGTTGTTCCGCCCCGACTTCGACGACGATGACGACGACGATTTCCTCATCCCGGGCATAGACATCGAGGCGCCGGAGCGGATGACGGTGGCCACCCGGGTGCTGCCGCCGACCCGTCAGCTCGGCGGCGGGCTGGTCGAGATCCCGCGCGTGCGCGACATCGATCCGCTCGAGGCGCTGATGACCAATCCGGTGGTGCCGGAGTCCAAGCGCTTCTGCTGGAACTGCGGAAAGCCCGTCGGCCGGTCGGGCTCCGAGGGCAAGGGCGCGTCGGAGGGCTGGTGCCCCGCCTGTGGCAGCCCGTATTCGTTTCTGCCGCAGCTGAATCCGGGCGATATCGTCGCGGGCCAGTACGAGGTGAAGGGCTGCATCGCGCACGGCGGGCTGGGCTGGGTCTACCTGGCGGTCGACCACAACGTCAACGACCGCCCGGTGGTGCTCAAGGGCCTGGTGCATTCCGGTGACGCCGAAGCGCAGGCGATCGCGATGGCCGAGCGCCAGTTCCTGGCCGAGGTGGTGCACCCGCAGATCGTGCAGATCTTCAACTTCGTCGAGCACACCGACCGGCACGGGGAGCCGGTCGGCTACATCGTCATGGAGTACATCGGCGGGCAGTCGCTGCGGCGCAACCTCAAGGACGGCAAGTCCGAGAAGTTGCCCGTCTCCGAGGCCATCGCCTACCTGCTCGAGATCATGCCCGCGCTGAGCTACCTGCATTCGATCGGCCTGGTCTACAACGACCTGAAGCCGGAGAACATCATGCTCACCGAGGAGCAGCTCAAGCTGATCGACCTGGGCGCGGTGTCGCGGATCAATTCGTTCGGATATCTTTACGGCACACCGGGTTTCCAGGCGCCGGAGATCGTGCGGACCGGCCCGACGGTGGCCACCGACATCTACACGGTGGGGCGCACGCTGGCGGCGCTGACGTTGAACCTGCGCACCCGCAACGGCCGCTACGTCGACGGGTTGCCGGACGACGATCCCGTGCTGAAGACCTACGACTCGTACGGCCGGCTGCTGCGCCGCGCGACCGACCCCGACCCGAGGCGCCGGTTTTCCACCGCCGAGGAGATGTCGGCGCAGTTGATGGGTGTGCTCCGGGAGGTGGTCGCCCAGGACACCCGGATCCCGCGGCCCGGCCTGTCGACGATCTTCTCCCCCAGCCGGTCGACGTTCGGGGTCGATCTGCTGGTCGCGCACACCGACGTGTACCTGGACGGCCAGGTCCATTCGGAGAAGCTGACGGCCCGGGAGATCGTGACCGCGCTGCCGGTGCCACTGGTCGATCCGACCGACGTCGCCGCCCCGGTGCTGCAGGCGACGGTGCTCTCCCAGCCGGTGCAGACGCTGGACTCGCTGCGCGCCGCGCGGCACGGTTCGCTGGACGCCGACGGCATCGAGGTGGCCGAGTCGATCGAGCTGCCGCTGATGGAGGTCCGCGCGCTGCTGGACCTGGGCGACGTGGCCAAGGCCACCCGCAAGCTCGACGACCTCGCCGAGCGGGTCGGCTGGCGGTGGCGGCTGGTGTGGTATCGGGCCGTCTCCGAGCTGCTGACCGGCGACTACGAGTCGGCCACAAAGCATTTCACCGAGGTGCTGGACACCTTCCCCGGCGAGCTCGCGCCCAAGCTGGCGCTGGCCGCCACTGCCGAGCTGGCCGGCAATCCCGACGAGCACAAGTTCTACGAGACGGTGTGGAAGACCAACGACGGCGTGATCTCCGCCGCCTTCGGTCTGGCCAGAGCCCTTTCGGCCGAGGGCAATCGTGAAGAGGCGGTCAACACGCTGGACGAAGTCCCGCCCACCTCAAGGCATTTCACCACCGCGCGGCTGACCAGCGCGGTGACGCTGATGTCCGGCCGCTCCACCCGCGAGATCACCGAGGCGCAGATCCGCGACGCCGCCCGCCGCGTCGAGGCGCTCCCGCCCACCGAGCCGCGGGTGCTACAGATCCGCGCCCTGGTGCTTGGCGGCGCGATGGACTGGCTGCAGGACAACGAGGCCAGCACCAATCACATCCTCGGCTTCCCGTTCACCGAGCACGGCCTGCGACTGGGCGTCGAGGCGTCGCTGCGCAGCCTGGCCCGCGTCGCGCCCACGCAGCGGCACCGCTACACACTGGTGGACATGGCGAACAAGGTGCGGCCCACGAGCACGTTCTAGCTTCTTTGTGGGTTTGCCTTCGTGTGAATCGTGGGCTTTCCGTGTGAATCCTGGGCGGCAAAATCGCCCGGATCCCTCCACCACTTCACACTGAAAGCCGTCAGTTCACACTCAACGGCCGATGAGTTCGAGTGTGAATCGTGGGCTTTCAGTGTGAATCCTGGGCGGGAAAATCGCCGGGATCCCGCCGCCGGCTCACACTCAAAACCCAGAGCTCACACTCAACGGGTCAGCATGCAGCCCAACCGCGTTCGATCAGCGCCGCGCGCACTCGGCGCACAATATTCGCGCGGTGATCCTCAGCGACGACCCGGACGATGATCCAGCCCATTCGCTCGAGCGTCTCCAAGCGCTGGATGTCGTAGACGTACCGGCGACGATCGGTCTGGTGTTGATCACCGTCATATTCGACGCCGACCATGTACTCGTCCCAACCCACATCGATGTGGGCGACCGGCAGGCCGTCCACGCCGAGCACCGGTATCTGGGTCTGCGGCCGTGGCAACCCGGCATCGATGAGCAACAGCCGCAGGTAGCTCTCCCTGGGTGACGCTGAGCCCGGGTCGACCAGCTCCAGCGCGGTCTCCAGTCGCCGCAACCCGGGCGCGTGGGGATGGCACTTCGCGATGCGCAGCACGTCCTCGGTCTTGAAACCCGTTGCGCGCGCGAGCGCGTCGAGCCGGACGACCGCCGAGCGGATGGCGCCGCGCCGGCCGACGTCGAACGCCGTCCGCTCGGGCGTGGTGACGGCGCGCCCGTCCATGACTTGCGTCTCGCCCTCGAGCAGGGCATCGCGCCGGGTCAGCACGCCGAGGGGCGGTCGGGTGTTGGCGTGATTGAGCTCGATCGGAACATTGTCGGGGATCCACTTGGAGCCGTGCAGCGCCGCGGCGGCCGCGCCCACGATCGTCGCCTGGCGTCGCGACCACAGCCAGGCCGCGGCGATCCGCTGCTCAAGGGACGGCTCGGCGCCGTTGTGTAGGTAGACGTTCGGAAAGACCGCGCTATAACGCGTGCGCAGTTGATGCCGGTTCAACGCCCCGGAAGCCAGTGCCTCGCTGCCGATGAACGGTTTTCCCAATTCCATGTCGGAACGGTCGCACTCCGACGGGTGACGGTGTTTACAGCTATCCACAGGGCGGCTGAGTGTGAATGGGCGGCTTTTCGTGTGCGTACACGGCGGGAAAATCGCCCGAATCCCGCCGTCAGCTCAGACGCAAGGCCACAGGCAGACACACAGCGCAGACATAGGTTCGTATCGCACAGTTATGGACATGCCGGGGCAGTCCACGCGGTGGATCACCACGGCCCGCGCGCTGCGTCGGGCCGGGTTCGGGGTGACCGGGCCCGAGGTCGACGCGGTGGCCACCCGCGACTGGCCGGAATACGTCGACGCCATCCTGGCCACCGACCCCAACGCGGACGCCGGCGCCGTGGCCACCCCGATGCCCAGCCTGGAGGCGCCGCGCGCGCCCGGCAAGGGCGCGCCGCAGGCGGCCCGCAAGCAGTACAACGCCGCATTGTCCGAGCAGCAGCGCGTGTTGTCGGATTGGTGGCTGAGCCGCATGGTCGCCGTCGGACAGCCGGTCCACGAGAAGCTAACCCTGTTGTGGCACAACCACTTCGCCACCTCCGCGCAGAAGGTCCGGGTGGCCGCGTACATGGGCGCGCAAAACCAGAAGCTGCGCGCCGGGGCGCTCGGCGATTTCCGCAAGCTGGCCTACGCGATGCTGACCGACGCGGCGATGCTGCGCTGGCTCGACGGGCAGACCAACACGGCCAAGGCCCCCAACGAAAACCTGGCCCGCGAGTTCATGGAGCTGTTCGCGCTGGGCCACGGCAACGGCTACACCGAGGACGACGTGCGGGCCGGCGCGCGCGCGCTGACCGGATGGGTGATCGGCGCCGACGGCCAAACCGCGGTGCTCCCCAAACGCCACGACCCGACGGCCAAGACGCTGTTCGGGTCCACCCGCGACTTCGACGCCGCGGCGTTCTGCGACGCCGTGCTGGCACAGCCCAAATCGGCCGAATACGTCGCGGGGCGCCTGTGGCAGCAGCTGGCCTCCGACGACCCGCCGTCACCGCAGGCGCTCGACCGCCTGATCGCCGCGTACGGCCCGGGACGCGACCTGCGGGCGCTGACCCGGGCGATCCTGACCGACGGCGAGTTCACCGGCGCGCGGTCCACGCGAGTCAACGCCCCGGTCGAATGGCTCGTCGGCGTGCTGCGGACACTGCGCGTGCCCGTCGACAACCCCACGCAGCGCAAGCTCGCCGACGCGACCCTGCGGGCGCTGGGGCAGCGCCCGTTCTACCCGCCGAACGTCGGCGGCTGGCCCCGCGGCCAGGTGTGGCTGTCCACCGCCAGCGCGGGGGCGCGCCTGCGGGCCGCGACGCAGTTGGCGCACGCGGGCGACCTCTCGAGCGTCGAAGACGCCGCCCCCCGCGACCGCATCGACGCGGTCGGTTACCTGATCGGCGTCGGCGACTGGTCGGACCGGACCGCCGACGCGCTGGCGCCGCTGGTGCGCACGCCGCCGCAGTTGGTCGCCGCCGCGGTCAACACACCCGAATACCTGACGTCCTGAGTGAGACCGCGCATGCCCGAGATCAATCGCCGCAAATTCCTGATCGCCAGCGCGGGCGTCGGCGCGGCCGGCCTGCTCTCGACGGCGGTGGCCGTCGAATGGCCCGACCTGATGCGGGCGGCCCACGACCGGCCCCTGCCCGAGGGCGCCGGCGTGCTGGTAGTCATTACGCTGTACGGCGGCAACGACGGCATCAACACGCTGATCCCGTACGGCGACAACGCATATCACGACGCGCGCCCGGAGCTCGCCTACGCCCCGGGCGACGTGATCCACCTCGACGAGCGGCTCGGGCTCAACCCGGCGATGAAGGGGCTGGCCCAACTGTGGGACCAACGCCGGCTCGCCATCGTGCGCGGCGTCGGCTACTCCAAGCCCGACCACAGCCACTTCCGGTCGATGGACATCTGGCAGACGGCGTCGCCAACCGAACCGGTCTCGACCGGCTGGATCGGCCGCTGGCTCGACGCCACCGGCGACGACCCGCTGCGCGCGGTCAACGTCGGTCCCGTGCTGCCGCCGCTGGCGGTCGGCGAAAAGTGCACGGCGGCAGCGCTTTCGCCGGGCGGGGCGGCCGGCAAGGCCCAGCAATTCGACGGCATCATGGCCGCGCTGGGCGCCGACGACCCCGATGACACCCCGGCGATGGCCGCCGTGCGCAAGGCGTACCGCGCCGCGCGGACCGCCAACAGCGCGTTCGAATCGGTCAAACCCGCTGCCAAGGGCCGCAATTCGCTCGCCGCGCAGCTGGACGTGGTCGCCGGCGCGGTGAAGGCCCGCGTCCCGACGCGGGTCTACACGGTGCAACTCGGCGGCTTCGACACCCACGCCGACGAGCGCGAAACCCAGCAGCGCCTCTTGCAGAGCTTCGACGAGGCGGTCGCGCCATTCCTGCAGCAGGTGGGCGATCCGAACGTGGTCGTGATGGCGTACTCGGAGTTCGGCCGCCGCGTCCACGCCAACGCCTCGCAGGGCACCGACCACGGCACCGCCGGTCCGGTCTTCGTCGCGGGGGCGCGCGGCGGACCCGTTAAAGGCGGGTTCTACGGCGAGGAACCCAGCCTCACCGACCTCGACAACGGGGACCTAAAGTACACCACGGACTTTCGCGACGTCTACCACGAACTGCTGGACCGAACCGTCGGGACCGATCCCACACCCTCGGTCGGGGCCGGACGAAAGAGCCTGGGGTTCCTAACCGCTTAGCGCGCGCACGCAGTCGCGGGCGATGGCCAGTTCTTCGTTGGTCGGTATCACCAGCACGGCGATCGGCGACGATTCCTTAGAGATCTGCCGCGCGCCCCGGCCCCCGCTGAGGTTGCGGCGCTCGTCCAGCACCACGCCCAGCTCTTCCAGGCCCGCCACGGCATCGCGACGCACCGCCGGGTCGTTTTCGCCGATCCCGGCGGTGAAGCTAATGACGTCGGTGTGCCCCAGCACCGCCAGGTAGGCACCGATGTACTTGCGCAACCGGTGAATGAACACGCTGTAGGCCAATTGCGCTGCGCCGTCGCCGG
Organism: Mycobacterium sp. IEC1808; assembly: GCF_002101935.1. Classification (NCBI taxonomy): domain Bacteria; kingdom Bacillati; phylum Actinomycetota; class Actinomycetes; order Mycobacteriales; family Mycobacteriaceae; genus Mycobacterium; species Mycobacterium sp. IEC1808. Next base: position 81,350 of record NZ_LQPV01000028.1, on the reverse strand, counting down.
ATTCGATCATGGATCGCAGACGCCGGAAGTCCCGCTCGCCGGCCAGCCCGAGAACCCCGGACCGCTCGTTGAGCATGGCCTCGACCTCGTCGACGCCCATCTGGGCCCGGTGCCACAGGTAGCTGACGATACTGGGGTCGATGTCGCCGCTGCGGGTGCCCATCACCAGGCCCTCCAGCGGTGTCAGGCCCATCGAGGTGTCGATCGGCCGGGTGCCGGCGATGGCCGACGCCGAGGAACCGTTACCCAGATGCAGCACAATCTGTTTCAGGCGCCCGAGCGGCCGGTCCAGGAAGGCCGCGGCCTGTTCGCTGACGTAGCGATGCGACGTGCCGTGGAACCCGTAGCGGCGGATCTGCCAACGCTCGGCCACGTCGCGGTCGATGGCGTAGGTCGCCGCGGCCGGAGGCATGTCGTGGAAGAACGCCGTGTCGAACACCGCCACGTGGGGAAAGTCGGGCAGTAGCTTGCGCGCCACCTCGATTCCCTTGAGCGCGGGCGGATTGTGCAGCGGGGCCAGTTCGGACAGCTTGCCCAGCGCGGCGATCCGCGCGTCGTCCATCAGCGTCGGCCGGTAGAACTCGTTGCCACCGTGCACCACCCGGTGCCCGACCGCCAGCAGCCCGCAGGTCCGCAGGTCGATGCCGTCCCCGGCCAGGGTGTCGAAGGCGCGATGCAGCGCGGCCTCGTGGTCGGGAACCCCGGAGCCGTCCTCGCCGATCCGCTCGATGTGGCCCGATGCCCGCGCCGTGCCCGAATCCGGTTCCACCAGTTGGTATTTCAGGGACGACGAGCCGGAGTTGATCACCAGCACGAGGCGGCCCGTGTCAGCCATGGACGGCCTGCGCCTGGATCGCGGTGATCGCCACGGTGTTCACGATGTCTTCTACCAGCGCGCCGCGGGACAGGTCGTTGACGGGCTTGCGCAGCCCCTGCAGCACCGGGCCGATCGCGATGGCCCCGGCGCTGCGCTGCACCGCCTTGTAGGTGTTGTTGCCGGTGTTGAGGTCCGGAAAGATCAGCACCGTGGCGTGACCGGCCACCGGCGAATCCCGCAGCTTGGTGGCCGCGACCGACGGCTCGATCGCGGCGTCGTACTGGATGGGCCCCTCGACCAGCAGCTTCGGATCCCGCTGGCGCACCAAATCCGTTGCCGTCCTGACCTTGTCAACGTCCGCGCCGCTGCCGGAGTCGCCGGTCGAGTACGACAGCATGGCCACCCTCGGCTCAATGCCGAACTGCGCGGCGGTGCGGGCCGAGCTGATCGCGATGTCGGCGAGCTGCTCGGAGGTCGGGTTCGGGATGATCGCGCAGTCGCCGTACACCAGGACACGGTCGGGCAGGCACATGAAGAAGACGCTGGAGACCGTGGAGACGTCCGGAACCGTCTTGATGATCTCGAACGCCGGCCGGACGGTGTGCGCGGTGGTGTGGGCGGCGCCCGACACCATGCCGTCGACGGCGCCGTTATGCACCAGCATGGTGCCGAAATACGTGGCGTCGCGCATGATCTCGCGGGCGTGCTCGGCGGTGATGCCCTTCGCCTTGCGCAGCTCCGCGTACTGGTCGGCGAACTGACCAAGCAGCTCGCTCGCCAGCGGGTCGATCACCTGCGCGCCGTCGAGGTTCACCCCGAGTTCGGCCGAGCGCAGCCGGATTTGGGCCTCGTCGCCCAGGATGGTCAGGTCGGCGACGCCGCGTTGCAGCAGGCGGCCGGCGGAGCGCAGGATGCGGTCGTCGTCGCCCTCGGGCAGCACGATGTGCCTGCGGTCCGCCCTGGCCCGCAGCCGCAATTGGTAGGTGAACATCTGCGGGGTGATCACGGTCGGCACCGAAATCGTCAGCTGGGTAAGCAGATCCGCGATGTCGACGTGGCGGTCCATCAACTCGAGCGCGGTGTCGATCTTGCGCTGCGACATCGCGGTGACCCGGCCACGGGCCGAGGCGGCCGCGCTGGCCGTGTCGTAGGTGCCCAGCGCGGTGGCGATGATGGGCAGCCGCAGCCGCAGGCCGGAGACCAGCGCCGCGATGGACGGGTGCAGCTCGAACCCGCCGTTGAGCACCAGGCACGACAGCGACGGAAACCCTTCCGCCGCATGGGCACTGGCCACGGCGAGCACCACGTCGGAGCGGTCGCCCGGGGTGATTACCGCCATGCCGTCGCGCAGCCTTTCCAGAACGTGGTCGGCGGTCATCCCGGCGACCAGCACGTCGGTGACCTCGCGCTCGCGTAGCGACGCCTCGCCACTGACCGGCGTCCCGCCCACCGCCCGCTCCAGCTCGGCCACCGTCGGCGCGCACAGCAGGGGCGCCTCGGGCAGCACGTAGCTGCGCTGGGTGAACGCGCACAACGCTTCCGCCACGTCCGCCAGGTCCGCCGGATCGCACCGGTTGGCCACCACCGCCGCGGTGTGGGCGTGCTGGGCGGCGAGCTCGGCGAGACAAACCTCGACGACGCCGGCGATCTCCGTCGGGGTCCGGCCCTTGCCGCTGACCGCCAGCAGCACCGGCGCCCCGAGGTTCGCCGCGATGCGCGCGTTGACGGAGAGCTCGGCGGGCCGCGTCACGTCGGTGTAGTCGCTCCCGACGATCACCACCACGTCGCAGGACTGGGCCATCGCGTGATAGGAGTCGACGATGCCGGCGATCGCGGCGTCGCTGTCGGCGTGCAGCTGCTGGTAGGTCACGCCGACGCACTGCTCGTAGGACAGGCCCGCGGTGGTGTGCTCGAGCAGCAGCTCGAGGATGTAGTCGCGGTCCTCGCCGAGGCGGGTGATGGGGCGGAACACGCCGACCCTGGCGACGGTCGCGGTCAGCCGGTGCAGCAGCCCCAGGGCGATCGTCGACTTGCCGGTCTCCGGCTCTGGCGCGGCGATGTAGATGGCCTTCGAAGAAGGCCCGGTTTCAGCCAAGTCGGCGCAGCCTGGGGGCCAGGTCCTTTTCGAAGAGGTCCAGGAACCGGCGCTGGTCGTGGCCCGGCGCGTGGAACACCAGATGGTTGAGGCCCCACGCCACGTATTGCCCGACCTTTTCGACCGCCTCGTCGGGGTCCGACGCCACGATCCAGCGCTTGGCGACCTGCTCGATCGGCAGCGCGTCGGCGGCCTTCTCCATCTCGATCGGGTCGTCGATGCTGTGCTTCTGCTCGGCCGTCAGCGACAGCGGCGCCCAGAACCGGGTGTTCTCCAGCGCCAGGTCGGGGTCCGGGTCGTAGGAGATCTTGATCTCGATCATCTTGTCGATGTCGTCGACGTTGCGGTCGGCGGCCGCGGCGCCCTCCTGCACGGCCGGGATCAGCTTGTCCTTGTACAGCTCCTCGCCCTTGCCGGAGGTGCAGATGAACCCGTCGCCGGCCCGTCCCGCGTACTTGGCCACCGCTGGTCCGCCGGCGGCGACGTAGATCGGGACGCCGCCCTCGGGCACGTCGTAGATCGAGGCGCCCTTGAGCCGGTAGTACTCGCCGTCGAAGTCGACGCGGTCGCCGCGCCACAGCTCCCGCATCAACCGCACCGACTCGCGCAGCCGCGCGAACCGCTCCTTGAACTCCGGCCAGTCGCCCTCGTATCCGGTGGCGATCTCGTTCAGCGCCTCGCCGGTGCCGACCCCGAGGAAGACGCGGTTGGGGTACAGGCAGGCCATGGTGGCGAAGGCCTGCGCGATGACGGCGGGGTTGTACCGGAACGTCGGGGTGAGCACCGAGGTGCCCAGGACGATCCGCTTGGTGCGTTCGCCGACGGCGGTCATCCAGGCCAGCGAGAACGGGGCGTGCCCGCCCTCGTGCCGCCACGGCTGGAAATGGTCACTGACGGTTGCACTGTCCATGCCGTGACCTTCGGCGGCGACAGCGAGTTCGACGAGCTCACGCGGTGCGAATTGTTCGGCGGACGCCTTGTATCCAAGTTTGAGTTCAGCCACGGGTTATTTCTACTCCTCCCCGGGCTCCTAGACTCGCCTGCATGGTGCAGCTCGTCCAAGTCACCGACACGGTGTACCTCGCCCAGGGCCCGGCGGTTAACTGGACGCTGGTGGTCGACGGGGCGGGCGTGATGTTGATCGACGCCGGCTACCCCGGGGACCGCGAGGACGTGCTGGCCTCGCTGCGCCAGCTGGGCTACGCGCCGGGCGACGTGCGCGCCATCTTGCTGACGCACGCCCACATCGACCACCTGGGCTCGGCGATCGGGTTCGCCGCCGAGCACGGCACCCCGGTGTACTGCCATGCCGACGAGGTGGGCCACGCCAAGCGGGAGTATTTGGAGCAGGTCTCGGTTTTCGAAGTGGCGCTTCGCATTTGGCGGCCGCGCTGGGCGGTGTGGGGTTTGCACGTGGTGCGCAGCGGGGGGCTGATCCGCGACGGCATCCCCTCGACGCGGCCGCTGACCGCCGAGGTGGCGGCCGGGCTGCCGGGCCACCCGACGGCCGTCCCCACGCCGGGGCACACCAGCGGGCACTGCTCGTATGTCGTCGACGGCGTGCTGGTGAGCGGCGACGCGCTGATCACCGGCCACCCGCTGCTGCGGCACCGCGGGCCGCAGCTGCTGCCGGCGGTGTTCAGCCACAGCCAGGCGAACTGCCTGCGCAGCCTGAACGCGCTGGCCCTGTTGAACACCGAGGCGCTGCTGCCCGGTCACGGCGACGTGTGGCGCGGCCCGATCCGCGAGGCGACGGAAGCTGCGCTGAAGCGGGCGCAATGACGCAGACCCGCGTCGTCCGGCGCATCCGCGCCTCGCCGGAGGCGGTGTACCGGGCGCTCGTCGACGCGGACGCCGTTGCGGCGTGGCGAGTCCCCGACGGCATGAGCGCCGTCGTGCACGAATTCGACGCCCGCGTAGGGGGCCGGTTCCGGATGTCGCTGACGTACGAATCGCCCGACCGGCGGGGCAAGACCGCCGCGGCCACCGACACCTACCACGGTCGGTTCGTCGAGCTGGTGCCCGACGAGCGGGTGGTCGAGGAGCTTGAGTTCGAGACGGCCGATCCGGCCCTGGGCGGGCTGATGCGGATCACCACGACCCTGGCCGAGGCCGACGGCGGCACCGACGTGGCGATGCTGCATCAGGGCCTCCCGGCCGGAGTTGCCCCGCAGGACAACGAGCTGGGCACCCGGATCGCGCTGGACAAGCTCGCCGCGCTGGTCGAGCCGCAATGACTTGCGGGCCGATCGGGTATCCGAGGGACATGGCAGACAACGAAAGTTTCCCGCAAGCGGCCGAACGCATTTACCACGAGTGGGACAAGGCGCTCAGCGAGGACGACGTCGACGCGCTGCTGGCGCTCTACGCCCCCGATGCCGTTTTGGAGAGTCCCGCGGTGCCGCTGACCTTGGGCACCGAAACCGGAATAGTCCGCGGGCACAGCGAGTTGCGGCCGCTGCTCGAGCGCGTCGCCGCCCGTAAGCCACCGTTGCGCACCTACTACCGCAGCGGCTATCTCACCGACGGTGCGCGAACGATGATCTTCGAATACCCGCGGGAAACGCCCGACGGGGAGCAAATGGATTTCGTCGAGGTCATGGAGATCGCCGACGGGCTCATCCAGCGCCATTGCGTCTATTGGGGCTGGCGCGGCGTGAAGGTCATCCAGGACGACGCCTACCACAAGTAGCGCTACAGCCCCAGGTGCTCTCGCAGCGTCTCGCCGGAGTACTCGGTGCGGAACGCGCCGCGCTCCTGCAGCACCGGCACCACCCGGTCGACGAACTCGTCGAGGCCGTGCGGCGTCAGGTGCGGCACCAGGATGAAACCGTCACACGCGTCGGCCTGGATGTAGGTGTCGATCTCGTCGGCGATTCGCGTTGGCGTGCCGACGAACTGCTGGCGGCTGGTGACCGCGATGACCAGCTCGCGGATCGAGAGGTTCTCGGCTAAAGCGCGTTCGCGCCAACTGCGGGCGACGGCAACGGGGTCGCCGTGCCGCACCCGGCCCTGGGTGATGGCACTGTCGACCACGGGGTCGAAGTCCGGCAGCGGGCCGTCCGGGTCGTGGTCGGATAGCTCGCGGCCCCACACCTGCTCGAGCATCGCGATCGCCGTCGCGCCGCTGACCTGTTGGTAGCGGATGTGCCGCGCCCGGTCCTGCGCCTCGGCATCGGTGTCGCCGATGACGAACGTCGCCGCGGGAAAGACCTTGAGCCGGTTGGGATCCCGGCCGAACGACGCGGCGCGGCCCTTGACGTCGGCGTAGTAGCGCTGCCCGTCCTGAAGCGACGAGTGCAGCGTGAACAGGGCGTCGGCGTTGCGGGCGCCGAACGCGCGGCCGTCGGCGGAGTCGCCGGCCTGCAGCAATATCGGATGACCCTGCGGCCCCGCCGGCAGCGTGGCGAACCCGCGCACGTCGAACTGGGGGCCGCGGTGTTCGACGCTTCGGATCCGGTCGGGATCGGCATAGGCCCCCGCCCCGACGTCGGCCAGCACGGCGTCGGCCTGCCAGCTGTCCCAGAACTGGCGGGCCACGGCGAGGAACTCCTCGGCCCGCGAGTACCGATCGGCATGGTCCAGGAAACCGCCGCGGCGGAAGTTGGCGCCGGTGAAGGCGTCCGACGAGGTCACCATGTTCCAGCCGGCGCGGCCGCCGGAGAGGTGGTCGAGCGAGGCGAATTGCCTTGCCACCTCGAAGGGTTCGTTGAAGGTGGTGTTGATGGTTCCGGTCAGCCCGATCCGGTCGGTGACACCCGCGAGCGCGGCCAGCACGGTGAAGGTGTCCGGGCGGCCCACCACGTCCAGGTCGTAGATGCGGCCGCGGTGCTCCCGCAGCCGCAGCCCCTCGGCGAGGAAGAAGAAGTCGAAGAACCCGCGTTCGGCGGTGCGGGCCAGGTGCACGAAAGACTCGAACTCGATCTGGCTGCCCGAACTCGGGTCGGTCCACACCGTGGTGTTGTTGACGCCCGGGAAGTGGGCGGCCAGGTGAATCGGCTTGCGCTGCTTGCCCTTCCGCACGCTCATCCGCTGATCCCCCACCGCTTGGCGATCAGTTCGTGCGAGCGCAGCCGGTCGGAGTGCCGGTGGGTGACGGAGGTGACGACGAGTTCGTCGGCACCGGTGACGCGTTGCAGCGCGGACAGCCGCTCGGCGACCTCGTCCGGATCGCCGACGAACTGCGTTTCCAGCCGGTCTTTGACCACCGGCAGCTGCTCCTCGGTGAGCGGGGGGCAGTCGTCGGGATCGGGATAGGGTACGGCGCCCACCCCCGTCCGGATGGAATAGACCCAATGCCCGTAGCTGGACGCCAGATGCCTTGCGGTGGCGGTGTCGTCGGCCACCACGATGTCGGCGGAGACCACGACGTAGGGCCGCTCGAACGCGACCGACGGGACGAAGGCGGCCCGGTAGGCCTCGATCGCCTCCAGCGCCGTCGCCGGGGTGATGTGGTAGCTGGCGACGAACGGTAAACCCCGCGCACCGGCAAGCTTGGCGCTTTCACCCCGGGTGCTGCCGAAGATCCACGGGGTCAACCCGGATCGCTCTCCCGGAACCGCGTGCACGTCGAAACCCTCGACCTCGTAGGTGCCGTCCAGCATCGCGATGATGTCGGCGAGCTGCTCGGCGAAGCCGGGCGCCACCGCCCCGGGCTGTTGCAGGATTCCCATGGTCGCCTGCACCCGTTCCTTGTCGAGGAGCCCGCGGAGGTCGAACGGCAGCGGGACCACCACGCCGTCGACCTCGTGCCACTGCCGCGGCGGGCGGGACTTGGCCGACGGCGACTTCGGCTTGAACCCGGTGTCGCGTCGCTGTCCCCGTCCGACGCCCAGGTCGATGCGGCCCGGATAGAAGGCCTCGAGCATCCCGAAGCTCTCGACCACCGCGACCGGAGTGGTGTACCCGAGCTGAATGGCGGCCGATCCGACCCGAATGCTGTTGGTGGCGGCCGCGATCTGGCCGATCAGCACGGCCGTCGCTGAGCTGGCCACGCCCACGAAGTGGTGTTCGGCGAGCCAGTACCGGCGGTAGCCCCACCGCTCGGCGCGCTGGGCCAGGTCGATGGTGTTGCGCAGGGCGGTCGCGGCGTCGCTGCCCGCGCTGATCGGGGCCAGGTCCAGGATCGACAGGGGTACCGGGGTCATCGGTTTACCGCCGCATAGCGATTGGGCGCCACCGGCAGGCCGAGGCGAGCGCGCAGGGTCTCACCCTCGCGATAGCCGGTGCGGAAAAGCCCGGCCCGCTGCAGCAGCGGCACCACCTCGTCGACGATCACCGGCAGGTCGATCGCGTTGACCGCGGGGCGGAGGCGTGCGCCGTCGACGCCCAGCCGCTGCCAATCCAGCAGCAGCTCAACCAATTCCGTTGCGCCCCCGGTGAACACGAGCGCGTCGGAGCGGAAGTCGGCCGCGCGGTTGAACGAAACCACCACGTCGGCAAGGACTTTCAGGTGGGTGCCGCCCGCCGCGCGCACCTCCGCGATGATCCGTTGCACCGACTCGCCGTCGGTGGGGGTGACGAAGACGACGTCGGCGCCGGACGCGGCGAACTCGTAGGCGGGGCCGACATGCGCCAGCGCGGCCACCACGGGCTGGCCCTGAGGTGGGCGCGGCGTGATCGAAGGCCCCTTGACCGAGAAGTACTTTCCGGTGAAGTCGATGTAGTGCAGCTTATCCACGTCGACGTAGCGCCCGGTGCTCACGTCGCGGATGATTGCGTCGTCCTCCCAGCTGTCCCATAACCGGCGGACCACGTCGACGTACTCGACGGCCTCCTCGAAGAGGGGGAACTCGGACACGTCACGGCGGCCGAATAGCGCCGCCTCGTGCGCGGTGGCGCTCACCCGCGGCTGCCAGCCGGCCCGCCCGTGCGACACAAAGTCAAGCGTGGCAACGGATTTGGAGACATGAAAAGGCTCGGTATGGGTGACCGTGGCCACGGGGACCAGCCCGATGTGTCGCGTGGCGGGGGCGATGCGGGCCGCGACCAGGACGGCGTCGGCGCGGCCGGTGAGCCGGTCCGGATGGATCCGGGAGCTTCGCCCGACCTGGGGCATCAAGCTGTCGTCGATGGTGAGGAAGTCCAGCAGCCCGCGCTCCGCCGTGGCCGCCAAGTCGGCCCAGTAAGGACCGCCGAGCACCGACGGCGTCTCCGGGTCGGCGGCGAGGGTGACCTGCCACGCGTGCGGGTCCCAGCCGTATCCGTCGAGCGCGACGCCCAGGTGAAATTGACCCGTCATGGCAGCCGCTTCTCGAAGGCGATCGGCCGGAACGGTCCCCAGTCGGGCAGCGGCTCGGCGGGGGCGATGCGGGTGTACCCCGTCGCGTCGTACAGCGCCTCGGCCTCGGGCTGGCGATTGCCGGTGATCAAATACAGCCGCCGGTAACCCCGCGCGGCGGTCTCCGCCTCCAGCGCCGCCAGCAGCGCCCGCGCATACCCGCGGCGCCGATGGGCGCTGTCGGTCCAGATCCGCTTGAGCTCGGCGGTGTCGGCGTCGAAGCGCCGGAACGCCCCGCCGGTGACCGCCACGCCACCCACGACACCGATGAGCAAGCCGCCGTCGGGCGGCGCCAGCTCACCCGCCGGCACCGGCAGCCACGCCAGGTGCCTGTCCGGCGTACCTCCGTAGCGCTCCGCGTACTCGACGGCCAGCTCGGCCAGCAGCGGCCGCGCCAAGGGGTCGTCGTGGGTGGCCGCGACGAACTCGAGCCGGGTAGTGGGCGTCACGTATTCATCTAACGTTTCCGACGCGCGCCCATTCCACCCAGCGGGGGGTCTGCCCTATTGCCTATTGGCCGGGGGGCATCAGCACCGTGTCGATCATGTAGACCGTCGCGTTGGACGTGTGCACCCCACCGCAGACCAGGCCCGCGTTGTTCACCCTCAGGTCGTTGCCTTGACCGGCCACGGTGAGGGGCGCGCCCTGCACCGTCGGGTGGACGCCGCCGATCACCGCCGGGCTGAGCTGCCCCTGGACGACGTGATACGTCAGGATGCTGGTCAGCAGCTGCGAGTCCGTCTTCAGCTTGTCGACGCTCCCCGCCGGCAGCTTGTCGAACGCGGCGTTGGTGGGCGCGAACACCGTGTACTGGCCGTTGTTGAGGGTCGAGACCAGGTTCACGTTCGGATTCAGCTTCCCCGACAGCGCCGCGGCCAGGGTCGTCAACATCGGGTTGTTCGACGTCGCCGTCGCCACCGGGTCGCGCGACATTCCCATCACGGACCCCGGACCGCTCGGATTCTGCTTGGCATAGTCCGCGCAACCCGTCCCGATCAGGTCACTCGGGTTGTCAGCTGTGGCCGTAACCGTCGGCCCCGCGGCGACGGCGATGGCCGCAAGACCCGCCGCGGCAAGCGTTTTCGCGCTGGTGCTCATCATTGCGTTTCGACTCCTTCGTCTTCGGACGCCCATGGGCGCCGTCTTCGGCTTGAACACAAGTCATTCGGAGCGACGGCAGGCGCGGATGGAACTTCAGCAAGTGAACCTTTAATCCACTTAACGAGCTGGCCGGTCGCCGGAATAGCTAAACGCGCGATGCCGTGACATACCCGGGGAGCAGTTCCACGTGCTCCGGGCGGCCGCGCCACAATTCGGCCAACCCCAGGCCGGCGAACAACTCGACCACATTCCGCTTGGCCGTCTTCCAGCCGTGCGCCGCCAGATATTCGGGGACAAAGCGGTATTCGCCCGGGTAGGTCAGGCTGGCCAGGTCGATGTCCAGGCCGCGCCGTCGCCAGCCGTCCACGAAGGCCTGCCGCGCCGCCTGCCGTTCCGGTGTCCAGCTCGCCATGTGATCGGCGGAGAAGCGGCTGCCGGGCGCGCTCGCCTCGGTGACGACCTGCAGCAACCGGTGCTGGGTGTCCGGCGGCAGGTAGCCGACGAGTAGTTGCTCGGCGATCCAGACCGTGGGCGTCGCGGCGTCGAAACCGGCCCGGCGCAGCGCCGCCAGCCAATCATGGCGAAGGTCGACGCCGATCTCGCGGCGGTGCGCGCCCGGCCGCGCGTCCAGCCCCCGCAGCACCCCGGCCTTGAAATCGAGGACGTCCGGGCGATCGATCTCGTACACCGTCGTGCCCGGCGGCCACCACAGTCGGTACGGCCGGGTGTCCAGGCCCGATCCCAGGATCACCACCTGGCGAATGCCGGAGCGGCCGGCATCGGCGAGAAACTCGTCGAGGAACCGTCCGTACGCGGCCTGGACGTGGATGAGCCCCGTCGTGATGGGGTGACCGCCGTCGTCGGTGGCGTATCGCTCGTCGTCGATGACCTGGGTGAAGTACGGCACGCCGGTGGCGCGCACCAGCGGCTCGGCGAACGGGTCCTCGAGGAGGCCCTTGTTCGTGGCCACGGCCCTAACGACGGCGTCGAACGTGGTGGTCAGGCCGTCGCCGGCGGCCGGGTTCCAGCTGGCGGGTGCCATGATCCGCTCAGGCGTTGGAGCGGCGCCGCAGGGCCGCGCCCACGGCGGCCCGCCAGCCGAGCAACAGGACCGCGGTTACCGACGCGGCGACCACTACGAAGCTCGCCGCCACGCCCGCCGAGCTGGCTTTGCGCAGCAGCATGCCGATCGCGACGGTGCACAGCCAGACGATCACGCCGGTGGGGGCGACGGCGGTCGGCCGCCGCCAACCGCGGGAGAGCAGCCACCCGACGACGGTTCCCGCCAGAAACGGCCAGGCCGTGGTCGCGAGGCCGCCCAGGGTGAGCCCTTCGGCGTGGCTGCGGCGTCCGGCGGCGCAGAACACGAGCACGGCGACGACATCGACGAACAGGTAGGCCATCCACCGGAGCCTCCGCATGCCGCGAGACTACCGGGTGGCAGGCTGGTCCCATGAGCACTGACGCACCTCCGGCGTTCGACCGGGACGACCCGCTGGGCCTGGACGCCTCCCTGTCCGAGGACGAGCTCGCCGTGCGCGACACGGTGCGCAAGTTCTGCGCCGAGCACGTCCTCCCCTATATCGCCGAGTGGTTCGAGATCGGCGATCTTCCGGTCCGCCAGCTGGCCAAGCAGTTCGGCCAGCTCGGGCTGCTCGGCATGCATCTGCACGGCTACGGCTGTGGCGGCGCCTCGGCCGTGCACTACGGCCTGGCCTGTACCGAGCTGGAGGCCGCCGACTCCGGCATCCGGTCGATGGTCTCCGTGCAGGGGTCGCTGGCGATGTTCGCGATCTGGAAGTTCGGGTCGGAGGAGCAGAAGCAGCAGTGGCTGCCCGGCATGGCCGCCGGCGAACTGCTGGGCTGCTTCGGGCTGACCGAACCCGATGTCGGCAGCGATCCGGCGGCGATGAAAACCCGTGCGCGCCAAGATGGTTCGGACTGGGTGCTGAACGGGCGAAAGTTGTGGATCACCAACGGCTCGGTCGCCGACGTGGCGATCGTGTGGGCCGGCACGGACGAGGGCGAATCCCGTGGGATTCGGGGATTTCTAGTGCCGACCAAGACGCCGGGCTTCGCCGCCAACACCATCCACCACAAGCTGTCCCTGCGCGCGTCGATCACCAGCGAGCTGGTGCTCGACGACGTGCGGCTGCCCGCCGACGCGCTGCTGCCCGCGGCGACGGGGTTGCGCGGCCCGCTGTCGTGCCTGTCGGAGGCGCGCTACGGAATCATCTGGGGATCGATGGGCGCGGCGCGGTCGGCCTGGCAGGCCGCGCTCGACTACGCCACGCAGCGCACCCAGTTCGGGCGCCCGATCGCCGGATTCCAGCTGACGCAGGCCAAACTCGTCGACATGGCGGTCGAACTGCACAAGGGGCAGCTGCTGTCGCTGCACCTCGGCCGCCTCAAGGACAGCGTCGGGCTGCGCCCCGAACAGGTCAGCTTCGGCAAGCTCAACAACACCCGCGAGGCGATCAAGATCTGCCGCACCGCCCGAACCATATTGGGCGGCAACGGGATATCGCTGGAATATCCCGTCATCCGGCACATGGTCAACCTGGAATCGGTGCTGACCTACGAGGGCACACCCGAGATGCACCAGCTCGTCCTCGGCCAAGCGTTCACCGGCAGCGACGCGTTCCGCTGAGAGGAGTCCCGCTATGAGATCTGCCCTGTACCGGTTCGGCGTTCTGTTCGCCGCCTGCGGACTGGCCCTGTCCGCTCCCGTCGCAACCGCCGATCCCGTCACGCTGCCCGCGCTGACGACCGGCGGCGGCGGACCGATCATCGGCGGGGGCAACAACACCGGGATCGCGCAGCAGCTGACCGGCCTCGGCAACCCGAATGTCCAGGAGGTCGACGGCTCGGACGCGGCCCAATTCATCACGGCTTCGGCCGGGGTCAGCAATCCGCAGCTTGCCGCCCCCTTCGGGCTGCTCAAGCGGGCGCTGGCCTGCCAGACCAACAACGCGGGATTCGGGGCGCGCGCCTACCGGCGCAATGACGGGCTGTGGGGCGGCGCGATGCTCGTCGCCGCGAAGAGCGCCACCCCCAACGTCGACGCCCTGAACGCCTGCGCCAAGACCAATTGGCGCAAGCCCACCACGGGTTCGGACACCGCGGCGTGCAACAGCGGCTGGACGACGCCCAATTCCTTCGACAGCCGCCGCAGCAATGCGGAGGCCTATTACATCTTCCTGGCCGGCACCAACGACGACTTCTGCAACCAACTCAACGGGAAGTACAAGACCAACGCCGCGGCGTGGCCGTTCTAGGTGGGACCATTTCCTGATGGACGGGTTGCGGGGTCGTCCTGGTAGGCCATCGCGCATAGGGGCGTGGGTCACCGTGGTGCTCGGCGGCATTTGTGTGTTCGCGGGGCTGGCCTTCGGTATCGAGTTAGGTGTGATGCACGCCGTTGCCTATCGGCTCGGCACACCTACGACGGTGACGATCGATCATTGTGAGGCGCACACCTCGCTGCACGGGGACCACGAAAGGTGCTACGGCAGGTCGGGCGTCGGCGGAAAGTCGAACACGGTCCCGATCGTCGGAGACTACGACCGACGTCATGGAGTCGGATCACAGATGGATGTTCATCTTTTTCGCAGTCGCGGCGGCACCGACGTGGCCTATACGGCGAGCGAAGCGAGGCCGAACTATCTGTGGACGTCCGGTGGCGTCCTCGCGATCGGTGCGGGCTCGGTTCTGATGTGGTCTGCTCGGCGCAAGATCAAGACTGGAAGCTGGCCGTGGTCGGGCCCGCCGACCACATAGGCTGGTGACGGGCCGCGGGGACCACGACACGAAGGGGTAGGCATGTCGCGCCATCACGTCGTCATCATCGGGAGCGGATTCGGGGGGTTGAACGCGGCGCGGTCGCTCAAGCGGGCCGATGTCGACGTCACCCTGATCTCGATGACCACCACTCACCTTTTCCAGCCGCTGCTCTACCAGGTGGCCACCGGGATCCTGTCCGAAGGCGACATCGCGCCCACCACCCGGCTGATCCTGCGCAAGCAGAAGAACGTCCGGGTGTTGTGGGGTGAGGTCGAGGCGATCGACCTGAAGGCGCAGACGGTCACGTCGCACCTGATGGGGATGGAGACCGTCACGCACTACGACAGCCTGATCGTGGCCGCCGGCGCGCAGCAGTCCTATTTCGGCAACGACGACTACGCCGCGTTCGCGCCCGGCATGAAGTCGATCGACGACGCCCTGGAGCTACGCAGCCGAATCCTCGGCGCCTTCGAGGCCGCCGAGGTCGCCACCGACCCGGCCGAGCGGCAACGCCGGCTGACGTTCGTGGTGGTCGGGGCGGGGCCGACGGGAGTCGAGCTGGCCGGCGAGATCGTCCAACTCGCCGAGCGCACGCTGGCCGGCGCCTTTCGGACCATCACGCCCAGCGATTGCCGGGTCATCCTGCTCGACGCGGCGCCCGCGGTGCTGCCGCCCATGGGTGAAAAGCTGGGCCTCAAGGCGCAGCGGCGGCTGGAGAAGATGGGCGTCGAGGTCCAGCTCAACGCCATGGTGACCGCGGTCGACTACATGGGCATCACGGTCAAGGACTCCGACGGCAGCGAGCGCCGCATCGAATGCGCGTGCAAGGTGTGGGCGGCCGGCGTGCAGGCCAGCCCGCTGGGCAAGATGATCGCCGAACAGTCCGACGGCACCGAAACCGACCGCGCCGGCCGGGTGATCGTCGAGCCCGACCTCACCGTCAAGGGCCACCCGTACGTGTTCGTGGTCGGCGACCTGATGTCGGTGCCCGGCGTACCGGGCATGGCCCAGGGCGCGATTCAGGGGGCGCACTACGCCACCGCGCTGATCAAGCAGGCCGTCAAGGGCCACGACGACCCGGCCAACCGCAAGCCGTTCAACTACTTCGACAAGGGCAGCATGGCGCTGATCTCTCGCTACAGCGCCGTCGCCAGGGTCGGCAAGCTGGCGTTCGGCGGCTTCATCGCCTGGCTGGCGTGGCTGCTGCTGCACCTGCTGTACCTGGTCGGGTTCCGCAACCGCATTGCCGCCATGTTTTCCTGGGGCATCTCCTTCCTGGGCCGCACGCGGGGCCAGATGGCCATCACCAGCCAGATGATGTACGCCCGGCCGGTGGTGGACTGGGTGGAGAAGCAGGCGCAGGAGGGAACGCTGGCCGCGGCCGAACGCATCGAGGCCGCCGAGAAGCAGGCCGGCTAGCTCAGGGCCTGATCGATATCGGCGATCAGGTCGTCGGTGCCTTCCAGCCCGACGGAGATGCGAACCACGTTGTCGCCCAGCCCGATCGCGGCGCGACCCTCCGGGCCCATGGCGCGGTGCGTCGTGGTCGCCGGGTGCGTGATAAGGGATTTCGCGTCGCCCAGGTTGTTGGAGATGTCGATCAGCCGCAGTTTGTCCAGCACCTCGAAAGCCCGCTGTTTGGCGGCACTTTCGGCGCAGTCGAGCGCGAAGGTGATCACCGTCCCGCCGCCGGTCATCTGGCGCTTGGCCAGGTCGTATTGCGGGTGCGACGTCAGGTAGGGGTAGCGCACCCAACTCACCGCGGGATGGGTCTCGAGGAACTCCGCGATGCGGTGCGCGGACGCGTTGCTGTGCTCGACCCGAACCGCCATGGTCTCAAGGCCTTTCAGCAACACCCAGGCGTTGAACGCGCTCATCGCCGGGCCGGTGTGCCGCATCAGCTTTTGCACCGGGCCGTCGATGTACTCCTTGTCGCCCAGGATGGCGCCGCCCAGCACCCGGCCCTGTCCGTCGATGTGCTTGGTACCGGAGTACACCACCACGTCCACCCCGAGCGGGAAACCCTGCTGCAGCAGCGGGGTGGCAAAGACGTTGTCCAGCACCACTTTCGCGCCCGCTGCGTGAGCGAGGTCGGTCACAGCGGCGATGTCGACCAGTGACTGCATCGGGTTGGACGGGGTCTCGAAGAACACCGCCTGAGTGGGCACCGACAGGGCCCGCTCCCACTGCGCGAGGTCGTCGCCGTCGACGAAGACGGTCTCGACCCCCCACCGCGGCAGGATCTCGTTGCACACCACGAAGCACGACCCGAACAGGCTGCGCGCCGCGACCAGCCGGTCACCGGCGGCCAGCAGCGCGCCCAGCGAGGTGAATACCGCGGCCATGCCGCTCGCGGTGGCGAACGCCGCGGGCGCCCCCTCGATCAGGCGCAACCTCTCCTCGAACATCGTGACGGTCGGGTTGCCGTAGCGGGAGTAGACGAAATGGTCCAGCTCGCCGGTGAACGACCGCTCGGCGACGGCCGCCGACTCGTAGACGTAGCCGGAGGTCAGGTACATCGCCTCGGCGGTCTCTTCGAAACCGGATCGGAGCAGACCGCCGCGCACGCCGATGGTGGCCTGGCTGACGCCGTCGGGCAGCGCCTTGGGCGTGCGGACCGATTGGTCGTCGGCCATCGCTGCTACCCCTGCTTCCAGGGCAATCCGAGCGCGCGCCAACCGTTTCCACCGCGATGTCCGCTGGCGTCGAGCTGGCCCTCGAAACCGTCCAGCACGTTGTAGGCGGGGGTCAGGCCCACCTGGGTCGCCACCTCGGCCGCGCCGATGGAGCGGTTACCCGAGCGACACAGGAAGATGACGGGGCGCTCTTCGTCCGCCGGGGGGACGTGGCTCTTCAGCTCGTCGGCGAAGTTCGCGTTGGGGACGCCGTTGGCGGTGACCCACTCGATGTACACCACGTCGCGCCCCAGGCTGGACAGGTCTGGCACGCCGACGAACCGCCATTCGGCATCGGTGCGGACGTCGACCAGCACCGCGTTGGGGTTGTCGCTCAGTAGCTTCCACGCCTCGAGGGGCGTGATGTCTCCTGCGTAACTCATCCGCGTGAGTCTCGCATATTCAGGGCGTTCGCGGCCTCGCGGGCACGGTCGCGGGCCGCCGCCACCTCCGGCGCCGTGGCCAGCGCCACGCCCCGTCCGGCTGGCCCGGCGCCCCGCGCGAAGATGCGCAGATCGCTTTCCGGCACCCGCAGCGCGCGGGTCAGCGCGTCGGTGGCCGACGGCCCGCCGTCGAGCCCGGGATTGATCGCGTGGGCGGCGGCCGGCGACATCATCATGGTGTCCACCGGCAGTCCCAGAATGGTCCGGGCCTGCAGTTCGAACGCCGAAAGCCGCTGGCTGCGCAGGGTCACCCAGACGCTGGGGTGCGGGCGCGCGCTGACGTCGGCGAAGTACACCTCGTCGCCCTTGATCATCAGCTCGACGCCGAAGACGCCGCGCCCGCCGAGTGCCTTGACGATTCGCGCGGCGATCGACTTGGCCGCGTCCACCGCGGCCTCGTTCATCTGCTGGGGCTGCCAGGATTCCAGCACGGCGCCGTCGACGTCGCGGTGGCCGATGGGTGAGCAGAACTCGATCAGCGGACCGTTCGGGCCCTCGCTTCGCACGACGAGCAGGGTGACGTCGAAGTCGACCTCGACCACCGTCTCTGCCAGTACCCGCCCGGTCGGACTTCCCTGCGCGCGCTGCCAGGCCGGTTCGATGTCGTCGGGCCCGGAGACCACCGAGTGCCCCCGCCCCGACACGGGCTTCACCAGCAGCGGGTAGCCGGCGTGGGCGGCCACCGCCTGCAGTTCGCCGACCGAGCCGGCGAACCAGAACGGCGCGGTCGGCAGCCCCAGCTCGTCGGCGGCCATCCGGCGTAGGGCCTCGCGGTCGGAGGTGAGCCGGACGGTGCGGGCGTTGGGGACCAGCTGGGTGCGCTCCGCGGGCAGCGCCTCGAGGGCCTGGGCGGCGACCGCGTCCGTCGCGGTCACCACGAAGTCCGGGTGGAGCTGTTGGATCGCCCTGGCGAGCTCGCCGCCGTCGGTGAGCGGGAGCGTCAGCGACTGGTCGGCCACGGCGTGTGCGGGCGCGTTTGGCTGCCCGTCCGCCGCGACCACCCGCGCGCCCAGGTGGCGCAGCGCGACCGCCAGCTCCCTGCTCAGCTCGCCAGAGCCGAGCAGCAGGACCGTCGGCCTGCGGTCTTCGGGCGGTTGGGGGGCAGCGTGGGGCGACACGGCGAGCGCGGTCGTCTTGTCGTCCTGTCCTTGGGTCAAGCCGTCAGTCACCGCTCAAGGATAGGTCGGTTCGGCAAACCCTAGGGCTGGCCGGGAAGCAGCCGCACCATCAGGCCGTTGGCCTCGGCCAGCAAGGCGTCGTCGCCGTCGACCAGCTCCGCGGCGACGAACGCCTTGCGGCCCTCGGTGCTGGTGACGCGCCCGCGCACCAGCAACGGCGTGTCGATCGGCGTGACCTTGCGGTAGTCGACGTGCAGGAAGGCGGTGCGGCTGATCGGGCGCCCGGCGGCGTGCGAGATCATCCCGAACATGTGGTCGAACAGCAGCGGCAGCACGCCGCCGTGCACGGCGTGGTTGCCGCCGACGTGAAACCGGCTGAAGTACCCGGTCATTTCGACGCCGTCGGGCGCATACCGGGTCAATGTCCAGGGCGGCAACAGCAGGCTGCCCATGCCGGGCAGGTCGGGCGTGCGCCCGGCCGGAGCCTTGCCCTCCTCGGCCTGGAAGGTGCCCAGCACCTCGACCAGTGCGGCGGCGCGGTCGGCGGCGTCGTCCCAGACGTCGTCACCGGGGTCGGCGGACACCGCGAGGTCCTGGAGTTGGCGCATGGCCGCGACGAATCGGCCGAATCCGGGGCCGGGGCTGGCCGGGCCGTATTCGGGGAAACCGCCGTGGTGTTCGTATTCCGGGTCGAGTTCTTTGGGGTCGGGTTCCGTCACGGGCGGGCCGCCAGGACGTCGCGGCGCACGATGGTCTGCTCGCGCCCGGGACCGACGCCGATGCACGAAACATGTGCTCCCGCAAGCTCTTCCAGCCGCAACACGTAATCGCGCGCCTTGGCCGGCAGGTCATCGAACTCCCGCGCGTCCGAGATGTCCTCCCACCAGCCGGGCAGCTCCTCGTAGATCGGTTCGGCGCGGGCGAGGTCGCTCTGGGTCATCGGCATGTCGTTGATGCTCGCCCCGTCGATCCGGTAGCCGACGCAGACCGGCACCGTCTCCAGGCTGGACAGCACGTCGAGCTTGGTCAGGAAGAAGTCGGTGATGCCGTTGACACGGGTGGCGTAGCGGGCGATCACGGCGTCGAACCAGCCGCAGCGCCGGCGCCGCCCCGTGGTGACACCGAATTCACCGCCGGTCTTGGACAGGTATTCGCCCTTCTCGTCGAATAGCTCGGTGGGGAACGGGCCGGAGCCGACCCGGGTGGTGTAGGCCTTGAGGATCCCGAGCACGGCGGTGATCCGGGTCGGCCCGATCCCGGAGCCGACGGCCGCGCCGCCCGCAGTCGGATTCGACGACGTGACGTAGGGGTAGGTGCCGTGGTCGACGTCGAGCAGCGTGCCCTGGGAGCCCTCCAGCAGAACCGTTTCGCCCTCCTCCAGCGCGGTATTGAGCAGCCGCCGGGTGTCGGCGATGCGGTGCCGGAACCCCTCGGCCTGCGCCAGCAGGGCGTCCACCACCTGGTGCGGGTCGAGCGCCTTGCGGTTGTAGATCTTGACCAGGATCTGGTTCTTCAGCTCGAGGGCGGCTTCGACCTTGTGGGTCAGCTGATCGGGGTCGAGCACGTCGGCGACCCGGATGCCCTGGCGGGCGATCTTGTCCTGGTAGCACGGACCGATGCCGCGGCCGGTGGTGCCGATCTTCTTGTTGCCCATGTAGCGCTCGGTGACCTTGTCGATGGCGACGTGGTAGGGCAGCAGCAGGTGGGCGTCGGCCGAGATCAACAGCCTGGAGGTGTCGACGCCGCGGTCCTCGAGGCCCTTCAGCTCGTCGAGCAGCACACCGGGGTCGACCACCACGCCGTTGCCGATGACGTTGGTGACCCCGGGCGTGAGCACCCCGGACGGGATCAGGTGCAGGGCGAAGTGTTCGCCGGTGGGCAGGACGACGGTGTGCCCGGCGTTGTTGCCACCCTGATAGCGCACCACCCACTGCACGCGCCCGCCGAGCAGGTCAGTGGCCTTACCTTTGCCCTCGTCGCCCCATTGGGCGCCGATGAGGACGATTGCCGGCATGACGTTGCTCCCACCTGATCGAGCCTGCTTATTGTGGTCCAGCCGGTGACACACCCTATCCCAGCCCCGTCCCAGGAGGTTGCGACCGAGCATGGAAGCCGTCGGGGTGTTGGTCTTCGGCGAGCGGCGGGTGCCGCGTGCGCTGACCGGCCTGCCGGTCCAGATGGGCGATGTCGACGCCGCGATCGAGCAATACCGGCGGCTGGTGGTCGTCGGCGCCGACGCGGACCTGGCCGCGGTGCTGACCCGGTTGCTGCGCGCCGAGCGGCTCGACGTCGAGCTGGCCTACGTGCCGACCCGGCGCACGCCCGCCACCCGGATCTACCGGATCCCGGCCGGACGGCGCGCGGCGCGGCGCGCCCGGCGCGGCTCCGCCCGGCGGGTCACGCTGATCCGTGACGAGACCGGGTCGGTGATCGTGGGCCGCGGGCGCTGGCTGCCGCCCGACGGCGCGCCGGTGGTGCACGGCGAGGCCGTCGTCGACGACACCACGCTGTTCGACGGCGACGTCGCAGCCGCGCGGATCGAGCCGACGCTGGCCATGCCGGGCCTGCGGGCCTCGGTACGCAGGGGCCGCTGGGTGTCCGGCCGCGCCGCGCAGCTCGGCAGCACCGGCGTCACCGTCGTGCGTGACGGGGTCGCGGCGCCGCGGGCGGCACGCCGATCGACGTTCTACCGCAACGTCGAAGGGTGGCTCCTGGTCCGCTAGCACCGGCTGCCACCGGTCACACTTTTGGCCCGCGGGGTGTCGACGTGGTGAGGAGGCTTTGCCGATGACACCTTCCGTCCGCCGCAACTGGATCTACTGGACGACGACCAGCCTGCTCGCCGCCGAGTGTTTTGTGGGCGGGGTGATGGGCGCGCTGCGCCTGCAACCGTTCGCGGGAGTGGTGACGCACCTGGGCTATCCGCTGTACTTCATGACCATCCTCGGCGTCTGCTACGTATCGGCCGGGGTGGTGCTGCTGGCACCGCGCCTGGCGCTGGTCAAGGAATGGGCGTACGCGGGCCTGATGTTTATCTACGCCGGCGCGACGGCGTCGCATCTCTGGGTCGGCGATGCCGCCACGACGCTGGTCGGTCCGCTGATACTCATGGGCCTGACCGTCGCCTCCTGGTCGCTGCGGCCGCAACCGAGGCGGGTATCAAGGTAATTTCAAGCGGTGAGCTTTCCCGCCCGGCAACACGAATCGGTGCGGCCCAGCCCGCTCTTCCTTGCCCTGGTCGCGTTGACGGCGGCCGGCGGCGTGCTGGCCTGGCTGGCCGGGTCAAGCGTGCGGCCGCTGTCCTATGCCGGAGTGTTCGTCTTCGTGATCGCCGGCTGGCTGGTGTCGCTGTGCCTGCACGAATTCGGGCACGCGGTGACGGCCTGGCGATTCGGCGACCACGACGTCGCGGTGCGCGGGTACCTGACCCTGGACCCGCGGCGCTACAGCCACCCCGCGCTCTCGCTGCTGCTGCCGATCGTGGTCGTCGCGCTGGGCGGGATCGGCCTACCCGGCGCGGCGGTGTACGTCCGGACGTGGTTCATGACGCCCGCCCGCCGGACCATCGTCAGCCTGGCGGGGCCGGCGGCCAATCTCGTGCTGGCGGTGCTGCTGCTGGTGGCGACGCGGTTGCTGTACGACCCGAAACACGCGGTGCTGTGGGCGGGCGTGGCCTTCCTGGGCTTCCTCCAACTCACCGCGGTGTTGCTGAACCTGCTGCCGGTCCCGGGCCTGGACGGGTACGACGCCCTCGAACCGCACCTGAGCCCCGAGACGCAGCGCGCGCTGGCCCCGGCCAAGCAGTGGGGCTTTTTCATCCTGCTGTTCCTGCTGTTGGCGGGCAGCCAGTGGTTCTTCGGCGTGGTGCTCTGGCTGTTCGATTTCTCCGGCATCCCGCACTGGCTGGTCGCCGCGGGCAACTCGCTGACCCGATTCTGGAGCGCCTGGCTCTGACCCTTGCAATATATGCGCGATTACGCATATATTGCTGGCTATGGGCGCCGGCCACAACCACACCCCCGCCGAGGGCGACTCGTCGCGGATGATCCCCCGCATGATCGCCGCGGCGGCGATCCTCGCGGGGTTCTTCGTCGTTGAGCTCACGACCTCGCTGCTGATCAACTCGATCGCGCTGCTGGCCGACGCCGGGCACATGCTCACCGACGTCGTCGCGGTGTTCATGGGCCTGGCCGCCGTCATGCTGGCCAAGCGCGGCAGCTCGTCGCCCGCGCGCACCTACGGCTGGCATCGCGCCGAGGTGTTCACCGCCGTCGCCAACGCCGGGTTGCTGATCGGGGTGGCCCTGTTCATCCTGTGGGAGGCGATCCAGCGACTCAAGGAAACCCCGTCGGTCCCGGGCGTGCCGATGATCGTCGTCGCCCTGCTCGGCCTGCTGGCCAACCTGGTCGTCGCGGTGCTGCTGCGGGCGCACTCGGAGAGCAGCCTGGCCGTCAAGGGCGCCTACATGGAGGTGGTCGCCGACAGCGTCGGCAGCCTGGGCGTGCTGATCGCCGGCATCGTCACCGTGACGACACGGTGGCCGTATGCCGACGTCGTGGTCGCGGTGCTGGTCGCGCTGTGGGTGGCGCCCCGGGCCGTCTCGCTGGCCCGCGACGCGCTGCGGATCCTGTCCGAGGCCTCGCCGGCCCACATCGACGTCGAGGAGCTGCGCGGCGCGCTCGGTGCCGTCGACGGCGTCACCGACGTGCACGACCTACATGTGTGGACGCTGTCGCCCGGCAAGGACATGTGCACCGCGCACCTCACCAGCGACGGCGACTCCGCCCGGGTGCTGCAGGACGCGCGCGCGGTGCTGTCCGCGCGCGGGCTGGACCACGCCACCGTCCAGATCGAGCCGCCGGACCGGCACGGCGACTGTGAGGAAGGCTTTTAGAGGCCAAGCGCTTGGCGCGCCGCGGGGTCGCAGTCGTCGAGCAGATCCAGGCAGCGCAGGTTCTCCTCGGTCTCGCCGATGGCGTCGGCAGCCTTGGCCAGCGCCGCCACGCAACGCAGGAAGCCGCGGTTGGGCTCGTGCGCGTACGGCACCGGGCCGAAGCCCTTCCAGCCGTTTCGCCGCAGCTGGTCCAGGCCGCGGTGGTAGCCGGTGCGCGCGTAGGCGTAGGCGGTGACGGCCTTGTCCTCCGCGAGGGCCTCCTCCGCGAGCGCGGCCCAGGCCACCGACGCCGACGGGTGCGCGGCGGCGACGGCGGTCGGGTTCTCGTTGGCCAGCAGCTCTGCCTCGGCGTCGCTATCGCCCGGCAGCAGAATCGGATCGGGTCCGAGAAGATCTCCCATCGACGTCATGGCGTCTATTTTGCCGTTCCCCCGCGGCGGGTCGCTAAGCTCCCTCTATGCCCAATCCACCGGAACCCGAAGGGGCAGCCGAGGACCAGCCGCTGGTCCCCGTCGACCCCGAGACCGAGACCGTGGTGATCAACAAGGGCGATCAGGACAGCGATGCCGAGGCCTCGGAGAACGTTGCAGGCCAGCAGCGCGAGCGTCGTTTCACGGCCCCCGGCTTCGACGCGAAGGAGACCCAGGTCATCGCGACGTCGTCCGCGGAGCCCGCCACGGAGGTCATCGCGTCGCCGCCGCCCGGCGAGGCCGCGACGACACAGCTGGGTGTTCCCCCCAAAGCCGCTGTGCCGCAAGCGATTCCGCCGCGACTCGGGGCGAAGCTGCGCACCACCCGGCAGTTCAATTGGGGCTGGGTGCTGGCGCTGGTGGTGGTCGTGCTGGCGCTGGCGGCGATCGCGATCCTGGGCACCGTGCTGCTGACCCGCGGCAAACACTCGAAAGTGTCTGAGGAAGACCAGGTTCGGCACACCATCCAGCTGTACGACATCGCGGTGCAGCGGGGCGACCTGACCGCGTTGCGCACCGTCACATGCGGGACCGTCCGCGACGGATACGTGGATTACGACGAACACGCGTGGCAGGAGACCTATCAGCGGGTCTCGGCGGCCAAGCAGTACCCGGTGATCGCCAGCATCGACCAGGTCGTCGTCAACGGCCAGCACGCGGAGGCGAACATCACCACGTTCATGGCATACGACCCGTCGTTGCGTTCGACCCGCAGCCTCGACCTGCAGTACCGCGACGATCAGTGGAAAATCTGCCAATCCCCCAGCGGCTAACGCCCCCGGTTCGTGCCGAGTGCCCGGCCAGCCGCACGTTCGGTGCCGAGTGCCCGGCTGGCCGGGCGCTCGCGGCGGAACGGTCAGCTTGAGCTCAGCGACTTCCCCGCGCAGTGCAGGTCGTTGCAGGCCTCCACGACCCGCTCGCTCATGCCGGCCTCCGCCTTCTTGAGGTAGCTGCGCGGGTCGTAGGCCTTCTTGACGCCCACCTCGCCGTCGACCTTGAGCACGCCGTCGTAGTTGGCGAACATGTGGCCGGCGATCGGGCGGGTGAACGCGTATTGGGTATCGGTGTCGACGTTCATCTTCACGACGCCGTAGCGCAGCGCCTCCTCGATCTCCGACTTCAGCGACCCCGAACCGCCGTGGAACACGAAGTCGAACGGCTTGGCGTCGGCGGCCAGGCCGAGTTTCGCCGCGGCCACCTGCTGGCCCAGCGCCAGCACGTCGGGGCGCAGCTTGACATTGCCGGGCTTGTAGACGCCGTGCACGTTGCCGAACGTCGCGGCCAGCAGGTACTTGCCGTGCTCGCCGTGGCCCAGCGCGTCGACGGTCCGCTCGAAATCCTCCGGAGTGGAGTAGAGCTTGTCGTTGATCTCGTGGGCGACGCCGTCCTCCTCGCCGCCCACCACGCCGATCTCCACCTCGAGGATGATCTTGGCGGCCGCGGCCTCCTTGAGCAGTTCCTGCGCGATGGCGAGGTTTTCCTCGACCGGCACCGCCGACCCGTCCCACATGTGGGACTGGAACAGCGGGTCCTGGCCGGCGGCCACCCGCTCGGCCGAGATCGCCAGCAGCGGCCGCACGTAGCTGTCCAGCTTGTCCTTGGGGCAGTGGTCGGTGTGCAGCGCGACGTTGATCGGGTATCTGGCCGCGATGCTGCGGGTGAATTCGGCAAGCGCGACGGCGCCGGCCACCATGTCCTTGACCCCCAGGCCGGAGGCGAACTCCGCACCGCCCGTTGAGAACTGGATGATGCCGTCGCTGCCGGCGTCCGCGAAGCCCTTGATCGCGGCGTTGACGGTCTCCGACGAGGTGCAGTTGATGGCCGGGAAGGCGTAGGAATTTTCCTTGGCGCGTCCGAGCATCTCGGCGTACACCTCGGGCGTGGCGATGGGCATGGGCTCCTCCTGGCGGCTGGGTCCGTCCAGTATCGCAAGACCGGTATGTTGAAGCATCGTGAGCACCGTGGTGACGGCCCTGCCGAACATCCTCGACCCGATGTACTGGCTGGGCTCGGGCGGCGTCTTCGGGAAAGCGGTGCTGCCCGGGATCCTGGTCATCGTCTTCATCGAGACCGGGCTGCTGTTTCCGCTGTTGCCGGGCGAATCGCTGTTGTTCACCGGCGGGCTGCTGACCGCGCACCCGAACCCACCGACGAGCATCTGGGTGCTGGCGCCGTCCGTCGCGCTGGTCGCGATACTGGGCGACCAATGCGGATACTTCATCGGGCGCCGGATCGGGCCGGCGCTGTTCCGGAAGGAAGATTCCCGGTTCTTCAAGAAGCACTACGTGACGGAGTCGCACGCGTTCTTCGAGAAGTACGGGCCCTGGGCGGTCATCCTCGCCCGCTTCGCGCCGTTCGTGCGCACGTTCGTCCCGGTGATCGCCGGAGTGTCGTACATGCGCTACCCGGTGTACCTCGGGTTCGACATCGTGGGCGGCATCGCATGGGGCGGCGGCGTGACCCTGGCGGGCTACTTTTTGGGCACCGTGCCGTTCGTGCACCAGAACCTGGAAAAGATCATCCTCGGCATCCTGTTCGTGTCGCTGATCCCCGCGTTCATCGCCGCCTGGCGCGGCTACCGGGGCCGGCGGCGCGGGACTGCCGCGACGGACGACTCAGGACACCCGACTTCTGCGGTACGCAACGAAAGCCTCTAGCAGTTCGGGCCTGTCGATCGAGCTCTGCTGCACGGCCTGGTCCGGCGCGGTCCCGAGCAGGATCCGCTTGATCGGGATCTCCAGCCGCTTGCCGGTCAGCGTCCGCGGAATGCCCGGCACGTCCAGGATGTCGTCGGGCACGTGGCGCGGCGAGGCGTGCTGACGGATCTCCGCGACGATCTTCGAGCGCAGCCCCTCGTCGAGCTCGACGCCGTCGGCCAGGGCCACGAACAACGGCATCCAGTAGCCGCCGTCGTCCTGCTCGACGCCGACCACCAGGCAGTCCTGCACCTCGGGCATGCGCTCGACCGCCGTGTAGATCTCGGCGCTGCCCATCCGCACGCCCATCCGGTTCAGGGTGGCGTCCGAACGGCCGTGCACCACAACGGATCCGCGTTCGCTGATGGTGATCCAGTCGCCGTGGCACCAAACCCCCGGGTACTTCTCGAAGTAGGCGCCGCGGTACCGGCTGCCGTCCGCGTCGTTCCAGAAGAACACCGGCATCGAGGGCATCGGCTTGGTCACCACCAGCTCGCCCTCTTCCCCGATGACGGGATTTCCCTGGCCATTCCACGCTTCGATGGCCGCGCCCAGGCACAGCGACGACAGCTCGCCCGCCTTGACCGGCACGATCGGGCAACCGCCGATGAAGGCGGTGCAGACGTCGGTACCGCCGCTCATCGAGACCACCGGGACGGGCCGGCCGAGCCCCTCCTGCACCCAGCGGAAGCCGGACGCGGGCAACGGGGAGCCGGTGGATCCCACCGCGCGCACGGCGTCCAGCGGATGCGCCTCGCCGGGCCTCAATTCCTGCTTGGCGCAAGCCAATAGGTAGCCCGCGCCCGCGCCGAGGAACGTGACGCCGGCGTCGGCGGCGACCTTCCAGAGCCCGTCGGTGCCGGGATGCGTCGGGCTGCCGTCGTACAGCACGATCGTCGTGTCGACCAGCAGCCCGGACACCAGGAAGTTCCACATCATCCAGCTGGTCGACGAGTACCACAGGAAGCGGTCGTCCGGCCGCAGATCCAGTTGCAGGGTCAGGTATTTCAGGTGTTCGAGCACCACGCCGCCGTGGCCGTGCACGATGCCCTTCGGCTTGCCCGTCGTCCCCGACGAGAACATCACCCACAGCGGTTGGGCGAACGGAACCGGCGTGATGTCCAGGGGCGCATCCGCTTCGACCGCCTTGGCCCACGGCACGGCGTCGTCGTCGATCGACAGCCCGAGGCGCGGCACCACCACGGTGGCCCGCAGCGTCGGCATCGCGCCGCGGATCGTGGCCAGCTCGGCGCGCCGGTCGATGCGCTTGCCGCCGTACACCGACCCGTCGGTGGCCACCAGCACGGCGGGCTCGACCTGGCCCAGTCGGGCGATCACGCCGTCGACGGCCACGTCCTGGTTGCACACCGCCCAGATCGCGCCGACGCTGGCGGCGGCCAGGGCGGCGACGACGGCCTCGGGGACGTTGGGCAGGTAGCCCACGACGGCGTCGCCGGGCTGGACGCCGAGGTTGCGCAGGTATGCGGCGAACGCCGCCGTCTCCCGCTGCAGCCGCGCCCACGGCCACTCGGTCGAGCCGTCCTCGCCGACGACGATCATGGCCGGACGCGCGTCGGTGGCGTGCCGGAACACCTCGGTGGCGTAGTTGATCGTGGCGCCGGGAAACCACTCGGCGCCCGGCATGGACCGGTTGCCCAGCACGGCACTCGGTGGGCTGTCCGCCTGGATGTCGAAGAAATGCCAGACGGCGTCCCAGAACCATTCGATGTCGTCGACCGACTTGCGCAGGAGCTCGGGGTAATCGTCGTACTCGCCGCGCCCGGTCTCGGCGAGCCAGGCCATGAAGCGCGTCAGGTTGGCCTCGGCAAGCGTTGCCTCGTCCGGGTTCCAGTCGCCGTTGAGGTTGCTCATTTCGCGCTCACGGCGGTGACGTTACCTGCGGCCTCCATCAGCATCCAGCCCGATAGCTGAACCGACAGATCGCGCTCGGCGATCTCCGAGGAGTTGACGGCGCCCGCGACGAATTCCGCTTCCTGGCCGGCCTCGGACCGTTCGGGCGGCAGCTCGGCGTCGCGGTCCCAGAACGGGCCGAACAGCGGCAGCCCGTCCACGGTTTGCCGGTAGTCCCAGGCCGATTTCGCCGACGACTGCACGATGGTGCGCGCGGCGTCGCGGGCCATCGCGTCGTCGGCCGAGTCGCCGGGCAGCGTGGTGGCGACCAGCGCGAGGTAGCGGGCGGTGATGCCGGCGAACAGGCCGCCGTCGCCGCCGCCGGCGCCCCGCAGCACGCCGGAGGGCGCCATGTGCTCGCCGATCGCCGCGACCAGTCGATGCACCCGCGCCTGATGGCGGGCGCGGGCCTCCGCGCCGGTGCGTGCGGCGAGCTCCGTCTCCAGGCCCAGCACCACGCCCTGGCAGTAGGTGTACTGGGCGCGGACCAACGAACCGTCCTTGATGCCGTCGAACACCAGGTGCGTCTCGGGGTCGATCAGCGTGCGGTCGATCCAGTCGCTCATCTGGTCGGCCCGCTGCAGGTGGTCGCCATAGCGGGCGAGGAAGATGCCGGCCGGGCCGTTGGCCGGGGCGTTGAAGAACTTGTCCTGCTTGCGCCACGGGATGCCGCCGCCGTCCTGGGGCGCCCAGGCCCCGACGAACTGGCCGGCCAGCTTCGGCAGGGCGCGGCGGCGCGTGACGCCGGCGATCCGGGCGGCACGTTCCAGCGCCAAGGCCAGCCAGGCCATGTCGTCGTAGTAGCTGTTGGTCCACTTGATGTTGCGTATGTGATGCCCGCGGACCTGGCGGTTGATCAGGGTGCGCCGGTGCGGTTGCGGGTCGCGCAACTGCGCGTCGACCAGGCAGTCCAGCAGGTGCGCCTGCCACCAGTAGTGCCAGGTGCCGAACAGCAGGTCTTTGCGGGCCGCGGGCCAGGCCACCACCCCCAGCTGCGTCGCCGGCAGCGCCCACAACCGTTTCAGGTGGCGTTGCGCGACAGCCGCTTCGGAGCTGGCCGCCCGGTTGGCCCAGAGCTGATCCATAATTGTCGATCCTGCCCTAGCGCCGCGGCGGAGGATGCTGGAGTCCATGCGAAGACTGACGGTTAACGGGCGGCGCCACGAGGTCGACGCCGACGACGACACACCGCTGCTGTACGTGCTGCGCAACCACCTGGGTTTGAAGGGGACGCGGTTCGGGTGCGGGGTCGGCCTGTGCGGCGCCTGTTTTGTCCTGGCCGACGGCCGCCCCATCTACTCGTGCGACACCCCGCTGTGGTCGGTGGGCGACAAGTCGATCCGCACCGTGGAGGGGCTCGGCGACGACGGCGGGCCGCACCCGATTTCGCGCGCCTTGATCGCGCGACAGGCGGCGCAGTGCGGGTATTGCATGTCGGGCATCGTGGTGGCGGCCGCGGCGCTGCTGGCCGACAACCCCGATCCGACGGAGGCCGAGGTGCGCGCGGCGCTGGACCCCAACCTGTGTCGCTGCGGCTCGCACAACCGGGTGGTGGCGGCGGTGCTTATTGCGGCGGCCGAGATGCGGGGGTCGGTGGATGCCTGACCTGCCGGAGTCGCTGGCGGCCAATCCCGTTCTGGGCGAATGGGTTCGGATCGGGCCGGACGGCGTCGTCGAGGTGCGTTCCGGCAAGGTCGAACTGGGTCAGGGGGTGTTGACCGCGCTGGCGCAGATCGCCGCCGAGGAGCTCGACGTCGACATCGCCCGCGTGCGGATGACCGCCGCGGCGACCGATCGCAGCCCCGACGAGGGCTTCACCGCCGGCAGCCGCTCGATCCAGCAGTCGGGCGCGGCGCTGCGCCAGGCGTGCGCCGAGGCGCGGACGATCTACCTCGACGTCGCGGCGGCCAAGCTCGCCGTGGCGCCCGACGAGCTGGACGTCGACGACGGCGAGATCACCGGCCCCGAAGGGGTATTCACCAGCTACTGGGAGCTCGCCGACGATTCGCTGCTGGATCGTGCGGCCACCGGCGCGGCGACGCCCAAGCCGGAGTCGGCGTACGCCGTCGTCGGCACCGACGTCGCGCGACTCGACTTGCCCGACAAGTTGACCGGGCGCCCGCGCTACCTGCACGACCTCGTTTTGGACGGTCAGCTCTACGGCCGCGTGGTTCGGCCGCCGTCGCGCGGGGCGCGGTTGCGTGATCTCGACACCGGCCCCGCCCTGGCGCTGCCGGGCGTGATCAGCGTCGTGCGGGACCGCGAGTTCCTCGGCGTGGTGGCCGAACGCGAGGAGGTCGCGGTGCGCGCGGCCGAACGGCTGCGCGGCGATGCGGAGTGGGACGAGCGCCCGACGCTGCCCGACGAGGACGACCTGCCGTCGTTCCTGGTGTCGGCGCCGGCCGAGACATCGGTGTTAGCCTCTAAAGAGGCTGCGCCGCAAGTGAATTCGGCGCGGTCGCATTCGGCGCGCTATCACCGGCCGTACCTGGCCCACGGGTCGATCGGCCCGTCGGCCGCGGCGGCGCTGTCGCACCCGGATGGCCGCCTGGAGGTCTGGTCGCACAGCCAGGGTGTGCACGTGTTGCGGCGGGAATTGGCTGCCGCGCTTGGCCTTTCAGTGGATCGCGTGGTGGTGCGCCACGTCGAGGGGGCCGGGTGCTACGGGCACAACGGCGCCGACGACGCGGCCATGGACGCCGCGCTGCTGGCCCGAGCCGTCCCCGGACGCCCGGTGCACCTGGTGTGGTCGCGCGCCGACGAATTGGCCTGGGCGCCTTTCGGTCCCGCGGCCGTCGTGGAGATCGCCGCCGAGTGCGGCGACGACGGCGGGGTGGTCGACTGGCGCCACGAGATCTGGAGCGGCAGCTACATGGGCCGTCCGGGCACGACGCCGACGTCGGCGTTACTGGCGGCCAGCGAACGCGCCGGCGGCGAGCCGATCCGGGCCGGCGGGGAGCCGCCGGTCGGGTGGGGCGGCGGCACCGGCCGCAATTCGGTTCCGGGGTATGACTTTCCGTCCTACCGGGTGATCAACCACCTGTTGACCGAGATGCCGCTGCGCACCTCGGCGCTGCGTTCGCTGGGCGCCTTCGTCAATGTCTTTGCCGCGGAGTCGTTCATGGACGAACTGGCCGCGGCCGCGGGG
This sequence comes from Mycobacterium sp. IEC1808, assembly GCF_002101935.1. NCBI lineage: Bacteria > Bacillati > Actinomycetota > Actinomycetes > Mycobacteriales > Mycobacteriaceae > Mycobacterium > Mycobacterium sp. IEC1808. Next base: position 49,919 of record NZ_LQPV01000028.1, on the reverse strand, counting down.
CGCGATCCCGTCGAATTCCGGTTGGCGCACCTCTCGGACCCCCGTGGTCGGGCGGTGCTGCGGGCAGCGGCGGCGCGGGCCGGGTGGGACGAGTGGGAACCCCGGGAGGCGCTCGGCCGCGGCATCGGGTATGCGCGGTACAAGAACACCGCCGCGTACTGCGCGGTGGTGGCCGAGGTCGAGGCGGTTGAGGAGGTCCGGGTGCGCCGGCTGGTCATCGCGGTGGATGCCGGCCTGGTCATCAATCCCGACGGCGCGGAAAACCAGATCGAGGGCGGCGCGATCCAGGCCGCCAGCTGGACGCTGAAGGAGCGGGTGCGCTTCGACGAGTTCAACGTCACCAGCGACACCTGGGAGACCTACCCCATCCTGCGGTTCTCCGAGGTGCCATCGGTCGACGTGGAATTGATTGCCGGACGGGGCAATCCACCGTTGGGGATCGGCGAGTGCGCCCAGGGTCCGACGGCCGCCGCGATCGCCAACGCGGTGTACGACGCGCTCGGGGTCCGGGTGCGCTCGCTGCCGCTGACGCCCGAGCAACTCATCGCGGCGATCGACGAGCGTTAGGCGTGGCCTCGGCGGGGTAGCCAACGGGAATGCCCGTTTTGAATCATCACATCGTGGCCGCCCGCGACAAAGAAGCGACGGCCCGCTATTTCACCGAAGTCCTCGGACTCGGCCCGGCGGTACGACTGGGCGAGTTCGCGGTGTTGCAGGTCGGCCCGGATACGACCCTGGACTTCGTTGACAGCGAAGGGGATTTCGATCGGCTGCACTACGCGTTTCTGGTCACCGAAGCCGAATTCGACGAAATCTTTTCACGCATCAGGGAGCGCCGGATTCCCTACTGGTCCGACCCCATGCATGACGACCCCGGGGCCATCAACACCTGGGACGACGGGCGCGGGGTGTACTTCGATGACCCCGACGGACACCGCCTGGAAATACTCACCCGGCCCTACGGGAGCGGCGGGACCGAGGCCAAGCGTCCGCATCCGCTCGTGGCTCCGGTGATCGATTGAGCTAACGCGCGTTGACGGACTCGCAGTCGCGCATGTTGGCCAGTTCGTTGAGGCCGCCGGGCCGGTAATGCTCAACCTGTGGTTTTGTGCTCGCGACGCAGCTCCGGACGACATCGCCGCGAGATTGCGATCCATGCAACGCCGTCGCCGTAAGGACGACGGCAACAAGCGCAATGGCGACCGACGCCCCTAACGCCACGGCGGCGTACGATCCCGGCGCCGGACCGGAAAGCTTCGATTGCGCCGCGCGATGGTGCCTTTCGGGGCCGCCTGCAGACCCGCCGCGCAGCAGCAGCGCGGTGACCGCCGCGCCGGCCAGAAACAGCGCGCAGCTGACGCTAAAAGCGACGCCGTAGCCATGGATCGCGGCGGCAGGTCGCAGAGCCGGACCCGGCGGCCGATGGCCGGTCATGTAGCGCGTCAGGGCTGACGCGAAAATTGTTGACAGCGCGGCGGTTCCGATGGCGCCGCCGATCTGTTGGGTGGTGTTTACCATCGCCGAGGCGACGCCGGCGTCCTTGCCGGTGATGCCCGCGGTGGCGGTCGCGATCGCCGGCGCGAACGTCAGGCCCGTGCCGGCACCCAAGAGGAAAAGGGGTCCCAGCACACCGCCCGCATAGGTGGAATGAATATCCAGCTGCGCCAGCCAAAACATGCCGCCGGCGGCGATCAGCATGCCGGGCGGGATCACCCGGCGGGGGCCCAACTGCGGAATCAAGCGGGCGTTGGCCACACCGGCCGAGACCGCGATGCCGACGCTCAGCGGCAAGAACGCGACACCGGTCTTGAGCGGGCTGTAGCCCAAGTTCTGTTGCGCATAGTAGGTGAGAAACAGGAAGACGCTGAACATGCTGCAGAACGCCACCATGATGGCTAGGTACGCACCAACGCGGTTGCGGTCCATGACAATCCACGGCGGCAGCAAGGGCGCGGCGGCCCGTGCCTCGATGACCGCGAAGGCGACCAGCAGCAGGCCGCTTGCGACAAACATCCATACGGTCAACGGTGCGCCCCAGCGGTCGGTTTCCGCGTTCGACAGGCCATAAACCAGGCAGAACAGGCCTCCCGACGCGGCGATGATGCCGGGCCAGTCGAGCCGGGCCATGCTGCCGCGCTCGTCTCTGGCGGGGACGAGCGCCAACACCCCCCCGGCGGCGACGACCGCGAAGGCCAAGTTCACGTACAGGCACCAACGCCACGACAGCCATTCGGTGAGCGCGCCCCCGAGCAACAGCCCTACGACCGCGCCCCCGCCGGCGATTGCGCCGTACACGCCCAACGCCCTGCCGCGCTGTTTGGCGTCGGTGAACGTGACGTTGAGGGTGGACAGGGCCGCCGGGGCGAGCACCGCGGCGAAGACACCCTGGGCCGCCCGGGCGGCGACCAGCATGGCGAAGCCCGTCGCCGCACCTCCAATCGCCGACGAGACGGCGAATCCCGCCAGGCCGATCAGCAACGTGCGCCGGCGCCCGACCAGGTCGGACAGTCGGCCGCCCAGCAACAGCAGGCTGCCGAAGGCCAGCGAGTAGGCGGTGATGATCCATTGCCGGCTTTCAGTGCCGAAGTGCAGGGCCCCCTGCGCGGAGGGCAGCGCGATGTTGACGATCGTGGTGTCGAGCACCACCATCAGCTGCGCAATCCCGATGACTCCGAGTATCAGCCATTGGCGCTGTGCACGGGGTTCTGTGCTGGCTCCCATGAACTCTCTGGTACCCGTTACGGCGCGATTGATAGCCGCGGGCGCGTCAACGCCACGAGCAACTCGCGCAGACCGGTCAGCGAGTGCGCCGGCAGGAACAGGTCGCAGTAGGGCAGGGCCGCGGCCATCGAACCGGCCAGCGGCTGGAAATCGCCTTGCGCCGCACGGGGATTGAGCCACACCAGCATCGCGGCGCGGCGGCGCAGCCGGGCCATCGCGTGGGCGAGCACGTCGGGCGGATCGCTGTCCCAGCCGTCGGAGGCGATGATCACCACGGCGCCGCGCAGCGCGTTTCCGTGCGGTGCGGTTAGCAGGGCGGCGACGCTGCGCCCGATGAACGTGCCGCCGTAACGGTCGGTGACCTTCGCGTTGGCCTTCTGCAGCGCCACCTCGGCCGAGCGGTGCGACAGCACCGGCGTGAGCCGGGTCAGCGACGTCGAGAACGCGAACACCTCGGGGCGGGCGCGGGCCTGGCGCAGCGCGGCGGCGCGCATCAGGTGCAGATAGACCGCGGCGTACGGCTGCATCGACCGACTCACGTCGCAGGCCAGGACCACCCGCCGCGGCCGGCGGCGGGGCCGCGTTCGCGCCAGGATCACGGACTCCCAGCCGGTGGCGCGCGACGCGTTCATGGTGGCCCGCAGGTCGATCCGCTTGCCGCCCGCGCTGGGCTCGAAGCGCATGCTGCGGCGCCGCGGCCAGCGCGCGACCGTCGCCTCGAGCCAGGAGCCGAGCAGGCGAAGGTCTTGCGCGTCGAAGCGATCGAACGGTTCGTCGGCGCGCGCGGCGATGCGGCTGGGCAGCGGATCCGGAAGCACGACGCTCGTCGGGGTTGCGTCCCGATCGGCGGTGGCGCGGGTGGCCCAGGGCAGCTGGTGCGCGCCGGCCTGCGACGGACCGCCGGCGGGTCGCACCGTGCCGGCCGCGGGTGTCTTGGGGCCGGGCAGGGGCAGGACGGGCTCGGTTGCGCCCTCGGGGCGCGCGGCGCCGACCGCCCCGAAGACCGAAGTGAACACGGCGTCGAAGGCCACCAGGTCTTCCATCCGGTTCACCAGCGTCAGCCTGGCCGCCCAATAGAGCGCCGACGTGGTGTCCGGCACCAACCGCCGCATCGCCTGCACGAAGTCGGCCGGGCCGTTGGCCGACACCAGCACCCCCGCGCCGCGCAGGCGCGCCACCAGGGCGGCCGCGAACGCGGCCAGGTCGACGCCCCGCAACAGCAGTGGGGTGGGCACGACGCGCTAACGCCTCCGGCCGAGCAGCCAACCGAGCACCAGCGCGGCCAGCACGGCCAGCGCCACGGGCGCGTACTTCTTGAGCTGGTCGCCACCGGCGAGCTCGAGCAGGTCGATGGGCTCGGGCTCGGGGGCGGGGGGCTGGCGCGTCCCCGGGACCGGGTTCGCCGGCCACGCCGGAATCGGCTCCTCCTGCGCCGCGTCGGGCGCCGGGGCGCCGGTGTTCTTGGCGGCCAGTTCTGCCTCCAGCGACTCCACGAACTGGCCCAGCAGCTTCTCCGAAACCTGCTGCAGCATGCCGCTGCCGAACTGGGCCAGCTTGCCGACGATCTTCAGATCGGTGTCGACGGTGACGCTGGTGCGTTCCCCGTCCTCGTGCAACTGGGCGGTGACCGTGGCGGCGGCGTTGCCGGTGCCCCGCGCCTCCTTGCCCTTGCCGTCGATGACCGCGCGGTGCTGTTCGCGGTCCAGCTCGACGAAGCGCACCTTGCCACTGAACTCGCTGGTGACCGGGCCGACCTTGACCTTGACCTTGCCCAGGTAGTCGTCGCCCTCGTGGCCGGTGAGCTGCGCGCCAGGCATCAGCGGGATCACCTGCTCCAGGTCGCACAGCACGTCCCAGGCCTGCTCGATGGGTGCGCTGACGGTGAACTGGTTGGCGATCTTCATGCTGTGGGTCCTCTCAGGTGCGGCTGTGCTCAGCGAAGGTGTGGTACTCGTCGCGAATCAGAGTACGGTCGTCCGGGGTCTTGGCCAGCGCCCCCAGGGTGGTCACGGTTGCCTCGTCAACCAGGTCGGCGACACCGAGCGCCACCAGGGCGGAGACCCAGTCGATGGTCTCGGCCACCCCGGGCGGCTTGTCCAGGTCGAGATCGCGCGTGCGCCCGACGAATTGGGTGGCATGCTCGATCAACGGCGCCGTCGCCCCCGGTACCGTCCGCCGGACGATGGCGGCGGCCCGGGCCGGTTCCGGGTAGTCGATCCAGTGGTACAGGCAGCGGCGGCGCAGCGCGTCGTGCAGGTCGCGGCTGCGGTTGGAGGTCAGCACCGCGATCGGCGGGCGCTCGGCGACGAAGGTGCCCAGCTCGGGCACGGTGACCGCGGATTCACCGAGGAATTCCAGCAGCAGCGCCTCGAATTCGTCGTCGGCGCGGTCGATTTCGTCGATCAGCAGCACCGGCGGCGTCGGGCCGCGGTGCCGCACGCACCGCAGGATGGGCCGGTCGACGAGGTAGTTCTCGGTGTAGAGGTCGGCCTCATCGATACTCGCGCCGCGCGCCTCCGCCAGCCGGATGGACAGCAGTTGCCGTTGGTAGTTCCAGTCGTAGAGCGCCTCGCTGGCGGTGAGTCCCTCGTAGCACTGCAGCCGCACCAGCGGTGTATCTAGCACGGCCGCAAGGGTTTTCGCGGCCGTGGTTTTGCCGACGCCCGGTTCGCCCTCCAGCAGCAGCGGGCGGCCGAGCGTGACCGCCAGGTAGATCGCCGACGCCGTTCCCGTGTCGAGCAGGTAGTCGTGCGCATCGAACCGGGCGATCACGTCCTGCACGCCGTCAAACATCAGGACGTCACCAGCCGGCGGTAGTCGTCCCAGGTGTCGACGTCGAGCGGAACGGGACCGTCGACCACGAGTTCGCGCACCTGGTACCGGCCCGACTCGATGAGCTTCCACACCCCCTTGTCGCCGTGCAGTTCGCGGAGTTCGCCGAACAGCGCACGGCCGAGCCAGAACGGGTGGCCGATCCCGTCGTCGTAGCGGCACACGGCGATGTCGGCGGTCGCGCCTTCGGCGGCCACGCGCCGCGGTGTCAGCGGATCGATCCGGGGTTGATCGCCGAGCATCAGCACGATGCCGGCGGCGCGGGGGTCCACCCGCTCGAGAGCGGCGCGCAGCGAGGCCGCACATCCGGTCCCGAAGTCGTCGACCTGCACCACGTCGACCCCGGCCATCGGCACCGCATCGCGCACCGCCGCCGCGGCGCCGCCGAGGGTGACGATGAGCTGGTCGAACCCGGCGCCACGGGCCGCCTCCAGGGTGGCCCCGAGCAGGGTCGTATCCCGGTACGGCAGAAGCTGTTTGGGCGTGCCCAGCCTGCGCGAACCACCGGCCGCCAGCACGACGCCGGTGACGGGCGGCCCGGTCATGCGCCGGCTGGCCGGTCGGCGAACGCGGCGCGGCATCGCGGGCCGCAGAACCAATGGTCGGCGCCGCCCACCCGCAGGTGTTCGGTGGCGGGCCCGATCGTCACGGTCATGCCGCACACCGGATCGACCGCCTCGCGCGCGACGGCCTCCGGCGCGACGGCGCGGCGCAGGCCGGCGCGGATGCCGGCGATCAGTTCGGCCGCGATCGAGACCGCGATCTCGGCGGGGGTCTTTGCGCCGATGGCCAGGCCGACCGGGGTGTGCACCCGCGCCCGCTCCTCCGGCGAGAGGTCGAGCGAGTCCAGGATCGCGGCGCCGCGCACCTTGCTGGCGACCAGGCCGATGTAGCCGACGCCGTGATCCAGTGCCGCGCGGATGGTTTCGGCTTCCGGCCCGCCGTGGCTGGCGATGACGACGGCGGTCGCGTCGGAGAGGTCGCCGTCGCTGCGGGCGTCGTAGCCGAGGACGCCGCACACCCGGGTCAGCGCCTCGGCGATCGGCGTGGTCCCGTAGACCCGGATCAGCGGGGCCGGCAGCTGCGGGGCCAGGAAGATCTCCAGCGACCCGCCGGACAGGCACGGGTTCACGACGACGCAGGCGCCGGGAGCCTCGGGGAAGTGCACGTCGCCGTCGGGAAGCACTCGCAGGAGCACGCTTTCGCCGGCCTGCAGCGCGCCCATCGCCGCCTTGCGGACCGAGTTCTGGGCGCACTGGCCGCCGACGAAGCCCTCGATTGTGCCGTCCGCCAACAGGATTGCCTCGTCACCCGGATAGGACGAGGTGGGCGGCTGGGCGCGCACGACGGTCGCGTGGACGAACGGTGTCCGTGCCGCCAACAGCTCCTGAACGCGCTCACTGATCATCATCTAGATCGGCGGCCTCGCTCTGCCCTGCATGGCCTCCCACACCCGCGACGGCGTCAGCGGCATGTCGGCGTGCCGAACCCCGTACGGCGCCAACGCATCCACCACGGCGTTGACCACCGCCGGGGGCGATCCGACGGTGGCCGATTCGCCGATGCCCTTCGCGCCGATCGGGTGGTGCGGCGATGGCGTCACCGTGAAGCCGGTCTCCAGGTGCGGCACCTCGGCCGCGGTCGGGATCAGGTAGTCCATCAGCGATCCGCCGAGGCAGTTGCCCTCCTCGTCGAACGCGATCATCTCCATCAACGCCATCCCGATGCCGTCGACGATGCCGCCGTGCACCTGCCCCTCGATGATCATCGGATTGATGCGGGTGCCGCAGTCGTCCACGGCGAGGAAGCGGCGCACCTTGACCACCGCGGTGCCCGGGTCGACGTCCACCACACAGAAATACGCGCCGTAGGGGTACGTCAGGTTCTCCGGGTTGTAGCAGACTTCGGCGTCCAGGCCGCCCTCGATGCCGTCGGGCAGGTCGCCGGCCCCGTGCGCGCGCATCGCGATGTCCTGGATGGTCACCGACGCCGACGGATCACCCTTGACGTGGAACGAGCCCTTCTCCCACTCCAAGTCGGCGACCGAGACCTCGAGCATGCCCGACGCGATGATTCTCGCCTTGTCACGCACCTTGCGCGCGACCAACGCCGCGGCGCCGCCTGACACCGGCGTCGAGCGGCTGCCGTAGGTGCCCAGCCCGAACGGGGTCTGGTCGGTGTCGCCGTGCACCACCTCGATGTCGTCGGGCGGGATGCCGAGCTCCTCGGCGACGATCTGCGCGAACGTCGTCTCGTGCCCCTGCCCCTGGCTCTGAACCGACAGCCGCACAACGGCTTTGCCGGTCGGGTGCACGCGCAGCTCACACCCGTCAGCCATGCCCAGGCCGAGGATGTCCATGTCCTTGCGCGGGCCGGCGCCGACGGCCTCGGTGAAGAACGACATCCCGATGCCCATCAGCTCGCCGCGCGCCCGCCGCTCCTGCTGCTCGGCCCGCAGCGCGTCGTAGCCGATCATGTCCATGGCCTTGCGCATGGTGGCCTCGTAGTCGCCCGAGTCGTACGTCCAGCCGGTCTTGCTCTGGTACGGAAACTGGTCGGGCCGCAGCAGGTTTCGCAGCCGCAGCTCGGCCGGGTCCATCTTCAGCTCGAACGCCAGGCAGTCCACCAGCCGTTCGACGAAGTACACCGCCTCGGTGATGCGGAACGAGCACGCGTAGGCCACCCCGCCGGGCGCCTTGTTGGTGTACACGGCGGTCATGTGGCAGTAGGCGGCCTCGAGGTCGTAGCTGCCGGTGAACACCCCGAAGAAGCCGGCCGGATACTTCGTCGGCGCCGCCTGGCCGTTGAACGCGCCGTGATCGGCCAGCACGTTGGACCGGATCGCGAGGATTTTGCCGTCGTTGGTCGCGGCGATCTCGCCGACCATGATGTAGTCGCGGGCGAAGCTGGTGGACGTCAGGTTCTCGCTGCGGTCCTCCATCCACTTCACCGGCTTGCCCAGCAGCAGCGAGCCGACGATCGCGCACACGTAGCCGGGGTAGATCGGCACCTTGTTGCCGAAGCCGCCGCCGATGTCGGGCGAGATCACCCGGATCTTGTGTTCGGGCAGGCCCGCGACCAACGCGTACAGCGTGCGGTGTGCGTGCGGGGCCTGCGAGGTGGTCCACAGCGTCAGCTTGCCGGTCACCGGGTCCAAATCGGCCACCGCGCCGCAGGTTTCCATCGGCGCGGGGTGCACCCGCGGGTACACGATCTCCTGCTTGACGACGACGTCGGCCTTGGCGAACGCCGCGTCGGTGGCGGCGGCGTCGCCGGTCTCCCAGTCGAAGATGTGGTTGTCGTTCTTGCCGTCGAGATCGGTGCGGATCACCGGCGCGGACGAGTCGAGCGCCTTGCGCACGTCGACGACGGGATCCAGCGGGTCGTAGTCGACGTCGATCAGCTCGAGCGCGTCGCGGGCCGAGTAGCGATCCTCGGCGACGACGAAGGCCACCTCCTGGCCCTGGAAGCGCACCTTGTCGGTGGCCAGGACGGCCTGGGTGTCGTTGGACAGCGTCGGCATCCAGGCCAGGCCCTTCTCGGCCAGGTCCGCGCCCGTCACCACCGCCTTGACCTTCGGATGTGCTTGCGCCGCAGTGGTATCGATGCCGACGATGCGGGCGTGCGCGTACGGCGAGCGCAGGATTGCCAGGTGCAGCATGCCCGGCAGCGCGACGTCGTCGACGTAGGTGCCGCGCCCGCGGATGAAGCGCGGGTCCTCCTTGCGCAGCATCCGGCCGTGGCCGCACGGCTTTTGGTCGTTGTCTGCGGTGTCTTCGGGCGGGCGGGATTCGATGGTGGTCATGACTGTGCCTCCGCCTCTATTTTTGCGGCGTGCTTCGCCGAAGCCCACTGGATGGAGCGCACGATCGTCGTGTATCCGGTGCAGCGGCAGATCTGCCCGGAGATGGCCTCCCGGATGGTCTCCTCGTCGGGATTGGGATCGCGGTCCAGCAGGGCGCGGGCGGTGATCATCATGCCCGGTGTGCAGAAGCCGCATTGCAGCCCGTGGCAGCGCATGAACCCTTCCTGGATCGGGTCGAGCTGGCCGTCCACGGCCAGCCCCTCGACGGTCCGCACGCTGTGGCCGGACGCCATCACGGCCAGCATGGTGCAGGACTTCACCGGCACGCCGTCGACGTCGACGACGCACGTTCCGCAGTTGCTGGTGTCGCATCCCCAGTGGGTCCCGGTGAGCCGCAACTGATCCCGCAGGAAGTGCACCAGCAGCATCCGCGGCTCGACGTCGGCAGTGACCTGCTCGCCGTTGACGGTCATGGTGACTTGCATCGCTATTGGCTCCTTTGTTCGCCAACCCGCCGCGCCGCGGTGCGCAACGTGCGGATAGTGAGTTCCGAGGCGAGGTGGCGCTTGTAGTCGGCGGTGCCGCGGATGTCGGTCACCGGCTCGCAGGCGGCGGCGGCCAGGCGACCGGCCTCGTCGAAGGTCTCGTCGGTGGCCGGCCGGCCGACCAGCGCCGCCGAGATCTCGGCCAGCGCGCCCGGGTCGGGGTTGACGGCAGTCAGGCCTACGCGGGCGGCGGCGATCGAGTCGTCGTCGAGGGTGACGGCCGCGCCCGCTGCGGTAACGGCCCAGTCACCCACGCGCCGTTCCACTTTCGCGTATGCACTGGACGTGTTGAGCCGCACGGGGATTCGCACCTCGATCAGGATTTCGTTCGGGGCGACCGCCGTCTCGTACGGGCCGACGATGAAGTCGTCCATCGCGATCTCGCGTTCCCCCGACGGTCCACGCACCAGGCACACCGCGCCCAGCACTGTGCACACCGTTGAGAGATCCTCGGCCGGATCCGCCTGGCACAGCGAGCCGCCCAGGGTGCCGCGGTTGCGGACCACCGGGTCGGCGATCACCCGTTCGGCGTCACGGAAGATCGGGCACACGGCGGCCAGGGTGTCGGACTCCAGGATCTCGCGATGCCGGGTCATGGTGCCGACGCGCACCAGGGTGGGATCGGTGATCACGTACCCGAGCTCAGGCGCCAGGTCATTGATGTCGACGAGGTATTCGGGGTTGGCGATGCGCAGCTTCATCATCGGCAGCAGGCTGTGCCCGCCGGCGATCACGCGCGCCCCCTCCCCCAGCCGGTCCAGCAGGCCGACGGCGTGGTCGACGCTGGTCGCACGTTCGTATTCGAAGGGCCCAGGTACTTGCATGGGAGCAGTGTGGGCCGCGTCACACTGGGCGTCAACGGCGAGTTAAGTGATCGCTGAACTCGCCCGCTACCTGCGGCTCCGGTGCGTCGTGGTGGATGCGTCCGACGGTCTCACTCAGCGGGCGGCCGCCCCCGCCCCAGCGCTTGGCGATGATGTCGGCGGCGATCGACACCGCCGTCTCCTCCGGCGTGCGCGCGCCGAGGTCCAGGCCGATCGGGCTGGACAGCCGGCCCAGCTCGGCGTCCGTCAGCCCCGCCGCCCGCAGCCGGTTCATCCGGTCGTCGTGGGTGCGCCGCGACCCCATCGCGCCCACGTAGCCCACTTGGGGCAGCCGCAGCGCCACCTCGAGCACCGGGACGTCGAACTTGGGGTCGTGGGTGAGCACGCAGATCACCGTGCTCGCGTCGACGGCGCCCGCCTCCGCCTGGGCGGCGAGGTAGCGGTGCGGCCAATCGACGACGACATGGTCGGCGGTGGGGAAGCGCACCGCCGTGGCGAACAGCTCGCGGGCGTCGCACACGGTGACCCGGTAGCCGAGGAACGATCCCTGCTGCGCCAGGGCCGCGGCGAAGTCGATGGCGCCGAACACCAGCATCCGGGGACGCGGCGCGAAGCAGGAGACGAACACCTCCATGCCCTCGCCGAGGCGTTGCCCGTCGGGCCCGTACTTGAGGACGTCGCTGCGGCCCACCGCCAGGAGGCCGCGGGCGTCGTCGGCGACCGCGGCGTCGGCGCGCGCCGAACCCAGCGATCCGGCCAGCGCGTCGGGCCGGACGACGACGCGGCGCCCGACCCAGCGCGCGTCGGGATGCGCGATGACGGTCGCGACCGCCACGGGGCGGTGCTCACCGATGTCGTCGGCCACCGCGCCGAGTTCGGGGAAGGTCGATCGCGACACCGACTCGACGAAGACGTCGATGATGCCGCCGCACGTCAGCCCGACCGCGAACGCGTCGTCGTCGCTGACCCCGTAGCGCTCCAGCCGCGGGGTTCCGGTCTTGGCGACCTCGCTGGCGAGTTCGTAGACCGCGCCCTCCACGCAGCCGCCGGACACCGACCCCGTCACCGAGCCGTCCGGCGCCACCATCATCGACGCCCCCGGCGGGCGCGGCGCGGACCGGAAGGTGCGCACCACCGTGCCCAATCCCGCGGTTTCGCCGGCGCGCCAGATCGCCATCAGCTCGGCAAGGACGTCACGCACGCTTTAAACGTAAGCTCATGGCGTGACTCCGGCTCAACTTCGGGCCTATTCGGCGGTGGTGCGGTTGGGTTCGGTGCGCGCGGCCGCGGCCGAGTTGGGCGTTTCCGACGCGGGCGTGTCGATGCTGGTGGCGGCGCTGCGCAAGGAGCTCGACGACCCGTTGTTCACCCGGACGGGCGCGGGCCTGGCGTTCACGCCGGGTGGGCTGCGGTTGGCCAGCCGCGCGGTCGAAATCCTGGGGCTGCAGCAACAAACCGCGATCGAGGTGACCGAGGCCGCTCACGGGCGCCGGCTGCTGCGGATCGCCGCTTCGACCGCGTTCGCCGAGCACGCGGCTCCCGGGCTGATCGAGCTGTTCTCATCGCGGGCCGACGACCTGTCGGTGGAGCTGAGCGTGCACCCGACGAGCCGGTTCCGCGACTTGATCTGCTCGCGCGCCGTCGACATCGCGATCGGTCCCTCTGGCGAGGGTTCGCTCGGTCCGGACGACGGGATCTTCGTGCGGCCGTTCCTGAAATACCAGATCATTACCGTCGCGCCGCCGAACAGCCCACTGGCGGCGGGCATTCCGACGCCGGCGCTGCTGCGCCAACAGCAGTGGATGCTCGGCCCGGCCGCCGGTGGCGTGGACGGCGAGATCGCAAAGATGTTGGCGGACTTGGCGATTCCGGAGTCGAACCAGCGGATCTTTCAGAGCGACGCCGCCGCGCTGGAAGAGGTGCAGCGGGTCGGCGGTGTGTCGCTGACGATCGGTTTCGCCGTCGCCAAGGACCTCGCGGCCGGGCGGTTGACCCGCCTGAGCGGGCCCGGCATGGAAAGGTCGGGCGAGTGGTGCGCGGCCACGCTGGGGCCGTCGGTGCGGCAACCGGCCGTGTCTGAGCTCGTCCGCTTCATCACCACGCCGCGGTGCACCCAGGCGATGATCCGCGGCAGCGGCGTCGGCGTGACCCGCTTCCGCCCGAAAGTGCATGTGACGCTGTGGAGCTGAGTGTGCGCCCAGGGCGATGACACGCCGGCGAACTTCACACTGAAGGCGGCTACCAGGCGCGCGACAGGTCCGCGTGCTGCCGCACCCACGCGTGCATCGCGATGCCGGCGGCGACGCCGGCGTTGATGCTGCGCGTCGAGCCGAACTGGGCGATCGACACGGTGAGCGCCGCGCCGGCCCGGATGTCGTCGGTGATGCCCGGGCCTTCCTCGCCGAACACCATCAGGCACTCCCGCGGCAGCGCCGTTTCCTCCAACCGCTGTGCGCCTGGGACGTTGTCGACGGCCACCACCGTCAGCCCGGCGCCCACCGCGAACTCGAGCAGCGCGGCGGTGCTGTCGTGGTGGCACAGCCGCTGATAGCGGTCGGTCACCATGGCGCCGCGGCGATTCCAGCGCCGCCGCCCGACGATGTGCACGGTGTCGACGGCGAAGGCGTTGGCGGTGCGCACCACCGAGCCGATGTTGGCGTCGTAGCCGAAGTTCTCGATCGCCACGTGCAGCGGGTGACGGCGCAGGTCGATGTCGGCGATGATCGCCTCGCGGGTCCAGTACCGATAGGAGTCCACGACGTTGCGAGTATCGCCGTCGCGCAATAGGTTTGGGTCGTACCGGGGGTCGTCGGGCGGCTCGCCCGGCCACGGCCCGACGCCGCCGCCCGTCGTTCCCCATTCGGTGGGCCCCGGGTCGCTCATCGCTGCGTCCACACGCCGGCGTGGGTGCCGTCGACCGCCACCGTGGCGTACAGCAGCGCCTCGTTGATCTCGCCCTGGGTGCACAGCGACGCGTTGACGCGCACCGAATCCTGTGACGCGTCGGGCAGGATCAGCACCGACGACCCGTACGTCGCGCACGCCGGGTTGAGGCCCCGGCCGGGCAGGGTGGGCGACGCCAGCAGCATCAGCGGCCCGCCGCGCTTGGCGGAGTCGTCGCGGTAGCGGTCCGCGAGGGCGGTGGCTTCCAGACCCAGCAGCATGTAGCCGTTGCCGACAAACGCGGCGGGGTCGCCGAGCTGGGCCTTGGTCATCGGGGCGCCGTCGGCGCGCCAGGCCGACAGGCTGACGGTCTTGACGCTCAGGCCGGTGTCGTTCGCGTTGGTCGGCGGCAGCCCCACCGGAAACGCCGCCGGGTAGGCCGCCGAGGTGTTCGGGATCCGGTCGCGCGGCGAGTAGGCGTACACCCCGCGCACCTGGCTCCGATCCTTAAGCGGCCCAAGGCAAATGCTGCCCGTGAGCCGGCCGGGCGGCGCCGACAGCGGGTGTTGGATGTCGTGCACGGTCGTCGCCGCATCGTCGCAGCTGCCCAGCGCGGCCGACTCCATCGGGTGGGCCAGCGCGCCGTACAGCCCGAAGCGAAGGTCCTCGGGCTTGGCGTGCGGCGCCTTCGGGTCGGCCGGCGACGCGTCGAGGTCGACCAGCACGTAGTCGCCGTCCCAGCGCAGGTTCGACACCGACATGTTCCAGCCCAGCAGCGCCAGCGATTCGCCGATCCGGGCCCCCTGCGCGCCGTACGGCCGCACCGGGCCGTTGGAGCCCGAACAGCCCAGGGCACTCGCCGCCGTGAAGACGACAACGCACGCGACGCCGGCCAGGCGCTCGAATCTAGTTGACATCATTCACGTTTGCCACAGGAGCCGGTCGGGGAACGGATCGACGACTTGCCCGCCTCAGAGCGACAACTGGGCGGCGGCTGGGCGACTTGTTCTGTCGCTGTGAGGCGGGCACAACGAGAGTCGCCCGGACGAGAGGCTGCTGTGGCACATGTGACAGCGCATGCATGAAACGTGGCCTAGCCCAGCCCCAGATCGGCCAGGCCCAGCACGCTGCGGTAGGGAATTCCTTCTGCTTCGATGGCCTCGGCGGCGCCGGTGGCGCGGTCCACCACGGTGGCCACCCCGATCACCTGGCCGCCCGCGTCCTGCACGGCATGCACCGCGGTGAGCGCCGAGTTGCCGGTGGTGCTGGTGTCCTCGACCACCAGGGCCCGCCGGCCGGAGACCTCGGATCCCTCGATAAGGCGTTGCAGCCCATGGGTTTTCGCCGACTTGCGCACGACAAACGCGTCGATGGGCCGCCCGGGCGCGTGCATGATGGCGGTCGCGACGGGGTCGGCGCCGAGCGTCAGTCCACCGACGACGGCGTAGTCCCAGTCGGCGGTGAGCTCGCGCATCAGCGTGCCGATCAGCGCGGAGGCGCGGTGGTGCAGGGTGGCCCTGCGCAGGTCGACGTAGTAGTCGGCCTCCTTGCCCGACGACAGGGTCACCCGCCCGTGCACCACCGACAGCCGGCGCACCAAATCGGAAAGCTCCTCGCGGGCGTCAGCTGCGGTCACGACCGCCCACTCGTTTCGCGGCGCTGCGCACCAGGCCGCGGGGCAGCAGCCGCCCGGCGGTGACGATCGCCTTGTACTGCAGGCCCGGCACGCTGACCACCTTGCCGGCGGCGACGTCGGCCAGGCTTGCGGCGACCACGTCGTCGACCTCGAGCCACAGGAACGGCGGCAGCTTGGCCATGTCCATCCCGGCCCGAGCGTGAAATTCGGTGTGCACGAAGCCCGGGCACACGGCGTGCACGCCGACGCCCGTCCCGTCCAGCGCGCCGGCCAGGCCCTCGCTGAACGAGATCACCCACGCCTTGGACGCCGAATAGGTCGACGACCGGCCGTTCACCATTCCGGCGACGCTGGCGACGTTGATGACGGTCCCGGCGCCGGCCGCGACCATGGCGGGCACCGCGGCCCGGGTCAGCTGCAGCACCGCGGTCACGTTGACGTCGAGCTGCGCCTGCAGCAGCGCGGGATCCGTCGTCCAGAATTCGCCGGACGTGCCGAAGCCGGCGTTGTTGACCAGGACCCGCACCCCCGCGGCAAGCCGCTCGGCCACCTTGTCGCGGCCGGCCGCGTCGGCCAAGTCCGCAGGCAGGATCTCGATGTTGCCGCCCTGGCCCTCGAGCTCGGCCGCCAGTTTGGTCAGCCGGTCGACGTCGCGGGCGACCAGGACCAGGTCGTAGCCGTCGCGCGCGTAGCGCCGTGCGTAGCCCCCGCCGATCCCGGACGTCGGCCCGGTGATCAGGGCTACGGGGCGAGGCATGAGCGACAGTGTAATGACGCGGGCCCGGCCGGCCTCAGCGCTGGTAGTTACTGGCCCCGTGGCCGTTGCGCCCGGTCGGCGGCTGGCGGCCCTGGTCCCGGCGCAGCGGCTCGGTGGCGCGTCGGCCGGCCTGAACGTCCGAGCCCAGCAACCCCGACACGTCCTGCTGCGGCCGCCGCGACGGCAACTCCAGGCGACCGGCGGGCGCCAGGGGACGGCTCGGTGCGGCGTTGCGCGGCAACGCGGGCGCCCCCGCCTCCTGCGGGGTCTCCTGCGGCACCGGCGGCAACACGCGCAGCAGGTCGTTGAACTGGCGCACGGTGCGCAGGCCCTCGTCCCATTGCGCGCGCGTGCTGGAGATCGGCATGGCGACCAACGTCCAGTTCTGCTCGTTCCACATGATCTCGGCGCAGTCGGGGGCGGTGTGCGCGAAGGTGACCATGCGCCGGTCGCAGGCCCGCCGGGCGGCGTCCAGATTGGTCGAGTACACCATCCGCGGCCCGATCGCGCCCAGCAGCCAAATGTCGCTCTCCCGAGGCTCTTTCAGACCCTTGAGGCGCAGATCGACGACGACGTTGGTGCCGACCTTGCGGTGCAGCGCGATCACCGTGGCGACTTCCTCGACGTCGAAGATGTAGACGGCCTCACCGCGGATCTGACCGAGCACGACGTTGTGGGCGGGGACGTCGCCCACCGTGGAGATCACCCCGCGCTTCCAGCGCTTGAGGATGTCGGTCGATTCGCGCTCGTAGTCGAAGCCATGCGACCGCGCCCACGATTTGCGGCGCCTGCTACGCCCCCGCTGCCGATCGATGTCGACGTACACCAGCACGCCCGCGCCGACAAAGCACAGCGCGGACAGCGTGAACCAAAGGGGGACCATCCCACACAGGGTATCCGCTGTCGGCCCGGAATAGACAATGCGACCTGGTCACAAGCAAATTAAGGTTTGCCAGGGCGCGCCGACTGGGTCGGCATCGCGGCATTGAGTGTGAGCCGACGGCTTTGGGTGTGAGCTGGCGGCGGGATTCTGGGGATTTTCCCGCCGCCCATGCCCACGCAAAGCCGACGATTCACACTCGAGCCGACTAGCCCAGGACCAGCGAGTCGCCGTCCGGGCTGACGTTGACCGGCACCACGTCGCCGTCGTGCACGTCGCCCGCCAGCAGCATCTTGGCCAGCTGGTCGCCGATCGCCTGCTGGACCAGCCGGCGCAACGGCCGCGCCCCGTAGACCGGGTCGAACCCGCGCTGCGCCAGCCAGCGCTTGGCCGGCAGCGACACCTCCAGCTGCAGCCGCCGTTGCGCCAACCGCTTACCCAGCTGCTGAAGCTGGATGTCGACGATCTGCACCAGCTCCTCGGGGTTGAGCCCGTCGAAGATCAGCACGTCGTCGAGCCGGTTGATGAACTCCGGCTTGAACGCCGAGCGCACCGCGGCCATCACCTGCTCCTCGCTGCCGCCCGACCCAAGGTTGGACGTCAGGATGAGGATGGTGTTGCGGAAGTCGACCGTGCGGCCCTGCCCGTCGGTGAGCCGGCCCTCGTCGAGGACCTGCAGCAGCACGTCGAACACGTCCGGGTGCGCCTTTTCGATCTCGTCGAACAGCACCACGGTGTACGGGCGCCGGCGCACCGCCTCGGTCAGCTGACCGCCCTGGTCGTAACCGATGTAGCCGGGGGGCGCACCCACCAGCCGGGCGACGGAATGCTTCTCGCCGTACTCGCTCATGTCGATGCGGACCATGGCCCGGTCGTCGTCGAACAGGAAGTCGGCCAGCGCCTTGGCCAGCTCGGTCTTGCCGACACCGGTGGGGCCCAGGAACATGAACGAACCCGTCGGCCGGTTGGGGTCGGCGACCCCGGCGCGGCTGCGCCGCACCGCGTCGGACACGGCCTGCACGGCCTTGCGCTGCCCGACGACCCGCTTGCCCAGCTCGTCTTCCATCCGCAGCAACTTGGCGGTCTCGCCCTCGAGCATCCGCCCGGCGGGAATGCCGGTCCACGCCGACACCACGTCGGCGATGTCGTCGGGCCCGACCTCCTCCTTGAGCATCACGTTCTCGCGGGCCTCGGCCTGCGGCAACGCGGCGTCGAGCTTCTTCTCCACCTCGGGGATGCGCCCGTAGCGCAGCTCGGCGGCCTTGGCCAGGTCGCCGTCGCGCTCGGCACGCTCCGACTCCCCACGCAACGCCTCCAGCTGTTCTTTCAGCTCGCGGACGGCGTCGATCGCGTTCTTCTCGTTCTGCCACCGGGTGGTCAGCTCGGCCAGCTTCTCCTTCTGGTCGGCCAGCTCGGCGCGCAGCTTCTCCAGCCGCTCCTTGGAGGCCTCGTCTTCCTCTTTCTCCAGCGCCATCTCCTCGATCTCGAGGCGGCGCACCAGGCGCTCGACCTCGTCGATCTCGACGGGCCGCGAGTCGATCTCCATCTTCAGCCGGCTGGCGGCCTCGTCGACGAGGTCGATGGCCTTGTCCGGCAGGAACCGCGCGGTGATGTAGCGGTCACTCAACGTGGCCGCGGCCACCAGCGCGGAGTCGGTGATGCGCACCCCGTGGTGCACCTCGTAGCGGTCCTTCAGGCCGCGCAGGATGCCCACGGTGTCCTCCACCGACGGCTCACCGACGAACACCTGCTGGAAGCGGCGCTCCAGCGCGGCGTCCTTCTCGATGTACTTGCGGTACTCGTCGAGCGTGGTGGCGCCGACCAGGCGCAGCTCGCCGCGGGCCAGCATCGGCTTGATCATGTTGCCGGCGTCCATCGCGCCCTCGCCGGTCGCGCCGGCACCCACGATGGTGTGGAGCTCGTCGATGAACGTGATGATCTGCCCGGCGGAGTTCTTGATGTCGTCGAGCACGGCCTTGAGCCGCTCCTCGAACTCGCCGCGGTACTTGGCGCCGGCCACCATCGACCCGAGGTCCAGGGCGATGACGGTCTTGTCGCGCAGGCTCTCCGGCACGTCGCCGGCCACGATGCGCTGGGCCAGGCCCTCGACGATCGCGGTCTTGCCGACGCCGGGCTCGCCGATGAGCACCGGGTTGTTCTTGGTGCGACGGCTCAAAACTTGGACGACGCGGCGGATCTCGTTGTCGCGCCCGATGACCGGGTCGAGCTTGCCCTCACGGGCCCGGGCGGTCAGGTCGGTCGAGTACTTCTCCAGCGCCTGGTAGGTGGCCTCGGGATCGGCGCTGGTGACCCGCGCGCTGCCACGGACCTTGACGAACGCCTCCCGCAACGCCTGCGGGGACGCGCCGTGGCCGGTCAGCAGCTTGGCGACGTCGGAGTCGCCGGTGGCCAGCCCCACCATCAGGTGCTCGGTCGAGACGAACTCGTCGTCCATCTCGGTGGCGAGCTGCTGCGCGGTGGTGATGGCGGCCAGCGATTCGCGCGACAGCTGCGGCTGCGAGCTGGCGCCGCTGGCCTGGGGCAGCTGGTCTAAGAGCCGCTGCGCCTCGGCGCGGATGGTGGCGGGCTCGACGCCGACGGCCTCCAGCAGGGGCGCGGCGATCCCGTCGTTCTGCGTCAGCAGCGCCAACAGCAGGTGGGCGGGCCGGATCTCCGGGTTGCCGGCGGCCGAGGCCGCCTGCAGGGCCGAGGTCAGGGCCGCCTGCGTCTTGGTGGTCGGGTTAAAAGAGTCCACGACTATCTCCGTTTGAGGTCAGAAAGGGCTGCATGAAAATGCTTGTCGTGATGTTCAACGCCGTCAAGGTTGAGTGTGTTCCGCTCAAGTCTACAAAATTTCCTTGACGCCTAGAATCGGGGCCCGTGAGCCTGGAGGACCGCGACGCGTTGCGGGTGCTGCGCGACGCCTTCGAGGATGAGCTCGTCCGCAGGTTCTATACCCACTGGTTCGCCCTCGACGTCTCGGTGCGCGACCTTTTCCCGCCCGAGATGGACGTCCAGCGGGCCGCGTTTGCCCACGCCATGCACTGGGTGTACGGGGAGCTGGTGGAGCAGCGCGCGACCGAGCCGGTGGCCTTCCTCGCCCAGCTCGGCCGGGATCACCGCAAATTCGGCGTGCTGCCGGCGCATTACGACACGCTGCGTCGCGCGCTGCACGCGACGCTTCGCGACCACCTCGGCGACGCGTGGACCGACTCCGTCGCGGCGACCGCCGATCAGTCGCTCAACCTGATCACCGGGGTGATGAGCGGTGCCGCCGACGCCGACGAGGCACCCGCCTGGATGGACGGCACGGTCATCGAGCACATCCGGGTCTCGCGCGACCTGGCCGTCGTGCGCCTGCAACTCGACCGCCCGTTGGACTACTTCGCGGGGCAATACGTCGACGTTCAGGTCCCGCAGTGCCCGCGCCGGTGGCGCTACCTGAGCCCCGCGATCCCGGCCGACCCGGGTGGCGGCATCGAGTTCCACGTCCGACAGGTCCCCGGCGGCCTAGTCAGCACCGCGGTGGTCAACGAAACGCGGCCCGGCGACCGGTGGCGGCTGTCCAGTCCGCACGGCGGCCTGCGGGTCGACCGGGACGGCGAAGACGTGCTGATGGTGGCCGGCAGCACCGGGCTGGCGCCGCTGCGCGCGCTGATCATGGACCTGTCCCGCTACGCGGTGAACCCGCGGGTGCACCTCTTCTTCGGCGCCCGCTACCGCTGCGAGCTCTACGACCTGCCCACGCTGTGGCAGGTCGCCCAGCACAATCCGTGGCTGTCCGTCTCGCCGGTCTCGGAGTACAGCCGCGACCCGTCGTGGGCGGCCGACTACCCCGACGTCACGCCGCCGCGCGGGCTGCACGTGCACCAGACCGGTCGCCTGCCCGACGTGGTGACCAAATACGGCGGCTGGGGCGACCGGCAGATCCTGATCTGCGGCGGACCGGATATGGTTCGTGCGACCAAGGCCGCCCTGATCGCCAAAGGCGCGCCGCCCGAACACATTCAGCACGACCCACTGTCCCGGTGAACCGAGGTAAGCCATGCGCATCGTGACCCTGACCGACCCGTCATCGCCGGTGGCGGCGCAGTTCGTGCCGGAGGCCGGCATGATCGGCACGTCGCTGACCGACGCGGGCACCGAGCTGCTCGGCCAACGGCGCGGCCTGCAGGCCTACGTCGAGGCGGGCAAGACGATGGGCATCCCGATCCTGTATCCGTGGGCAAATCGCTTGGGTGCCAACACCTACACGGCCGAGGACGTGACGGTGGCGCTGACGCCCGGGGAGAACGGGGTTCGCGCCGATCCCAACGGGCTGCCCATCCACGGCACGCTGGCCGCCTACCCGGGCTGGCGCGTGACGGCGGAGTCGGACAACGAACTGGCCGCGGAGGTCGATTTCGGCGCCGACCCGCGGTTGCTGGCCAGCTTCCCGTATCCGCACGTGCTCTCGGTGGCGGTGCGGCTGGCCGACCGGGCGCTGACGGTGCGCACCACTGTCACCGCGAGCTGCGACACGGCGGTTCCGCTGTGCTTCGGCTTCCATCCCTACCTGCGCCTGCCGGACGTTGCGCGCGGCGAGTGGATCATCGAGACGCCACCGCTGCGGCACCTGGGGCTCGATGAGCAGGGGCTGCCCACCGGCGAGTCCGAACCCGAGCCGGCCCGCGAAGAACCCCTGGGCGACAAGGCTTTTGACGACGCCTACGACCAGGTCGGCGAGGGCGCGCTGTTCGCGGTCTCCGGCGGCGGCCGCCGCCTGGAGGTGCACTTCGAGCGGGGGTATCCGGCGGCGCAGATCTTCGCCCCGCTTGCCGAAGAGGTCGTGTGCTTCGAGCCGATGACCGCGCCGACGGACGCGTTGCGCCGTGGCGGTTACTCGACCGCGCGCCCGGGCGCCCCGGCGGTTACGCAGTTCTCGATTCGGTTGTGAGCTTTCACCACCGCATCATGGGGAAGGGCCGACGCGGGTGCCCGGCGGCGTAGCGGCTCAGACCCTTCGCGAGGAACGCGTGGAAGCCGCAATACGGCAGCTCGGCAACGACGGAGCGAATCTCGGAGCGCCCGACCCCGTTACGTAGCAGACCGCGGCTCACATCGATACGGTCGGCGATCCGAAAGGCCTCGGCCATACGATCGTGCGACGGCCGTAGCCGGTGGTGTTCGACGATCAGCGTGCGCACGTCGTCGACGTTGTCGATGCCGAATTCTTCGGCGTGCGCGGCGGCCAGCCCGGCCGAGGGCCCGAGGTAGTCGAACGTGCCCGCGGTCCAGATACCGAGATCGTGTGCGGCCCAGGCCAGAACGGCAAAGTCGGGGACCGGGCCGGCGAGCAGCTGTTGGTGATAATTCATTCCGCGGTAGACGTGATTGCGGTAGGTCGGCAGCTGCGCGCCCAGCTCGCGTTGGTATCGCTGTAGCAGGGTTTCGACGATCGGGTGAACGGTGATCACTTCCATGCCGTGATCAGTCATTTCGTCGCCTAGCGAGGCTTTCGCGGCTGCCACACCACCAGCGCGGTGCTCTTCGGCACCACCGCGATGTCGCGGCGCTGGCCGGCGCGCACCTGCGCCAGCTCCTCGGTCAGCTCCTTCACGCGTGACTGCAGCGCCTCCACCTGGTTGGTCAGCTCGATGATGCGCTTGATGCCGGCCAGGTTGACGCCCTCGTCCTGCGACAGCCGCTGCACCTCGCGCAGCAGGTCCACGTCGTGCTCCGAATAGCGGCGTCCCCCACCGGAAGTGCGCCTCGGGCTGACCAGCCCGAGGCGGTCATAGGTGCGCAGGGTCTGGGCATGCATGCCGGCCAGTTCGGCGGCCACCGAGATCAGGAAGGTCCGAGCCTCCTCCTTGGGAGTCCGTGAGCCCCTGGCCATCAGCGATTACCTGCCCATCCCGCACGCGGGTTGAAACCACTGGATTGCTCGGCGGCCGCGTAGGCCTCCAGCGCCTCCTGGGCGGCGCCCTCCAAGTTCGGCGGCACGGACACCTTCACGGTGACCAGCAGGTCGCCGTTGCCGCCGCCGCGCTTGGGCACACCGCGTCCGCGCACCCGCAGGATCCGGCCGTCGGCGGTGCCCTTGGGCACCCGCACGCCGACCTTGCCGTCCAGCGTGGGAACCGAAAGCGTTGAGCCCAAAGCCAACTCGCTGAAGCTGACCGGCACGGTCACGGTGAGGTCGTCGCCGTCACGGCCGAACACCTTGTCCGGCCGCACATGCACGGTCACGTACAGGTCGCCCGACGGCGCGCCGCGCAGCCCGGCCTCGCCCTGCCCGGGCAGCCGAATCCGTTGTCCGTCCTCGACACCGGGCGGGATCCGCACGTTGATGGTGCGCGTGCGGGTCGTCACGCCGGTGCCTTTGCACTCGTCACACGGGTGCTCGATGATCGAGCCGCTGCCCCGGCAATCGGTGCAGGGCTCGGAGAAGCCGAACGCGCCCTGGTTGCGGTTGATCACGCCCGAGCCGTTGCAGCTGGGGCACACCTTCGGGCTGGTGCCCGGGCGCGCGCCGCTGCCATGGCAATTCGTGCACGGCGCCGGGCTGGTCAGCCGCAGCGGCATCGCGACGCCCTTGGCCGCCTCGACGAAATCGAGCTCGGTCTCGGTCTCCAGGTCGTTGCCGCGCCGCGGCCGGCTGGGCCGGGGACTGGCGCCGCGTCCGAACAGGCCGCCGAACAGGTCGCCGATGTTTGCACCGCCGCTTCGGCCGGCGGCGTCGAACAGGTCGCTGAGGTTGAACTCCGCGCCGTCACCGCCGACGTTGAAGCTGAAGCCGCTGCCACCGTCGAACCTGCGGCCGCCGAAACCGCCGCCCGCGAACAGGCGGCGGGTCTCGTCGTACTCCTTGCGCTTGGCCGGATCCGACAACACGTTGTGCGCCTCCGACACCGCTTTGAACCGTTCGCCGGCGGCCGGGTTGTCGGGGTTCGCATCCGGGTGCAGGTCGCGCGCCAGCTTGCGGTAGGCGCGCTTGATCTCTTCCGGGCTGGCGTCAGAGGAGACGCCCAGCTCCTTGTAGAAGTCCTTTTCGACCCATTCACGCTGGGCCATGCCGCGTCACCCCCTCACCTTTCTCTATCTACTTGTTGTCTGTGATTGTCGTGCTTAGTCACCGGAGCCGTCGGCGTTATCGACCGTGTCGGACGGTTGCGTTTCGGCCGGGACCGGTTCTTCGCCCAGGACGGTGTCGACCACGCCGACGAGGGCGTGCCGCAGCACCTGGTCACCGAGCTTGTAGCCCTGCCGCATGACCGTGCCGATCACCGGCTTGGAGCCCTCGGCGCCGTCGCCCTCGTGCTGCACGGCCTCGTGCAGCACCGGGTCGAAGTCCTCGCCCTCCTCGCCGAACGCCGTGAGGCCGAGGCCGGTCAAGGCGCTGTCGAGCTTGTCGGCGACCGACTTCAGCGGGCCGGTTTCCAGGTCGCCGTGCTTGCGGGCCCGATCGAGATCGTCCAGCACGGGCAGCAACTGGCTGACGACGGCGGCCTTGGCCCGGTCCGCGGCGGCCTGCTGATCGCGCAACGCCCGCTTGCGGTAGTTGGCAAAGTCGGCCTGTACCCGCTGCAGATCGCCGAGTAATTCGGCCGCCTTACCGGCCTCCTCCGGACTTTCGCCGGCGAACGCCTCCGGCGCCGACCCGCTAGGGGCCGGGCCGGAAGCGCCATGCCGCACTTGACCGGTCTCGGGATCGATCCGCCGCTTGTCGGTGACCGTCACCTGTTCCTGGGGGTTAGCGTCGGTCACTTGGCCTCCCGGTCGTCGTCGACCACCTCCGCGTCCACGACGTCATCGGCCGAGCCGGACGTGCCGCCGGCCTCGCCGCCGGGTGCGCCTGCCTGGCCGGCCTCGGCCTGGGTGGCCTCGTAGATGGCCTGGCCGAGCGCCTGGGACTCCTGGCCCAGCTTCTCCATCGCCGACTTGATCGCGGAGATGTCGGTGCCGGCCAGCGCCGACTTGGCCTCGGCCACTGCAGCGTCCACCTTGTTCAGCGTGTCCTCGGGAACCTTCGAGCCGCCGGACTCGGACGCTGTGCCCCTCTGTTCAGCGACGAACTTCTCCGTCTGGTAGACCAGCGTCTCGGCCTGGTTGCGGATGTCGGCCTCCTCGCGGCGCTGACGGTCCTCCTCGGCGTGCGCCTCGGCGTCCTTGATCATCCGGTCGATCTCCTCCTTGGACAGGCCGGACCCCTCCTGGATCTTGATCGTGTTCTCCTTGCCGGTGCCCTTGTCCTTGGCCGTGACGTGCACGATGCCGTTGGCGTCGATGTCGAAGGTGACCTCGATCTGCGGGACGCCGCGCGGGGCCGGCGGGATGCCGGTCAGCTCGAAGGAGCCGAGCAGCTTGTTGTGCGAGGCGATTTCGCGCTCACCCTGATAGACCTGGATCTGCACGGACGGCTGGTTGTCGTCGGCCGTGGTGAAGGTCTCGGAGCGCTTCGTCGGGATGGTGGTGTTGCGCTCGATGAGCTTGGTCATCACGCCACCCTTGGTCTCGATGCCGAGGCTCAGCGGCGTAACGTCAAGCAGCAGAACGTCTTTCACCTCACCCTTGAGCACACCGGCCTGCAGCGCGGCGCCCACGGCAACCACCTCGTCGGGGTTGACGCCCTTGTTGGGCTCCTTGCCACCGGTGAGCTCCTTGACCAGCTCGGTCACCGCGGGCATGCGGGTGGAACCGCCAACCAGCACGACGTGGTCGATGTCGGACACCGAGATGCCGGCGTCGGAGATCACCGACTTGAACGGCTGACGGGTGCGGTCCAGCAGGTCCTGGGTGATGCGCTGGAACTCGGCGCGGGTCAGCTGCTCGTCGAGGAACAGCGGGTTCTTGTCCGCGTCGACGGTGATGTAGGGCAGGTTGATCGAGGTGCTCTGCGAGCTCGAGAGCTCGATCTTGGCCTTCTCGGCCGCCTCACGCAGCCGCTGCATCGCCATCTTGTCCTTGGTCAGGTCGATGCCGCTGGTGCCCTTGAACTTGTCGACGAGCCATTCGACGACGCGGTCGTCCCAGTCGTCGCCACCGAGGTGGTTGTCACCGCTGGTGGCGCGAACCTCGACCACGCCCTCACCGATCTCGAGCAGCGAGACGTCGAAGGTGCCGCCACCGAGGTCGAAAACCAGGATGGTCTGTTCCTTCTCGCCCTTGTCCAGGCCGTAAGCCAGCGCCGCGGCGGTGGGCTCGTTGACGATGCGCAGCACGTTCAGGCCGGCGATCTGGCCGGCCTCCTTGGTCGCCTGACGCTGGGCGTCGTTGAAGTAGGCGGGCACGGTGATGACCGCGTCGGTGATGTCCTCACCGAGGTAGGCCTCCGCGTCGCGCTTCAGCTTCATCAGCACGCGGGCGCTGATCTCCTGCGCCGTGTACTTCTTGCCGTCGATCTCGACGGACCAGTCGGTGCCCATGTGCCGCTTGACCGACCTGATGGTGCGGTCGACGTTGGTCACCGCCTGGTTCTTGGCGGGCTGGCCGACCAGCACTTCGCCGTTGCGCGCGAACGCGACGATCGACGGTGTGGTCCGCGAACCCTCGGAGTTCGCGACGACGACGGGGTCGCCGCCCTCGAGGACCGAGACGACTGAGTTGGTGGTCCCGAGGTCGATACCGACCGCACGAGCCATAGTGATTCCTCCTGATTACGTAGAGCTTTATTGGTGCCACTATGCTGAGTGAACCCCGCTCAAGCCTGCCCTCGCGGGCGTCGTGGTGTCAACCCAGCCTTGAGTCTGCTTCGCTCAACTTGTTGACCATGCTAACGGCGGGCGCGCACGTCTTGTTCCCGGGGGTGGTCGTCGGGTGTGAATGCAGGGCGCCCTGGACGCACAACCTGCGCCATCAGCTCACAACTGAAAGCCGTCAGCTCACACTCGACGTGCGCTGACTTTCGCACTTGAGTGGACCGCCGACACCCAGGACAACCCCCGGGGATTTTCACGGGTTCGCCCGCGTTCGGGCGTTGGGAGACTCGCTTCCAGCGATGGAAGGCGGGGAATGACACAGGTACCGACGGTGATCGGCTACGTGCTGGCGCGGCTGCACCAGATCGGCGTCTCCGACATCTTCGGGGTGCCCGGCGATTACGCGTTCCCCGTCCACGACGCCGTCGTCGCGCACCCCGATATCAATTGGATCGGCTGCTGCAACGAGCTCAACGCCGGCTACGCCGCCGATGGATATGCGCGCCTGCGCGGGGTCGGCGCCCTGACCACCACCTACGGGGTCGGCGAACTCGGCGCGATCAGCGCGGTGGCCGGCGCCTACGCCGAGCGACTGCCGGTGTTCCACCTGACCGGGATGCCCAACCGCAGCGCGCAGGCCGACCGGGCGCTGGTTCACCACACGCTCGGGAACGGTGAGTTCGGCTTGTTCAAGAGCATGGCCGACGCGGTCACGGCGGCAACCGCGATCATCACGCCTGCCAACGCGGTGGCCGAGACCGAACGATTGATCGCCACGGCGCTCTACGATCGCCGACCCGTCTATCTGGTGTTCCCTTCCGATGTCGTCGACCAACCGGTCACGGCATCCTCCGACCCGCTGCCCCGCCCGGCAAGCGATCAGGCGGCGCTGGCGGCAGCGGCAGACGCGGTGGCGGGGGCCTTGAACACCGCCGCGACTGCGTGCGCCTTGCCCGGTCTGTTGATCGACCGCCTTGGCATCGCCGAGGCGGCGACCCAGCTGATCGAGGCGGCGGCCCTGCCGTTCGCGACCATGTTCGCCGACAAATCGGTCATCGACGAAGATCACCCCAACTACATCGGCATGTACGACGGCCGGCTGATGGACGAGCACGTGCGGGCATTCGTCGAGTCCGCCGATATGGTCATGCTGATCGGCACGTTGCAGACCGACTTCAACACGGGAGCTTTTACCGCAAGGCTCGACCCTGCCCGCACCATCGACATCGGGCTGCACTCCACCCGGGTCGGTCCGACGGTCTACCAGGATGTCGAGATGGCCGACCTCTTATTGGAGGTCGTCGATCGTCGTCTGCAAAAGCACGCGCCTACGAGTATTCCGCTTGGAACACCGACAAGCCCTGATCATGTCACCGACCGGGCGATCACCGCCGACCAGCTCTATCCGCGATGGATCGATTTCATCGCGCGCGACGACATCGTGATCGCGGAAACCGGCACGTGTTCAATGGGATTGGCGTTTGGAAGGCTTCCTCACGGCGCACGGTTCTACAACCAGACTCTGTGGGGCGCCATCGGCTGGGCCACCCCGGCCGCCCTCGGCGCCGCCGTCGCTGAACCTGACCGACGGCTGCTCCTGATCACGGGAGACGGTTCCCACCAATTGACGGCCCAGGAGATCTGCCAGTTCCACCGGCTGGGCCTGAAACCAATCATCTTCGTACTCAACAACTCCGGATACCTCATCGAACGTCTGCTGTGCAAGGACCCGGAAATCGCCTACAACGACATCGCCCCCTGGAACTACGCCGAACTGCCGCATGCGCTCGGTTGCAAGGACTGGTTCACAGCACGCGTCACCACCCTGGACGAATTGGACGCCGCTCTGCACACCGCCGCGCGCGGTGACCGCGCCGCGTACATCGAAGTCGTCACCGGCGGGTACGAATCACCGCCGCTGGCACGCAAGCTGCACGACAGCGTCAAGACGCTTTACCACCTGCCCTGACGGATCGGAGCCCTATGACGACACGCTCGAGGGGACAGGGTTGGTCGCTCGACATCGCCTTGGCGCAAGGCGGATTCAATGCCTTGCATCCCGGCGGCAAGGGCACCTTGGAGCTGTTGGGCCACGACCCCACCGACTTCGACAAGGTGTTCGCACTCGTCCAGAGCGGCGCGATGCTGCCCAAGGCATGGGCACAGATCGCCGCCCAAGCTGAAACACGGGCTCGTCACCACGACCAGCATGGCTACCGGCGCACCGCGTCAGATCTGTATCTCCGCGCGGCGGTGATGTACGGGCGTGCCCAGTACTCCATCTTCGACAGCGCGGATGCCCGCAAAGCGCGACTGCGGGAGCGGTGCGACCGCTGCGTCGACCGACTGGCCGAGTTGCGTGAAAACCGGGTGCGCCGTGTCCAACTCGACTTTGAGGGCAAGACACTGTTCGCGCTGCTGCATCTGCCCGCCGGGGAGGTGCGCGACGCACCCGCGGTCATCCTCGGCCCAGGGATGGACATGATCAAGGAGGATTACATCCTGACCGCCGAACGGTTCTACACCAGCCGCGGGGTGATGGCGCTGTCGATAGAAGGCCCCGGCCAAGGCCAAACGCGCTCGCTGGGGCTCACCGTCGGATTGGACAACTACGAACGAGCCATCGAAACCTACGCCGCCTACCTGGCCGGACTGCCGCACGTCGACCCCGCGCGGATCGGGATGTTCGGCATCAGCATGAGCGGCTACTGGGCACTGCGGGCAATCGCGTCCCGCGACACCCGACTGCGGGCCGCCGCGACGTTCGAGGCGGTGTCCGGCGATTTCGAGACGATCTTCGAGGCCGCCCAGCCCAGCTTCAAGAACAACTACATGTACATGGCCGGTTACACCGATGAGGACGAGTTCGATCACGACCTCAAGGAACGAATGCCGTTGGGCGACTTGGTCACTCGCATCACCAAGCCCGTACTGCTCGGCATCGGCGAGTTCGACGAACTGACGCCGGTGGAGAACGCGCTGGCCACCTACGAACGCATCACCGCCCCCAAGGAGATGCGAGTGTATGAGGGACAGTTTCACCCGCTGGGTGGCGTGGCCGCCGAGGTGTTCGCGTTCGGTGCCGACTGGGTGCTGCGCGCCCTCGACGGCGAGTTCGACCAGCCTGGTCGCGACGAACGCTATTTCATGAGCGCCGACGGCGCGGCGGTCGAAGGCTGTGCCGATCCGCAGTGGTGGCTGGGCGCGACGCCGCCGGTGCTGCAGCACGTCAGACAAACAAGTACACAAAACCACGCGTCCGGAGGAACTTCATGACGAGCACAGAGCACGACAATGCCGCCCCGACAATCCGGGTGAGGTAGGCGCCACTGTTCTCGGTCCGGACAACGTGCCAATCGGGGCGCAGAATCCCGGCTCTCCGGACACCGATGCCGGTAGCCTGCCCAACCTCAAATGGTCCTTCGCCGCATCCCACAACCGGCTGTTGGACGGAGGCTGGGCGCGTGAGACGACGGTGCGCGAACTGCCCGTCGCCACCACCCTGGCCGGAGTCAACATGCGGTTGAAGGCGGGCGCCTACCGCGAGTTGCATTGGCACCGCGAGGCCGAGTGGGCCTTCATGCTGGCCGGCAGCGCTCGGATCGCCGCGATCGACCCACAGGGTCGCAACTTCATCGACGACATCGGCCGCGGGGATCTGTGGAATTTCCGCGCCGGCTTCCCGCACTCCATCCAGGCGCTGGAAGATTGCGAATTCCTGCTGGTCTTCGATGACGGGAACTTCTCCGAGAACGAAACTTTTCTCGTCACAGACTGGTTCGCGCACACGCCCAAGCACGTCCTCGCGAAGAACTTCGCGGTGCCCGAGTCGTCGTTCGACAACATCCCGAAGGCCGGCGACATCGACCACACCCGCTACATCTTTCCCGGCGAGGTGCCCGGCGCGCTGGTCGACGACATCGCGGCCGTGCAGTCCCCACACGGCACCGCCGAGCCAATGAGCTACCGCTTGCTGTCCCAGGATCCCATCGAGGTGCCCGGTGGCAGCGTCCGTATCGCCGACAGCAAGAACTTTCCGGCGGCCTCGACGATCGCCGCCGCCTGGGTCGAGCTGGCTCCGGGCGCCGTGCGCGAAATGCATTGGCACCCTGACAACGATGAGTGGCAGTACTGGGTGTCCGGACATGCCCGCATGACGGTGTTCGGCTCGAGCGGAAAGGCCAGAACGTTCGACTACTACGCCGGCGACGTCGGTTACGTCCCCAGCGCGATGGGCCATTACTTCGAAAACGTCGGCGACGAGCCGGTGCAGATGCTCGAACTGTTCCGCAGCGACCACTTCGCCGACGTGTCGGCCAACCAATGGCTCGCGCTGACACCACCCGAAGTCGTCGGCGCCACCCTCAATCTCGACCGAGCCACGGTCGAGGCGCTGCGCCGGGACAAGCCGCTCATCATGCCTGGCGGCGGTGACGGCGGTAACTTCTAGGGCGTGTCGAGCGGCTCGCTGATCGGTAGGCGCGGGGAGCAAGCGGCGCTTGCGAAGTTAGTGACGGACGCGCGGGCCGGCCATGGTGGCGCCCTTGTCGTCAGCGGTGAGGCCGGCATCGGCAAGACCGCCCTGCTGGACGATGTCGTGGGCTCGCCCGGCGATATTCGCGTCATCCGAATCAGCGGTGCCGAGTCCGAACTCGAACTCGCATTCGGAAGCCTTCAACAGCTGTGCGCTCCGCTGCATCAGTTCATCGAACGATTACCCGAACCACAGCAGAACGCCTTACAAGTGGTGTTGGGACTTCGACTAGGTGACCCGCCCGACGCACTGCTGGTCGGGCTGGCGCTGTTGGCCCTGCTCGGTGAGGCCGCTGGGGACCAGACGACCGTGTGCATCATCGATGACGCACAGTGGTTGGATACCGCCTCGCTGCACATGCTCACCATCGCCGCCCGCCGAATCGTGGCCGACCCGTTGGCGATGATCTTCGCTACCCGAGACCCCAGCACCGTCCGTGAACTCGCGGGGCTGCCCGAGCTGACGCTGCGCGGACTCAGTGCCGCCGATGCGCGCGCGCTCTTGGCGGCCACTCTGCCCGGCCGGCTCGACGAGCGGGTGCTTGCGAACGTCATTTCCGAAGCTCGCGGGAATCCGTTGGCGCTACTCGAGATTCCGAAAGCGTTGAGTCCGAATGAATTGGCCGGCGGTTACGGAATCGCTCAAGCCGCACCTCCTGCCAGCGCAGTCGAGCGGAGCTTCTTGCGTCAGATTCGCGGGATCCCTGCGCCGACCAGGACACTGCTCGTGCTGGCCGCGTGTGAGCCGACCGGCAGATCCGACTGGCTCTGGGCAGCGGCCGCCAAACTTGGCGTCCAACCCGATGCCGTGACTCCGGCCGAAGCGGCGGAACTGGTAAATGACCACAACGGCATACGCTTTCGGCACCCGCTGATCCGGACGGCCATCTATCGCAGCGCGTCGTTGGCCGAACGGCGGCGGGCACACGGCGCGCTCGCAGAGGTCATCACCGAAGAGTCCTCGGCCGACCATCGAGCCTGGCATCACGCCCATGCCGCGGCCGGGCCCGACGCGGACGTCGCCAACGCGCTGGAGCTTTCCGCCGAACGGGCACGTGCCCGCGGGGGCATTGCGGCCTCAGCAGCGTTCATCGAACAGGCCGCTAAGCTCTCGGTCGACGTCGATCTTCGGGCGCGGCGGGCATTATCTGCCGCGCAGGCGAAACTCGAGGCGGGGTCGATAGAATCCGCAGACCACCTGCTGGCCGTGGCGACCGACTCCAGCGACGACGAAACCATCGGTGCCACAGCCGAATTGCTGCGCGCACGCCTAACCTTCGCGACGAGGCGTGGCAACGATGCTCCGCCATTGTTGTTGGCCGCGGCGCGGCGGCTGGCCAAGACGAACGCGTCCCTGTCCCGCGAGACTTTTCTCGAGGCATTAACGGCCGCCGCCCTGGTCGGGCGGTTCGCCTCCGACCCGCACAACACCGCGTCGCGCATCGCCGAAGTCGTGCGCCGCGACGCGCCACCCGAACCAGATTCACCCCATGCGATCGACGATCTGCTGAGCGGATTGATCATCCGATTGCGCGACGGACACGCTGCGGCCGCCCCGCGCTTGCAAAGCGCCGTGACGAAGTTTCTGCAGGAGGACGCGGCGGGCACGGCGGAACCACGCTGGCACGAGATCGCCTACATGGTCTGTTTGGATCTCTTCGATCAGGACAGCTACAACCATCTGGTCGGCCGGCAATTGCGCGCGTTGCGCGCCACCGGTGCGCTCTCCGTGATGCCGCCGGCCCTGGTCACTGAGGCCGGTCTGTCCGTCACCGGCGGAAAGTTCGCGCGCGCCGAGCTGCTGCTGAGCGAGGCTGCCACCATCGTCACTGCCACCACCGGCGGCGCGATGCCGGACACGCCGATCCACTGTTACCTCGCTGCCTACCGTGGACAAGAGGACCGATGCCGCGAGCATGTCGAACACAAAATGAGCGAGGCGCAAGAAGTCGGCCAAGGTTTCGAGTCAGCCACAGCCCTGTATGCCCTGGCCATCCTGCGCATTGGGCTGAGCCAGTTTGAGGACGCCCTAACCGCCGCGTCCAGGGCAGTGGCATACGACGAGCTGGGGATCTGCGGCTACCTGCTGGTGGAGTTGGTCGAAGCCGCCGCCCGTTGCGGGGACGTCACGGCGGCCGGCGACGCGCTGGCACGGCTGACGGTCCGTACCGACGTGTGCCCGACCGAAACCGCAGCGGGCGTCGCGGCGCGCTCTGCTGCCTTGGTGTGCACCGACGACGGCGCGGACGCGCTCTACCGGCAAGCCCTCACCCACCTCGAAAACAGTCCAGCCGTCGTGTATCTCGCGCGAACCCACCTCGTCTACGGCGAGTGGCTGCGGCGGGTGAGGCGCCGCGCCGAGGCCCGCACACAGTTGCGCACCGCCTACGACATGTTCACCCAGATGGGTGCCGACGGGTTCGCCCGCCGAGCCCGGCGTGAGCTCACGGCCACCGGCGAGAAGGTGATCAGCCGCGTTCCTCGTTCCGCTACCGGATTGACGACCCAAGAGACTCAGATCGCCGCCCTGGTGCGCGATGGCTACACGAACACCGAGATCGCCGGCCAACTGTTCCTAAGTCCGCGCACCGTCGAATGGCACTTGGGTCACATCTTCACCAAGCTGGGTGTCTCCTCCCGCAGAAGCCTCCGCGGCTTGACGTTCGACTGATTCCGGGGGCCGAACCCGGTGGTTTCCCGGGTTCGAATCGCATCCCTGAACGGTTGAGTGGGCGACATGAGGGCGCGATCACCCCTGGACCGGAGCGGGTCTACCGGCGTAACGGTCCCGGAACGGTTTGCTGGCCGCAGGCCCTGCGGTGAACACGAAGTCGTCGCCGTCGACTCGTCGTCCCGAAATGCGGTCGACGAGAACCGGTTCGGCCTCCACTCCGGTGCCCGCGTCGACAAGCACCATGCTGCGCTCACCCGGGTCCAGACGCGCGTTACCCCAGGCGGCCAGCGCGACGATGACGGGGCGCAGCGAGCGACCAAGATCGGTCAAAACGTATTCGTGCCGAACGGGTTTCGTTTGATACGGACGACGTTCGAAAATCCCCGCCTCGACCAGTCGTTTCAACCGACTCGCCAGCAGGCTCGACGACACCCCCAGGTTCTCCTGGAACTCGTCGAAGCGGGTATAGCCGTCGAAGGCGTCGTGCAGGATCAGCAACGTCCACCACTCCCCGACCAACCCCAGCGTCGCCGACAGTGGGCACTCCCGGTCCTCGAGCCGGATCTTCTCGGCCATTCCGCCACCTTGACTTCTAAATCAGAAGTTACTAACTTCAGTTTCAGAAGTGAGTCTACTCGTTGGAGAAGCATATGAGTCAAGCGCCGTTGCCCCAAGCCATTTCGGACTACCTGGCCGCATCCGAACAACATGACGTCGACGCGGTGGTGGCGTGTTTCAGCGACGACGCCAGCGTCCTCGACGAGGGCAAACACCGGACCGGCCGCGCCGAGATACGACGATGGCGCGAAGACGTCGACACCGCATTCGAATACACATCGACGGTCACGGGTGCGACGGCCCTCGGCGGAGCCGATGGCGCGCAGCGCTACGACGTGTACCTGCATCTCGAGGGCAACTTCCCGGGCGGCCAGGTCGACCTAATCAACAGCTTCACCATTCGCGACGACCGCATCGTGGACCTGCGCATCGTGCCGGCGGGCTCATGACCGCGTCGTTACGCACCCGGCTCGGCGCGTTCGGCGCCTGGTTACATCCCGGATACGGCGATACCGCTCGCACCGAATTTGCCGTTGAAGCAGAGCAATTGGGCTATCCGGTGGTTTGGCTCGGCCTGGGTACCGCATCGATCGAAGACCTCACCCCCGTCGAACAGATCCTGGAAGCGACCACCTCCGTCGTCGTCGCGACGGCGATCGTGAACATGTGGACCAACGATGCCGCAGCCATCGCGAAGGCTTACCGCAGGCTGAACTCAACCTATGGTGACCGGTTCCTGCTCGGCGTTGGCATCGGCCATCCCGAAGCCGTCGCCACATACCGCACGCCCTACGCCGCGATGGTCGACTACCTCGATCGACTGGATGCCGGCGGAGTCCCCGTCGACGGCCGGATCCTGGCCGCGCTGGGCCCACGCGCCTTGCGGTTGGCCGCGAACCGCACGCTCGGCACGCACCCGTATCTGGTGGTGCCCGACCACACCCGGGAAGCGCGCGGGATGCTCGGGCCCGGCGTCGTAATCGCACCCGAACAGACCGTCGTGCTGGATCCCGACCCGCTCGCCGCCCGAAAGATCGCCCGCGCCTTCGTATCCGAGCCCTATCTGAAGCTGAGCAACTACACCAACAACCTTCGCCGGTACGGCTACACCGACGCCGACCTCGACGACGAGGGCAGCGACCGCCTCATCGATGCGCTGGTGCCGCACGGCAGCACCGAAGCTGTGGCATCGAGGCTGCGCGACCACCTCGTCGCCGGCGCCGACCATGTCGGAATTCAGATCCTGACGGCCGACGGGGAGAGCCCCATGCCCGGTTACCGGGCGCTGGCGTCGACCCTGTTCGGCTCCTGAGCCGGCCGAACCGTTCGGTCAGGTATTGATGAACGCCAGCACGTCGGTGTCCTGCAAACCGTAATTAACCCTGGTGCTCGGGTGGTGTGCAACCTCGTCGGCCTACACGGCATTGTGTGCACTCACGGCTTTGCCTGGTGCGCCAGGGTTGAAAATCGCCCGAAATCGCGCCCTCCCCTCACACTGAAAGCCCTCAGCTCACACTCGGCGCGCCGGGCTCCGGGATCATCTCCTCGATCAGCGAGAACACCGCGCGGGTGGCGGCGCTGGGCGGGCGCAGCGCCGACATCGCGACGTACAGGCGCCAGCACAGGTCGTAGTCGGAGATCCGCAGCGTCGCCAGGCCGTCGTCGCCGATCTCGTCGAGGATGAACCGGCTCAAGAACCCGATGCCCAAGCCGTTTCGGACGTGGGTCGCGGTGGTGGCGATGTCGGCGACCTCGAGGGCGATCGTGCGCTGCACCCCGGCCGTCGCGAAGGCCCGGTCGGCCACCGCCCGGTTGCCGTAGCCCGGCGGGCCGTCGATGAACGACATCCCGCCCAGCTCGGCCAGCGACACCGACTCGCGGCTCGCGAGTGGGTGATCCGCCGGGACGATCAGGAGGAGCGGATAGGCCGCGACCAGCCGGGTATGCAGGTCGGTGGGCGGCCCGTCGGGGAAAACAAGCAGGGCGACGTCGAGGCTGTCGTCGCGCAGCTGCTGCGCCAGGCCCGCCGAACCGGCACGGGCGAAACGAATTTGGACCAGCACGCCGGGATGCCGGGCACGCAGCTCGGCCAGCAGCCTCGGCATGTCGATGTTGTTGACCGACATCAGCGTTCCCAGCCTGACGGTCCCCCCGACGGATCCGCCGGCGGCGGCGACGGCGTCCTTGGCCGCCCGGGCCGCGTCGATGGTGGCGCGGGCGTGTGGCGCCAGCTCGCGTCCCGCCGGCGTGAGCGTCACGCCCGCCGGCCCCCGGACGAACAGCTCCGCGCCGAGTTCACGCTCGAGGGCCTTGATGGTCGCGGACACCCCGGATTGGACGACGTGCAATCTCTTGGCGGCCCGGGTGAAGCTGAGGTTGTCCGCGACAGCGAGGAAGTACTCCAACTGGCGAAGCTCCACGGAGCCATTATCACCGTCGGTGATGGCTCCCATCAGGAATTTTCGTTGGCGTCGGACGGTTCGGCAGATTTACGGTTCGCAATTGGGTCGCGTCGATCCCAACCCCCCTCAATTTGGACGGTGCGCGTTATGAGTTTGCAGGGCCCCACCCTGACCAGAACCCGGACCCGGTGGTCCTCGGCGTCCACCGACGACCAGTTCGTCGTGCAGAACCCGGCGACGGGCCAGACGGTCACGGTCGTCCAGGGCGCCGGGCCGGACGAGGTGGACCAAGCCGTCCGCCGGGCGCACGCCGCGCACCTGCGCTGGAAGCAACGCCCCGCGCGTGAGCGCGGCCGATACCTGCGCCAGGTCGCCGAGGTGATCCGCGCCCACGCCGACGAGATCGCCGCGCTCGAGACGCTGGAGATGGGCAAGCCGATCACGCAGGCCCGCAACTTCGACGTGGAAGCCGCGATCGCCATCTTCGAGTACTTCGGCGCCATGGTGGAGGCGCTGCCCAGCCAGGCCCGCGACTACGGCCCCGTCCTGGACGTCACCACCCTGGAGCCGTACGGCGTGATCGCGTGCATCGTCCCGTTCAACTGGCCGCCGATCCACACTGCGGGGAAGGTCGCGCCGGCGCTGGCGGTCGGCAACGCCGTGGTGCTCAAACCGCCGGAGCAGACGCCCTCGGTGGTGTTGCGGATGGTCGAGCTGATCCAGTCGGTGCTGCCGGACGGTGTGGTGCAGGCCGTGCCCGGCAGGGGTGAGGTGGGCGCCGCGCTGGCCGGGCATCGGCTGGTCGGCAAGGTCTCCTTCACCGGATCGCCGCGGACGGGCGCGGCGGTGCTGCGCACCGCGGCCGGCAACCTCACCCCGACGCTGATGGAACTCGGCGGAAAGAACCCACTGGTCGTGTTCGACGACGCCGATCTGCACGACGCGCTGCTGGCCGCGGTCGACGGCGGCTTCTTCAACCAGGGCGAGGCCTGCACCGCGGCGTCGCGAATCCTGGTGCAGGACAGCGTCTATGCGGAGTTCGAGGCGAAGTTGTGCGCCGCGGTGGGCCGGCTGCGGGTGGGCGACGGCGCCGACCCGGCGACCGACGTCGGGCCGTTGGTCACCCGCAAGCAGCAGAATCAGGTCCTCGATTACCTGCGGATCGGCGTGGCCGAAGGCGCCCACATCGCCGCCCAGGCACCGCTGCCCGACGATCCCCGGTTGGCCGACGGCTTCTACGTCGCGCCGACGGTCCTGACCGGCGTGACCCCCGCCATGCGAGTGGCTCGCGATGAGATCTTCGGTCCCGTCGTCACCCTCATGCCGTTCACCGACGAGGACGAGGCGGTGCGCATCGCCAACGCCACGCCGTTCGGACTGGTCGCGGCGGTGTTCACCCAGGACAGCGATCGCGCGCTGCGGGTGAGCCGGCGGATCCGGGCCGGGGCCGTCTTCGTCAACAACTATCAGCGGATTTCCATTGGCACCGGATTCGGCGGCGTCGGCCACAGCGGGTTCGGCCGCGAGCACGCCCAGGAAACGCTGGCGGAGTACGGCTACAGCAAGACGATCCGGCTGGCCTCCGATCGCGACCAGCTGACGTACTGGAGCGCCGCCGCCCGGGTGCTGGCCGGCTGATGCGGACGATAGCCCTCGAAGAGCATTACGCCACAACGGAATTCCTGAACGGCCCGGGCCGCTGGCTGGCGTCGCGCACCGGCATCGTCGAACCGATCAGCGATCTGGGTGACGGCCGGATCGCGGCGATGGACGACGCCGGCGTCGACGTGGCGGTGCTGTCGCTGGCCGCGCCGGGCGTCGAACAGTTGGACGGGCCGGAAGCCGTTCGGCTGGCCCGTGAATGCAACGACGAGCTCGCGAAGGCGGTCGGGCGATACCCGGGGCGGCTGGCCGGCTTCGCCGCCCTGCCGATCAGCGCACCCGCAGAGGCCGCCGGCGAACTTGAGCGCACGGTGCGCGATCACGGCTTCGTCGGCACGGTGATTAACGGACACAGCCAGGGTCGCTACCTCGACGATCCGTTCTTCGACCCCGTCCTGTCGCGGGCGGCCGCGCTGCGGGTGCCGATCTACCTGCACCCGACCATCCCGCCGGCCGGCGTCATCAAGTCCAGCTACGCGGGATTTTCCGACCAGGTCACGTTCACGCTGGCCACCGTCGGATGGGGCTGGCACATCAACACCGGCACCCACGTGCTGCGCCTGATCCTCGGCGGCGTGTTCGACCGGTACCCCGAGCTGCAGGTCATCATCGGGCACATGGGCGAGGCGATCCCATTCATGCTGCCGCGGTTCGACGCGACGCTGAAGCCCGACCTCACCGGCCTGCAGCATCCCGTCAGCACCTACCTGAGGCGCAACCTGAACTACACCTTCGCCAACTTCAACGACGAGGCCACCTACGCGAACCTGGTCGCGCAGGTCGGCATCGGGCGGGTGTGTTTTTCGGCCGACTACCCGTTCGGGTCGATGCGCGCCGCCCGGGACTTTTTCGACCGCCTGCCGCTGGGCGACGACGACCGGGCGCTGATCGGCCACCGCAACGCCGAGCGGTTGCTGGGCCTGTAAAAACTTCGCCGATTGTTGGTGGGCACGCGGCGCGCTCATGGGTTAGCCTGAGCGTTCCCCGGAGCCACCACGGCAGGAGCTCGATGCCACCAGACAGTGCCGCCGAGCGGCTCGCCCGCGAGGACGAGGGCTATCACAAGAGCCTCAAAAACCGCCAGATTCAGATGATCGCCCTCGGTGGCGCCATCGGCACCGGGCTTTTCCTCGGCGCCGGCGGCCGGCTGGCCTCGGCGGGGCCCGGGCTGTTCCTGGTGTACGGGGTCTGCGGCATCTTCGTCTTCCTGATCCTGCGCGCGCTCGGCGAGCTGGTGCTGCACCGCCCGTCGTCGGGATCGTTCGTGTCGTACTCCCGCGAATTCTTCGGGGAGAAGCTGGCTTACGTCGCCGGCTGGATGTACGTCCTCAACTGGTCGATGACGGGCATCGTGGACACCACCGCGATCGCGCACTACTGCCACTACTGGGGGATTTTCCACGCCATCCCGCAGTGGACGATCGCACTGTTCGCGCTGCTGGTGGTGCTGTCGATGAACCTGATCTCGGTCAAGGCCTTCGGCGAGCTGGAGTTCTGGGCGTCGTTGATCAAGGTGCTGGCGCTGGTCACGTTCCTTGTCGTGGGCACCATCTTCCTGGTGGGGCGCTTCAAGATCGACGGCCACGACACCGGCACCGGCCTCTGGGACACCCATGGCGGGCTGGTACCTAAGGGTCTGCTGCCCCTGGTGCTCGTCACCTCGGGCGTGGTGTTCGCCTATGCCGCAATCGAACTCGTCGGCATCGCGGCCGGGGAAACGGCCAACCCGGAGAAGGTCATGCCGCGCGCGATCAACTCGGTGGTATTCCGCATCGCGGTGTTCTACATCGGCTCGACCGTGCTGCTGGGCCTGCTGCTGCCCTACACCGCCTACAAGGCCAACGTCAGCCCGTTCGTGACGTTCTTCTCCAAGGCCGGCGTCCACGGGGCCGGCAGCGTGATGAACGTGGTGGTGTTGACCGCCGCGCTGTCGAGCTTGAACGCGGGCCTGTATTCCACCGGTCGCATCCTGCGGTCGATGGCGATCAACGGCAGCGGCCCGAAGTTCACCGCGCCGATGTCGAAGCGGGGCGTGCCGTACCGCGGCATCCTGCTCACCAGCGCCGTGGGTCTGTTGGGCATCGTGCTCAACGCCGTCAAACCCAGCCAGGCGTTCGAGATCGTGCTGCACATCGCGGCCATCGGCATCGTGTTCGCCTGGGGGACGATCGTGGCGAGCCAGCTGCAGTTCTACCGGCTGGCGAAGGCCGGCAGGGTGGAACGCCCGAAGTTCCGGATGCCGCTGTCGCCGTACAGCGGCTACCTCACGCTGGCGTTCCTGGTCGGCGTGGTGGTCCTGATGTTCTTCGACAAGGTGCAGGGCCCCTACCTGATCGGCGCGACCGTCGTCGGCGTCCCCGCGCTCATCGGCGGCTGGTTCCTGGTGCGCCATCGGGTGACCGCCGCGCAGGACACCGTCACCCCGGCCACCCCCGCTCAGGGTTCGTCGATGTCCTGACCGACGGCGAGGTCGCCGCAGTCGACGGCCTCGACGTCGGACCGGTCGCGCAGGTACTCCCCCGCGCCCCGATCCCCGTTTAGCTGCTTGAGTACGTCGGGCCAGTGCCGGCGCGCGATGACCACCGGATGGCCCGGCCGCTGGCCGAAGTACGCGCGGGCCAGGCCACTGTCCGACGCCCATGCGCGGTCGAGGACCCGCGCCACCACGGCGGGACCGATGTCGGGAGTGTCGATGACGTGCAGCACCGCGTACTCCGCGCCCATGCGGCCGGCCTCGGCCAGCCCGACGCGCACCGAGGCGCTCAGCCCGTTGCGCCAGTCCGGCACGAAGACCGGGGTGACGCTCGGCGGGGCCGCCGCACCCCACGCCGGCGACGCGGCGCCCAGGACCAGCACGACGTCGTCGCAGCCGCCATCGCGCAGCGCCCCGATCGCGGCGTCCAGCCAGCCCTCCACCAGGACCTTCGGCCGCCCGTAGCGGCTTCCCTCACCCGCGGCGAGCAGGACGCCGACGGGCCTCGACTGTGATAACGCCACTCTCCTATGATGGCATCGAGGTTCTCGTAACGCGACAACCGGATGGAGCGCAATGACTCGAGACGCGCACGGGGCGACGGCCACGACCCCGCGATACGCGGGCACCCGCGTGCAGCGGGTGGAGGATCTTCGGCTGCTGACCGGCCGCGGCGGGTTCGTCGACGACATCTCGCGCCCCGGCATGCTGCACGCCTGCTTCGTGCGCAGCCCGTTCGCGCGCGCCAGGATCAACGGCATCGACGCGGCGGCGGCGCTGGCACTGCCTGGCGTGCGCGCGGTGTTCACCGCCGCCGACCTCAATCCCGAGGTCAGGGAAGCGTGGCACGCGGTGGCCGGCAAGGACGTGCCGGACACGCCTCGCCCGCCGCTGGCCGAGGGCGAGGCGAAGTTCGTCGGCGACCCGGTCGCGCTGATCGTCGCCGAGAGCCGCTACATCGCCGAGGACGCGCTGGAGCTGGTCGACGTCGACTACGAGCCGCTGCCCGCGATCACCGACCTCGCCCGCGCGCAGTCCTCGGACGTGCTGGTGCACGACGCCTACGCGAACAACGTCGCGGGCGGGATGGGCGGCGCGCCGCCGGACGAAGAGGTGTTCGCCTCCGCGGCATGCGTGGTGAAAGAGAACATCTACCAACAGATTTACGCGCCCGTGCCGATCGAGACCCGCGGGCTGGTGGTCGAGTGGGAGGCCGCGTCCGAGGAGCTCACCCTGTGGGCGTCCACGCAGACCCCGCACGAGCTACGCGCGTTCTGCGCGCGCCTGTTAGGGATTGCGGCGCAACGGGTTCGGGTCATCATGCGCGACACCGGCGGCGGTTTCGGCCAGAAGGTGGTCCCGATGCGCGAGGACATGTGCATCATGCTGGCCGCCCGCAAGGTGCCGGCGGCGCTGAAGTGGATCGAAGACCGCCGCGAGAACCTGATGTCGGCTGGGCAGGCCCGGCACGTCGATGGCACGGGCCGGATGGCGTTCGACGAAGACGGCAACATCCAGGCCGCAGACATCGACTTCGTCCAGGACGTCGGCGCCTACCCGACGCCCTACCCGGTGCTGACCACGGCCGCCATCGGCATGTTCTTCCCCGGGCCCTACCGAGTGCCCAAGGCCAGCTTCAACTACAAGACGGTGTTCACGAACACCAGCGGGCTGGCCGCCTACCGCGGCCCGTGGCAGTACGAGACGCTGGCGCGCGAGATCCTGCTGGACATCGCCGCCCGCAAGATGGGCATGGACCCCATCGAGCTGCGCCGGCGCAACCTGCTGCGCCGCGACGAGATGCCCTACTTCAACCCCAACGGCATGCCGTACGACCACGTGGCGCCCAGCGAGACGTTCGAGCAGGCCGTGAAAATCCTTGACCACGAAGGCTTTCGCAAGGAACAGCGCGAGGCGCTGGCGCAGGGCCGCTATCTGGGTCTGGGGTTCTCGGCCTACATCGAGCCGACCGGCGCGGCGACGGGCCACCTGGCCACCGAGGGTTGCACCATCCGGATGGAGCCGACGGGCAAGATCAACGTCTACGTGAACGGCGGCTCCAGCGGAAACAGCTTGGAGACCACCGTCATTCAGCTGACCGCCGACGCGCTGGGCGCCGACATCGACGACGTCGCCACCATCCAGGGCGACACCGCGATCACACCGTACGGGGCCGGGACGCAGGGCAGCCGCAGCGGCCCGATGACCGCCGGGGCCGTCGCGGAGGCGGGCGCCATCCTGCGCGAGAAGATCGTGGCGCTGGCGGCGCACCAACTGAAAGTGCCCGAATCCGAAGTGGAACTGGCGAATTCGACCGCCGCCGTGCGGGGCGACCCGTCGAAGCAGGTGACGTTCGGCGAGCTGGCCTACCTGTCGTACTACTCGCCGCAGGCGCTGCCGCCGGGCATGTCGCCCGAGCTGGAGGCCACCGCGCGCTACGTCGCGAAGGCCCCCATCCTGTGGTCGAACGCGACCCACGCCTGCACCTGCGAGGTGGACGTCGCCACCGGCAAGGTGACGCTGCTGCGCTACATCGTCAGCGAGGACGTCGGCCCGATGATCAACCCGACCATCGTGGAAGGCCAGATCGCCGGCGGGACGGTGCAGGGGATTGGCGGCGCGCTGATGGAGGACCTCGCCTACGACGACGACGGCAACCCGCTTGCAACGACATTCGTCGACTACCTGCTGCCGACAGCCACCGAGGTCCCGCCCATCGAGTTCGGCCACGTGGAGATCCCCGGCCCGGGGCCAGGCGGTTACAAGGGCGCCGGAGAGGGCGGGGCGATCGGCTCGGTGCCGGCGGTGATCAACGCGATCAACGACGCGCTCGCACCCCT
Organism: Mycobacterium sp. IEC1808; assembly: GCF_002101935.1. NCBI lineage: Bacteria > Bacillati > Actinomycetota > Actinomycetes > Mycobacteriales > Mycobacteriaceae > Mycobacterium > Mycobacterium sp. IEC1808. The sequence goes on along the minus strand of NZ_LQPV01000028.1, from coordinate 6,214 downwards.
GGGCGTGACGGTCACCCGGCTGCCCGCCAGCCCCGCGTCGATCGCGTCGCTGCTGAGCGAGGCGAACCGGTGAAGCCCGCCTCGTTCGACTACCACCGCCCCGACACCGTCGAGGACGCCGTCGCGCTGCTCGCCGAACTGGGCGATGACGCGAAGATCATCGCGGGTGGCCAGAGCCTGGTCCCGATGCTGGCGATGCGGCTGGCCTACTTCGACCATCTCATCGACATTTCCCGGCTTTCCGAGCTGCGGGGCATCGAGCGCCGGGGCGACGAACTGTGGATCGGCGCCGGAACCACCGAGTCCACCGTCGGCGCGGATGCCCAAGTGCGCCAAGCGGTTCCGCTGCTGACCCGGGCGACCCCGTTCGTCGGGCACTTCCAGATCCGCAACCGCGGCACCCTCGGCGGGTCGATCGCCCATGCGGACGCCGCGGGCGAGTACCCGGCGGCCGCGCTGGCGCTGGACGCGGTGATGGAGGTCCTCTCCCCGCGCGGGCGGCGCGAGATCGCCGCCGCGGACTTCTTCGCCGGCCTGTGGGAGACCACCATGGAATCCGACGAGGTGCTGACCGGGGTCCGGTTCCCGGTGCGGGACGGCAGGTCCGGGTTTTCCGTGCAGGAATTCGCCCGCCGCCACGGCGATTTCGCGATCGCCGGCGCGCTGGTCGCCGTCCAGCTCGACGAAGGCGACCGGGTGTCCCGCTGCGGCATCGGTCTGCTGGGCCTGGGCCCCACGGTCGGGCGCGCCACGGCGGCCGAGGCGGCGGTCATCGGCAAGCCGGTCGGCGAGCTGGTCCCCGAGGAGATCGGCCGGGCCGCGATGACCGGCCTCGACGACGTTCCGACCGACCTGCAGGGGTCGGCGGCCTACCGCAGCCAGGTGGGCGCCACCATGGTCGCGCGCGCCTGGACGCAAGCCATCGAGGAAGCACTCGGGGAGACAAGCCATGCATGAACAGCCGGTCCAGTTGTCGGTCAACGAGACTCCGATCGCGGCCAGCATCGAACCGCGCATGACGCTGGCCGACTTCCTGCGGGAGCGGTGCGGGCTCACCGGCACCCATCTCGGCTGCGAACACGGCGCGTGCGGCGCCTGCACTGTGCTGGTGGACGGCGACGCCGTGCGGTCCTGCCTGATGTTCGCGGTCCAGGCGGACGGCACGGAGGTGACGACGGTCGAGGGCATCGCGTCGCCCGACGGCACCCTGTCGCCGGTGCAGGCCGCGCTGCGGGAGTGCCACGGGCTGCAATGCGGCTTCTGCACGCCGGGTTTCGTGACCACGCTGACCGCGTTGCTGCGCGACAACCCCAACCCCACCGACGACGAGATACGCGAGGGCCTGTCCGGGAACTTCTGCCGCTGCACGGGTTACCAGGGCATCGTCGCCGCGGCCCGCCGGGCGGCCGAACTGGGGTCGGTCACGCAGCGGTAAACCTGCGCCATCGGCTCTGCATCGATAACGGCGTAGTTACAGTGCATTTCGCCGCTCCTTGCGTACTCTAAGCGCTGAAATCGAAGACTTTCGGGGAGCGGCGCGTGCAGTTATCGCAAAAGGCGCGGCGAAGGCTGGCCGGCGGCTCGCTGCTGCTCTCGGCCGTCCTCGCCGGCCCCGCACTGGTTTCGGGCTGCAGCTCGCTGATCGACGGCAAGCCGGTCGCCACCCCCGGGACCGGGCCGACCGAGCCCACCTTCCCCACGCCGCGGCCGACCACGACGACGCCGGCGCCGACCAGCACGAGCCCGGCCCCGTCGACGAGCCCGACCGGCCCGGCCAGCCCGACAACACCCCCGGCCGGGGTGATCCCGCTGCCGCCGGACCACAACGGCTATGTCTTCATCGAGACCAAGTCCGGCGTGACGCGCTGCCAGATCAACAAGGAGACCGTCGGCTGCGAGGCGCCGTTCACCAATTCCCCACTGCAGGACGGTGAGCACGCCAACGGCGTCAGCATCAGTTCCGCCGGCAACGTGCAGTGGGTGCTGGGCAATTTGGGCGCCATCCCGACGGTCACCATCGACTACAAGACCTACGCGGCGCAGGGCTGGACCATCGTCGCCACCGAACAGGGCACCCGCTTCACCAACGACCGCACTCACCACGGCATGTTCGTCAGCGTGGAGAAGGTCAACACGTTCTGAGTCCGGAACCGTCTAGGATGCCGTGTGTCCGCGCCGTTCGGCAGGCTCGATCAATGTTGGGGGACCACATGGCTCACGAGCTGGCACCTGAGTAGCGCCAACCACCATGACCGTCCAGCGGCTCGATATCCCGGCAAGTCAGTGGCGCCAGGCAGACATCACTGCGGTACGGAATGTACTCACCAATGTCGGCGATGATCCGGCACGGGTACTGGCCTGGCGCGGATCAGTCGTCCTGAGCTTCGCCGACGTACCGGACGGTTATCCGTACCTGAATCCCGCCATCGCTGCCTTCCTGCAAAAGCTGTATTCAGAGGTCCCACACGTCTTGTACTTCCTGAATCCAGATCGGGCGAGCGGTGCGCTTGACAGCTTCTACGCGTCAATCGGCGCCCTGTCTGAAACCGAACACGGAGTATGGGTCATGTGGTCGGACGACGTCGCGGCGGCGTTCTACCAAGCGCTGGCCGCGGCTGCTGAGTTCGCGATCCATCGAGGAGATGACTGGGTCGCGGTTGTCGAGGGCTACGAGTACGACGAAATCCAAACGAGGAATTCGGAAATACGCGCGATTCTCACCGCGCGCGGAGTTATACCGGCGTAACGGCGGGAGCCGCCGTCATGGCATCGCCTCAGCCCTGGCGATATGCCCCTCGTAGCCAAGCGTTTTCGCCATGTCGCGGTAACGGTCCCGGCGGTCGCGATAGGCGGCCTCGTCACCGCGAGTGCGCGCCAACAGCGCTCGCAGACGCAGCAGCCAGATGTCGCGCATCACCAGGCCCTCATCGGCGGACGCGGCCGCCAACCGCTCGATCGCGGCGTCGGCTTCTGCCACGTCACCGTCGGCCCCGCGGTCGAGCAGCGTTTCCACCAGAACACCGGTCACGGGAATGCCCCACAGCAGCAGTCGTCCGTCGCGGAACACATGGTCGCCCGTGGCGCGCAGGAGCGGGATGGCCTCATCGCGGTCTGCACGCGTCGCCTGTTCACGCGCCAAGTAGGCCTCGATGACCGGCAAGTCGCAGACGTTGTGCCCCTGGCTGAGGAACACCTCGCGGACCCCGACGGCGAGCTGCTGCCCGCGGTCACGCTCGGCAGCCTCTTGGCGATGCATCAGCGCAAGACTCAACGCCGCCCGGATGAAACCCACCACGACGTCGTCGCTGGAGCGCTCGGCAATCCGTAGGGCACCCTCGATCTCGTCCAGCGCACGATCATCCGGCCTCAGGACGCCGAACGGGATCCCGAGCAAATAGGCGTAGCCGACGACCCCCGCGTAGGACGCCGGGTCGATCTGTCGGGCCATCGGCATGCCGCGCCGCAGGTCTTCAGGCCATCCGGGAAGGCCCAGGAAATAACGGGCCATGCCCCGCGACGCGAACGCGAGCGCCAGCGGAGACCCGACCAGGAAGTTGCCTTTCGTCGGGTCGCCGTCGGCCAGGTCGATCACGGTCTGCGAACATCGCAGCACGTCACACCACCGGCCGCATTCGATCTGCCCGTAGATCACCGGAAACGAAAGCCCCACCGTCAAATTCTCATCTTCGAGCGCCTCGGCGAGGGCCCAGGCTTCCGACGCCAGCTGCGACGCCTCGCGCAGCCGGTCCTGATGGGCATGGCCGACCACCGAACCCGCCGTCGCGATGCCCAATGACGCCTTGTCCCCGGCGGCGTTGCACAAGTCCCGCAATTCATCGAAGCGGTCACCGGCAATATCGGCGTGGACGCGCCAGCCCGTCCCGCACAACATGGTGCGCGGGGCGATGCGCATGGCCGCCCGGTGCGGGGGGTCGGCTTGTAGCGCATCGGCGATATCTGCCGCCCGCTGCCAGCTCAGCCGCGCCGCCTTTATGTCCCGGTTGGTCGCCCAGGTCGCGGCGCGCATGTGCCAGCCGTATGCGGCTTGCAAATCGCCGGCGGCCTCAAGGTGTTCGGCGATCAGTGCGGCCTTTTCGTCCGAGCCTTGGTCGCCAGCCTCGATCGCGGCGGCCAGGCGGCGGTGTAGATCCGAGCGATCCGATTTGAGCTGTGCTTCGTAGGCCACCGCACGAATGAGCGGATGGTGAAAGACGAATTCCGGTTCAGGACTGACCCGGACCTGGTCGATGAGCTGTGCTGCCACCAATGCGGGAAGCACCGGGTCGACACCGAGCACCGTTAGCAGGTCCAGGCCGAATCGCGAGCCGACGACGGCCGCGGCGCTCAGCGTGCGCTTGGCTTTCCGGTCGAGCCGGTCGATGCGCGCGGCAATCGTCGCCTGCAGTGTGGCGGGCACCGTCACCTCGCCAACCTCCGCCGCCGTGATGTAGGCACCGGGCTCGCCGTCCAGCACGCCGCGCTCGGCCAGTTCGCGGACCAATTCCTCGGCGAAAAACGGATTACCGGCGGCCCTCTCGGCGACTCGTTGGCTCAGCGCACCAACCGAGGGGTGTGGGCCGAGGAGCTGCGCGACGAGGGTCGCGGTTTCTGAATCACTCAGTGGCGCAAGGGCTACGGTGTGTGCATTGGCCACTCGAGTCAACGCGCCGCGATACTCGGGTCGATACGTGATCAGCACTAACGAAGCGGTCTGCGGGATCACCGTCAGGAAATCGGTCAGCATCGACTCGCTGGCCTCATCGATCCAGTGGGCGTCCTCGATGACGTAGACCGCAGGGCGTGGGCGGGACAACCTGGCGGCGGTCACCAGTGCGGCCAAGCGCCGCCTGCGCGCATCGGGATCGATCGCCGGAACGGCTGTGCCCGGGTCGGCGATGCCGAGCAGGTCGTCGAGCAGCAGTGCGTCCTCGCGATCTGCGTCCGGCATCTGCTCTCGCACTCGGGCGCGGGCAGCCTGGGCGTCAAGGCCTTCGACCCCGGTGGCCGCCCGCAACAGACGCGCCACGGCATGAAATGGGACCTGGCTCGTGTGCGACTCGCAGAAGGTGTTGAACACCTCCACATCCCGGGCCGACGCCATTGCCGCGATCTCGCGTACCAACCGGCTCTTGCCGATACCGGGTTCACCCACTACGTGGACAACAGCGCCATGTCCAGCGAGTGCGCGGTCCAACAAGCCCTCGACGGTGGAGATTTCCCACCGGCGACCGACCAGGTTCGACTCAGCGCGCTCAGTGGCGCGACGACGATCCCGCGTGTCCAGCAGGCGGTACGCGGTGACCGGTTCGGTAACGCCCTTGACGCGGACCAGCTCCGGTTGACCGAGCGCCGCCGCGCCGTCCACCAGTCGCGCGGTGGAGACGCTGAGCATCACCCCACCCGGCGGGGCGACCGATTCCATTCGTTGGGCCAGCCCGACCTGTTTACCCAGCGCGGTGTATCCGAAAGCGCCCGAACCGATTTCACCGGCGATCACCTGACCGGAATTCAGCCCCACCCGGAGGAGCAGTTCCGTGCCGTCTCGCCGCGCGACCTCGGCTGCCAGCGCCTTCGCTTCGGCCTGAATGCTCAACGCCGAAAGGCATGCACGAAAGGCGTGGTCCTCCATTGCCACCGGCGCACCGAAGACCGCCATGATCCCGTCGCCGGTGAACTTGTCCACCGTGCCGCCGTAGCGCTGGACGACGGCCGCGCAGCGGTTGGCCAGGTCGACCATGATCTCGCGCAGCCGCTCCGTCCCGAGAGTCGCGGCGATGCCCATCGAGTCGACTACGTCGGCGAAGAGCACCGTGACCTGCTTGTACTCGGCCGATCGGCTGACCTCGGTAACCGGTGCGCCGCAGTGATAACAGAACTTGGACGTCGGCGGCAGCTGTGTGCCGCACGAAGCACAGGACAGTCCCGTTGCGCTCAGCGCACCATGCGCGTCGTCCACGCCAATATGGTGTCACTGCGGGTCAACGATGTCGTCCTATCGCCGTGCCGGCGCGGTGGTCTCGGCGCAGTCCCGGTTGCGGCCCGGTCTGGCCGCTGTCGAGATCCGAGGCGAAACCCTTACGCCTCAGCCTGTTTTCAGCCTCGACACGGTGCCGGTAACCCACCTAGTTGTTTGTCGGTGGGGGTTGGGGTTCGAATGGGGTGTACCACCACCAGTCGGCGCGTTCGCCGAGGGGTCCGTGGCAGGGTGGGACGG
>NZ_LQPV01000027.1:0-36069 GCF_002101935.1 Mycobacterium sp. IEC1808 | reverse complement strand
GGCTTGCTCGGTCAAGGTGGCACTGGCGGCGCCGGCGGCGACGGCGGGCCCGGCGGTAGCACCAGCTTCACCGGGGGCATCGGCGGCACCGGCGGTGTCGGCGGCACCGGCGGCAACGGCTTCAACGGCGGTCACGGCGGCAATGGCGGTACCGGCGGCCAAGGCATCCTCACCACGACCACCAGTGGTGCCATCGCCGGCGGTGGAGGCGGTGGCGGCGGCATCGGCGGCACCGGCCAATTGGGCCTCTTCGGTGTCGGCGGCACAGGCGGCACCGCTGGAGCCGGCGGTCACGGCGGCAGCGCGGAACTAATCGATCCCAGCCTCGGCCTCGACGTCGTCAGCGGCGGCGGCGCCGGCGGTCAAGGGGGCGGGGCCAATTTGCTGATCCAGGGCGGCAGCAGCGGCGGCGGTGGTGGCGGCGGCGCCGTCAACGTGGGTGCCACGACGATCACCGGCGGCACCGGCGGCAACGGAGCGGGTCCCGGCGTTTCCCTCCTCAATGGGGGCGTCGGCGGCGCCGTCACCGGGACCACGGCCTCCTCCGTGGACGCCGCCGCCGGCGGCGGCGGCGGTGGTGGCAGCGGCCTTTCAGGCATCGGCGGGAGCGGAGGCACTGGCGGCGGCATCGACGGCGGCACCGGCGGCGCCGGCGGCAGCGGTGGCGGCAACGGCACTAGCGGCACCGGAAGCGGCGGCGGTACCGGTGGCGCCGGCGGCGCCGGCGACACCCTGCCCGGTGGTGGCGGCGGTGGCGGTGGTGGCAGCGCCGCCGTCATAAGCGCCGGCAACGGCACCGCCACCGGCGGCCGCGGCGGCACAGGCCTCTAGCGCACCCCGAATCAAGGGCGGAGCCCCGCAACGGTTCTGAGCGGGCGTCGGTAACACAAAATTAACAGCGGTTGCCTACTGTTCGAGTTATGGATCGACAGAAGGAATTCGTCCTCCGCACGTTGGAGGAGCGAGACATCCGCTTCGTTCGGCTCTGGTTCACCGATGTGCTCGGCTACCTGAAGTCCGTAGCCATCGCGCCGGCCGAACTCGAAGGCGCCTTCGAGGAGGGCATCGGCTTCGACGGATCCTCGATCGAGGGCTTCGCACGCGTCTCCGAATCCGACACCGTCGCCAACCCCGACCCGTCGACCTTTCAGGTGCTGCCCTGGGCGACCCCGTCCGGCCACCATCACTCCGCGCGGATGTTCTGCGACATCACCATGCCCGACGGCTCGCCGTCGTGGGCGGACCCGCGGCACGTGCTGCGCCGCCAGCTGCAGAAGGCCAACGACCTCGGCTTTTCCTGCTACGTGCACCCCGAAATCGAATTCTTCCTGCTGGAGTCCGGCCCCAACGACGGGTCGAGGCCCATCCCCGTCGACAGCGCCGGCTACTTCGACCAGGCGGTGCACGACTCCGCGTCCAACTTCCGCCGGGACGCCATCGAGGCCCTCGAGTTCATGGGCATCTCGGTCGAGTTCAGCCATCACGAGGGCGCGCCCGGTCAGCAGGAGATCGACCTGCGCTTCGCCGACGCGCTGTCGATGGCCGACAACGTCATGACGTTCCGCTACGTCATCAAGGAAGTCGCGATCGAAAACGGCGCGCGGGCGTCGTTCATGCCCAAGCCCTTCGCCGAACACCCCGGCTCGGCCATGCATACCCACATGAGCCTGTTCGAGGGCGACGTCAACGCCTTCCACAGCACCGACGACCCGCTGCAACTCTCGGACGTGGGCAAGTCGTTCATCGCCGGGATCCTCGAGCACGCCTCGGAGATCAGCGCCGTCACCAACCAATGGGTCAACTCCTACAAGCGGCTGGTGCAGGGCGGTGAGGCGCCCACCAACGCGTCGTGGGGGGCGGCCAACCGCTCGGCCCTGGTGCGGGTGCCGATGTACACACCGCACAAGACGTCGTCGCGGCGGATCGAGGTGCGCAGCCCCGACTCGGCGTGCAACCCGTACCTGGCGTTCGCCGTGCTGCTGGCCGCCGGACTGCGCGGCGTGGAGAAGGGCTACGTGCTGGGACCGCAGGCCGAGGACAACGTGTGGGACCTGACGCCCGAGGAACGCCTCGCGATGGGATATCGCGAGCTGCCCACCAGTCTCGACGCGGCGCTGCGCGCCATGGAGGCCTCCGAGCTGGTCGCGGAAACGTTGGGGGAGCACGTGTTTGACTTCTTCCTGCGCAACAAGCGCACGGAGTGGGCCAACTACCGCAGCCACGTCACGCCCTACGAGCTGCGCACCTACTTGTCGCTCTAGCTCACACCCTGCGCCGATCGGTCTGAGAGACCGGCGGCTTGCGCTACGGTCGTGGTCGTGACCAAACCCGCGACCGAACGCCCCCGGCTGCCCAGCGTGGGCCGGCTCGGGTTGGTCGACCCGCCCGCCGGTGATCGTCTGGCGCAGCTGGGTTGGTACGAGCGCGACGACCAGAACTACGTCGACCGGTTGTGGGCGTTGTCGCGCGCGCCCGACCCCGACGCCGCGCTGCGGGTGCTGGTGCGGCTGTGGGAGAACCCGGACAGCGATTGGGACGAACTGAGCGCCGCGCTGCTCACCGAACGCGGGCTGCGCGGCCGGCTGTTCGGGGTGCTCGGCTCGTCGCTGGCCCTCGGGGATCACCTCGCCGCCAATCCGCAATCCTGGAAGTTGTTGCGCGGCAAGGCCCGCCTGCCCTCGCGCGACGAACTGTGCGCGACGTTCCTCGAGTGTGTCGACGAGGCGCTGAGCGGCCCCGGGTCGGCGCTGGAACGCCTGCGCATCCTCTACCGGGACCAGCTGCTGGTGTTGGCGGCCCTCGACCTGGCCGCCACGGTCGAGGACGAGCCGGTCCTCCCGTTCACCGTGGTGAGCGCCCAGCTGTCGGACCTGGCGGACGCCGCCCTGGCCGCCGCGCTGCGGGTGGCCGAGGTCAGCGTGTGCGGCGACCGCACGCCGCCCCGGTTGGCGGTCATCGCGATGGGCAAATGCGGTGCCCGCGAACTGAACTACGTCAGCGACGTCGACGTCATCTTCGTCGGCGAGCGCGCGGACGCGGTCACCACCCGGGTGGCCAGCGAGATGATGCGGGTGGCGTCGTCGGCCTTCTTCCAGGTCGACGCCGGGCTGCGGCCGGAGGGCCGCAGCGGTGAGCTGGTGCGCACCGTCGAATCGCACATCGCCTACTACCAGCGCTGGGCCAAGACGTGGGAGTTCCAGGCGCTGCTGAAGGCCCGGGCGGCCGTCGGCGACGCCGAGCTCGGCGAGCGCTACCTGGCCGCCCTGACGCCGATGGTCTGGGTCGCTTGCGAGCGTGAGGATTTCGTCGTCGAGGTCCAGGCCATGCGCCGCCGGGTGGAGCGGCTGGTGCCCGCCGAGGTGCGCGCCCGCGAGATCAAACTCGGCAGCGGTGGCCTGCGGGACGTGGAATTCGCGGTGCAGCTGCTGCAGCTGGTGCACGGCCGCACCGACGAGTCGTTGCACGTGGCTTCGACGGTGGACGCGCTGGACGCGCTGGGCCGGGGCGGCTACATCGGACGCGAGGACGCGGCGAACCTGACCGCGTCCTACGAGTTCCTGCGGTTGCTCGAGCACCGGCTGCAACTGCAGCGGCTCAAGCGCACCCACCTGCTGCCGGAGGCCGACGACGAGGAGGCGGTGCGCTGGCTGGCGCGGGCGGCGCACATCCGGCCCGACGGCCGCCACGACGCGGCCGGGGTGCTGCGCGAGGAACTCCGGCACCAGAACGTGCGGGTGTCCGGCCTGCACGCCAAGCTCTTCTACCAGCCGCTGCTGGAGTCGATCGGCCCGGCCGGTTTGGAGATCGCGCACGGGATCACCTCCGAGGGCGCCGAGCGGCAGCTGGCGGCGCTGGGCTATGAAGGGCCGCAGACCGCGCTCAAGCACATGTCGGCGCTGGTCAACCAGAGCGGGCGGCGCGGCCGGGTGCAGTCGGTGCTGCTGCCGAGGCTGCTGAACTGGATGTCCTACGCGCCCGATCCCGACGGCGGGCTGCTGGCGTACCGGCGCCTGTCGGAGGCGCTGGCCGGAGAGAGGTGGTACCTGTCCACGCTGCGGGACAAGCCCGCGGTGGCCCGGCGGCTCATGCACGTGCTGGGAACCTCGGCCTACGTGCCGGACCTGTTGATGCGCGCGCCCCGGGTGATTCAGGATTACGGCGACGGCCCGGGAGGGCCCAAGCTGCTCGAGACCGACCCCGCGACGGTGGCCCGGGCGCTGATCGCCTCGGCGAGCCGCCACCCCGATCCGGTGCGGGCGATCGCGGCCGCGCGCACGCTGCGGCGCCGCGAGCTGGCCCGCGTCGGCTCGGCCGACCTGCTCGGTTTCCTCGAGGTCACCGACGTGTGCAAGGCGCTTACGTCGGTGTGGGTGGCCGTGCTGCAGGCCGCCCTGGACGCCATGATGCGGGCCAATCTGCCCGACGACGGTAGGGCGCCGGCGGCGATCGCGGTCATTGGCATGGGCAGGCTGGGCGGTGCCGAGCTGGGCTACGGGTCCGACGCCGACGTGATGTTCGTCTGCGAGCCGGCCCACGGCGTCGACGACTCGCAGGCGGTGCGGTGGTCGACGACGATCGCCGAGCAGGTGCGGGCGCTGCTGGGCACGCCCAGCGTCGACCCGCCGCTGGAGGTGGACGCGAACCTGCGGCCCGAGGGTCGCAGCGGCCCGCTGGTCCGCACGCTCAGTTCCTACACCGCCTATTACTCGCAGTGGGCGCAGCCGTGGGAGATCCAGGCGCTGCTGCGCGCGCATGCGGTCGCCGGCCACGCCGAGCTGGGCCAGCGTTTCTTGGTGATGGCCGACCAGACGCGCTACCCACCCGACGGCGTGTCGGCGGAGGCCGTTCGCGAAATCCGCCGCATCAAGGCCCGCGTCGAGTCCGAGCGGCTGCCGCGGGGGGCGGACCCCAACACCCACACCAAGCTGGGGCGCGGGGGACTGGCCGACATCGAATGGACGGTGCAGCTCATGCAGCTGCGGCACGCGCACGAGGTGCCCGCGCTGCACAACACGTCGACGCTTGAATCCCTGGACGCCATCGCCGCGGCCGGCCTGGTGCCCGCCGAGGATGTGGACCTGCTGCGGCAGGCCTGGCTGACCGCCACGCGGGCCCGCAACGCGCTCGTGTTGGTGCGCGGCAAGCCCACCGACCAGCTGCCGGGGCCGGGCCGTCAGCTCAAGGCGGTCGCGGTGGCCGCGGGGTGGTCGTCCGACGACGGCGGCGAGTTCTTAGACAATTATCTGCGGGTAACGCGCCGGGCAAAAGCCGTGGTGCGCAAGGTGTTTGGAAGTTGAGTCAGGAGGCCGGCGCGTTGGACGCCACTTTCGAGGTGCTCAGCGCGGCGGAAGCCCAACGCGTGACGGCCCTGTACACCCCGCTGGCCGACGCGGTCCGCGATCTCATCGACGCCACGATCCGGACCGAGGCCGACGAGGGCGTCGTCGCCGACGCGCGATCCGCGATCGAGGCCGTCACCAAGTCGTTGCGGCAACGGACGCGGCCGATGGGGGTGACCTACCGCGTCGACGGCGGCCGCCCGCTGACTCTGGGCAACGCCGCGATCGGCCTGGGCAACCCGATCGCCCCGCCGGTGATCGTGCATCACGACGGCGGCGGCCGGTGCTGGAGCGAGTTCGTCCTCGGGACGGCCTACGAGGGCCCGCCCAAGCTGGTGCACGGCGGGGTGAGCGCCCTGGTGCTCGACCACATGCTGGGCGAGGCGGCCAGCGAGGGGCTGTCCAAGCCGCGCTTCACGGGGACCATCACCGTGAAGTACCTGCGCGGCACCCCGCTGGGCCCGCTGCGCTCCGAGGCGTGGGTCGAGCGCAAGGAGGGCGTCAAAGTGTTTGCGCGTGGCACTATTTCGGACGCGCACGGGGTCACCGTCGAGGCCGAGGGCGTCTTCATCGAGCCGTCGTGGGCGAGGGAAGCCGAATGAAGTTCTACGTCAGCAGCGCCTTTTTGAACACCCGGGAGATCGTCGAAATCGCCAAGGCCGCCGACGAACTCGGCTACGACGGCGTCGGCATCCCCGACCACGTCGTCAACCTGGAGACGCTGGACACCCCGTACCCGTACACCAAGGACGGCCAACGACGCTGGCAGCCCTTCACCGACTGGCCCGACCCCTGGGTCCTCGTCGGCGCGCTGGCCCAGGTCACCACCCGGCTGCGGTTCGTCACCACCGTCTACATTCCCGCCATGCGCAACCCCTACTCGGCGGCGAAAGCCATTGGCACGGCGGCGGTTTTGGCGTCCGGCCGGGTGGAGCTCGGGATCGGCGTCGGCTGGTGTCGCGAGGAGTTCGCCTTGATGGGTGAGCGGTTCGACGCCCGCGGCAAACGCACCGACGAGATCATCGAGCTGATGCGGGCGCTGTGGCGACCGGGCTGGGCCGAGTTCGAGGGGGCGTTCTACCGGACACCGCGCCTGGAAATGGAGCCGACGCCGCCGCCGATACCCGTGTACGTCGGCGGGCTCAGCGACATCGCCCTGCGCCGCGCCGCTCGCAACGACGGCTGGATCGGCGACCTGATCAAGACCGATCGGGCCATCGAGGCGGTGGGCCGGCTGCGAGAACTGCGGGCCGAACTCGGCTTGTCCATGGACGATTTCACCATCCTGACCCCGCTGACCGACGCCTTCACCACGGCCGACTATCAGCGCGCCGCGGACGCCGGCATCACCGGCATCATCACGATGCCGTGGATGTTCTACTCCGGCCCGGACGCCACGCTGTCCGACAAGATCGACGGGATGCAGCGGTTCCGCAAGGACCTGTCGCTGGACGGCTAGAATTTGCCGGTGGCTTTCACGGTCGTTTTCAGCAACGGTGAACCGCGCGATTACGGCGCCTTCGACAGCTACGAGGTCACCGACGCGGGGGTGCTGATCATCTCGATGCATCGCGAAGACGTCGAGCGGCATTACGTCGCGCCGGGGGGCTGGCTTGAGGTCGTCGAGATGGCCGAAGGGCAGCCGGTGCGGATGACCCGCGGAATCCTGGGCCGCCGCCCCGGTTGAGGTGGCGAGCAGACGTAAAAGCCCCCGCACGCTGGGCGTGTCGGGGGCTTTTACGTCTGGTCGTAGGGCTTAAACGTCGAAGTAGAGCGAGAACTCGTAGGGGTGGGGCCGGATCTGGACCGGCAGGATCTCGTACTCGCGCTTGAAGTTGATCCACGTCTCGATCAGGTCGGGCGTGAAAACGCCGCCCTCCGTGAGGTATTCGTGGTCGGCCTCGAGCCGGTCGATCACTGCGGACAGCTGGGTCGGCGCCTGCGGGATGTTGGCGGCCTCCTCGGGTGGCAGCTCGTAGAGGTCCTTGTCGACCGGCGCCTGCGGCTCGATCTTGTTCTTGATGCCGTCCAGCCCGGCCATCAGCATGGCCGAGAACGCCAGGTACGGGTTGCCCGACGAGTCGGGGCAACGGAATTCCAGCCGCTTGGCCTTCGGGTTGCTGCCCGTGATCGGGATACGCACGCACGCCGAGCGGTTGCGCTGGCTGTACACCAGGTTGATCGGCGCCTCGAAGCCCGGCACCAACCGCTTGTAGGAGTTCACCGTCGGGTTGGTGAACGCCAGCAGCGACGGCGCGTGGTGCAGCAGGCCGCCGATGTAGTGCCGCGCGGTGTCCGACAGGCCGGCGTAGCCGGTCTCGTCGTACATCAGCGGGCTGCCGTCCTTCCACAGCGACTGGTGGGTGTGCATCCCGGACCCGTTGTCGCCGAACAGCGGCTTGGGCATGAAGGTGACGGTCTTGCCCGCCTGCCACGCGGTGTTCTTGACGATGTACTTGTACAGCTGCATGTCGTCGGCCGCGTGCAGCAGCGTGTTGAACTTGTAGTTGATCTCGGCCTGACCGCCGGAGCCCACCTCGTGGTGGCCCTTCTCCAGCGAGAAGCCCGACTGGATCAGGTTGTGCAGCATCCGGCTGCGCAGGTCGACGTAGTGGTCGACGGGCGCGACCGGGAAGTACCCGCCCTTGGGGCGGACCTTGTAGCCACGGTTGGGGCTGCCGTCGCTCTCGTTCGGCTCGCCGGTGTTCCACCAGCCGGAGATCGCGTCCACCTCGTAGAACGAGCCGTTGGTGCGCGAGTCGAAGCTGACCGAGTCGAAGATGTAGAACTCGGCCTCGGCGCCGAAGTAGGCGGTGTCGGCGACCCCGGTGCTCTTCAGGTAGTTCTCGGCCTTGCGCGCGATGTTGCGCGGGTCGCGCGAGTAGGGCTCCAGGGTGAACGGGTCGTGCACGAAGAAGTTGAGGTTCAGGGTCTTGGCTTCGGTGAACAGGTCGATCCGAGCGGTCGCCGGGTCCGGGAGCAGCAGCATGTCGGATTCGTGGATCGACTGGAAACCGCGAATCGACGAACCGTCGAAGGCCAAGCCGTCCTCGAACACGCTCTCGTCGAAGAACGAAACCGGAATCGTGAAGTGCTGCATGATGCCTGGCAAGTCACAGAACCGGACGTCGACAAACTCGACATCCTCGTCCTTGGCGAGTTTGAAGACGTCGTCGGGCGTCATTTCCGTCACAGAATTGCTCCTTTACTTGGTGATCCGCGGCCTGACGCTATGGAGCTGATGTTGCCCGTCAGTCAACCCGATGTTGCGCAGAGGTTACGTGACCATGCTTCCCCGCACCAGAATCCGGGTCGCTAGCGGGTTCTATTGTGGGGCCATGGACGGCAGCATCGTATCTGGTCGGCAAGACGGACACACCGTCGCATCCCCGCTGCGTCGCGGGCTTGCGCGGCGGTTCCACCGGGCCGTCGGAAGCCGCCCGTGACCGACGGTTTGCCGGAATCGCGGTCCGCTTTTCCGGGCGAGAGCCTCGGCCTGCCGCAGTCGGGTCCGGGATCCCTGGCGCCGATGGGCCGACGGCTGGTCGCGCTGATGATCGACTGGCTGATTTCCTACGGCCTGGGCGCGCTGGCCATGGCGTTCGGCCTGTTTTCCCAGCGGACGCTGGCGACCGCGGTGTTGGTGATCTGGTTCGCGCTCGGGGTGGTGGCGGTGCGGCTGTTCAGCTTCACGCCGGGGCAGTTGGCGCTGGGTTTGCAGGTGGCGTCGGTGGACGGCCGGGTGCCGGTCGGGCTCGGGCGGTTGGTGGCGCGCGGGCTGCTGATCGCGACGGTCATCCCGGCGCTGTTCACCGACTCCGACGGCCGTGGCCTGCACGATCGCCTGACGGGGACGGCCGTGCTGCGGCGGTGACCCGCGTTACCTGCGGCGCACGGTGCGCTGCACGCCGCGCATCTTGCCGGCGTTCGGCAGTGGCCCCTTCGGCATGACGCCGGCGCCGGCGCGCGAGCCCAGGGCGGCCAGCCGCGACTCCAGCGTGTCCATCTGCTTGGTGGTGATGTTGGCCGGAAGCTTGGTGAGGTGGCGCTCCAGCTTGCCCAGCGGCACCTCGCCCTCGCCGTTGCCGACGACGATGTCGTAGATCGGCACCTCGCCGACCAGCCTGGCCGTGCGCTTCTTCTCCTGGGCCAGCAGCGGTTTGACCCGGGCCGCCGATCCCTCGCCGACCAGGATCACGCCGGGCCGGCCGAGCACCCGGTGCACGGCGTCGAAGTGGCCGGTCGCGGCGACCCCGGGGGTCACCCGCCACTTGCCCCGCAGGTTGTCCAGCACCCACGCGGCCGCGCCGGTCTGACCTTCGGCTTTGCTGTAGACCGCGCGCTGGGCCCGGCGGCTGAAGATGATGAACGCCACCAGGGCGCCCAGCAGCACGCCGAACGTGATCATCGTGATCATGGTCAGGCCGCCGGCCCAGATGCCGACCGCCACCGCGGCGCCGACGATCAGCACAAACGCGCCGATCATGTACGGCAGCAGGCGCTTATCCTCCTTGCGCTGCATGTTGAACGCCTGCCACAACTGGCCGCGGCGCT
Organism: Mycobacterium sp. IEC1808; assembly: GCF_002101935.1. Classification (NCBI taxonomy): domain Bacteria; kingdom Bacillati; phylum Actinomycetota; class Actinomycetes; order Mycobacteriales; family Mycobacteriaceae; genus Mycobacterium; species Mycobacterium sp. IEC1808. Next base: position 26,176 of record NZ_LQPV01000027.1, on the reverse strand, counting down.
CCTTCGCGGCGGCCTTGCGGGCGGCGGCTGCCTGAGCCCGGGCGGCCTTGTTCTCGGCGGCGGTGCGGGGTTTAGCCATAATCACCAAGGATACGTTCGGCCACCGAACGCCGGGACACTCAGGCCGTCGAGGCGCGGCCGCGCACGGCTTGGTCGTAGAGCCGCCCGGCCCGGTACGACGACCGCACCAGCGGCCCGGACAGCACCCCCGAGAAGCCGAGGCCCTCGGCGTGCCGGGCGAACTCGTCGAACTCCTCGGGTGTCACCCAGCGCTCGACCGGGTGGTGGCGCGACGTCGGGCGCAGGTATTGGGTGATGGTGATGATGTCGCAGCCGGCGTCGCGCAGGTCGGCCAGCGCGCCGCGCACCTCGTCGGCGGTTTCGCCCAGCCCGAGGATGAGGTTGCTCTTGGTGATCAGGCCGAAGTCGCGGGCCGCGGTGAGCACGTCAAGGCTGCGCCGGTAGGTGAAGGCGGGCCGGATCCGCTTGAAGATCCGCGGCACCGTTTCGACGTTGTGCGCCAACACTTCCGGGCGCGACTCGAACACCTCCGCGAGCCGCGCGGGCTCGCCGTTGAAGTCGGGGATCAACAGCTCGACGCCGGTCGACGGGTTGAGCTCCTTGATGGCCCGCACCGTCTCGGCGTAGAGCCAGGCGCCGCCGTCGGGCAGGTCGTCGCGCGCGACGCCGGTGATGGTCGCGTAGCGCAACCCCATCGTCTGCACACTCTCGGCGACCCGCCGGGGCTCGTCGCGGTCCAGCGCCGCCGGTCTTCCGGTGTCGATCTGGCAGAAGTCGCAGCGACGGGTGCACTGGTCGCCGCCGATCAGGAAGGTGGCCTCCCGGTCCTCCCAGCATTCGAAGATGTTGGGGCAGCCGGCCTCCTCGCAGACCGTGTGCAGGCCCTCCCGGCGGACCAGGCCCTTCAGCTGGGTGTACTCCGGACCCATCCGGGCCCGCACCTTGATCCACGGCGGCTTGCGTTCGATCGGGGTCTGCGCGTTGCGCACCTCCAGGCGCAGCAGCTTGCGGCCTTCGGGAGCGACAGTCACATGGATGATGCTACGCGGGCGACCGGGTGGTCACGCACCGGAAGCGCGCCGTCCAGGGCGTCGCAGACCGCGACGGCGACCGCCGCCCGGACCTCGTCGACGGCGACGGTGCGCCGCAGTTCGGCGGACAGCGACGTCACCCCGGCGTCGCTGATGCCGCACGGGACGATCGAGTTGTAGGCGCCCAGGTCGCAGTCGCAGTTGAGGGCGAACCCGTGCAACGTGGTCGCCCGCGACACCCGCACGCCGATGGCAGCGACCTTGCGGGCCGGCCGGCCGCCGCCGGCGGGCACCCAGACCCCGGACCGGCCGTCGACCCGGGCGGTGTCCAGGCCCAGGTCGCCGCACACCTTGATGAGCGCTTCCTCAAGGCGCCGAACGTATTTGACGACGTCGAGCGGCTCGGCCAGCCCGATGATCGGGTAGCCGACCAGCTGCCCGGGACCGTGCCAGGTGATCTTGCCGCCGCGGTCGGTGTCGACCACCGGCATCCCATCAACCGGTCGCTCGTGCGCCTCGGTGCGCCGCCCGGCGGTGTAGACCGCCGGATGCTCCAGCAGCAGCAGGGTGTCGGGCCCGCCGGCGACCCGGGCGTCGGCCAGGTCGCGCTGCAGCTGCCAGGCGGTGCGGTATTCGACCGTCCCAAGCTGGCGGACGTCGATCGCGGCCGAACTCGACCGGATGGAATCACTCACCCCGCCGACGCTACTCGGCCCGTGCACGCGTCCGTCACTCTGGCGTGACGCTCGGTGCCATTCGTCACCCTGCCGTGACGCTCAACGCGCCGCGGCCAGCTGCGTATCGCGGGGCGCTCGTCGGGCCAACGCGGCCCGGACACGCTGGATGATCTCCGTGGGCTGGTCCCCAGCTGTCACTCGAATCACAATCCAGTCGCGACGCTCGAGCATTTCCAGTCGCCGAATGTCCCATCTGTATTGCCTTCGGTCGCTGCGGTGTTGATCGCCGTCGTACTCGACTGCGACTTTGGGCTGGTCCCAGCCCATGTCTAGATAGGCGAAGACGTCGCCGACTTCGTCAAGGACGGGAATCTGCGTCCGGGGCCGGGGCAACCCAGCGTCGATGAGCAGCAGTCGAAGCCACGTCTCCTTGGGCGACTGCGCGCCCCGATCCATCAGGTCGAGCGCCGTCTGCGCCCGGCGAATACCGCGCCGGCCACCATAGCGTCGCACCAGCATGGCCGCGTCGGTCGCCTTGAATTCGGTGGCCTGAGCCAGAGCATCGATCGCCGGCACCGCTTCAGCCGTTGGATACCAGCAAGCCAGGTCGAGCGCCGTGCGGGCAGGTGTGGTGACCGGAATGCCTTCTAACAGCTGGAACTCGTCGCCTTCGACGCGAACGCTTCGAACCCGAAGGCCCGGAAGGGGGTTTCGGTTGCTGTGGATGATTTCCAGCGGCGCGCCGATATCAATCCACTTGGCGCCGTGCAACGCCGAGGCCGACAACCCCGCGATGATTCCGCGACGCCCAGACCAAAGCCATCCTGCCCGTGCGCGCACTCGCGCCGTAGGTTCGGCGCCACGGCTGACGTACACGCCAGGGAACAGCTTGGTGTACTTCGTCCGCAAAGCGCTCTTGACCACCTCACCTGTTGCGATCGCTTCACTGCCGATGAATGGCTCCGCCACGCGCGAAGTGTGGCACCTAGCAACTGCGGCATCACGTCACTGTGGCGTCGGCTGTGGGTAACTTCAGCGGCACTCAACGCGCATCGTCACGCTTGCGTGACGCTCGGCGCGCGGTGTCACTCTGGTGTGACGCTCGGCGATAGGTGAGCCGCGCCGCGCGACGCTAATCGTGCTCGCGGCGGGCCGTGGCGTAGGCGAGCGCCTCGCCAATGGTGTTGTGGTGGAACTCGAAACCGGCGCGCTCCAGCGCCGACGGGATGGCGCGCTGACCGATGAGCAGGCCCTCGTCGGCGAACTCCCCGAGCGCGGCCCGCACCGCGAAACCGGGCAGCATCAACGGGGTCGGGCGATTGAGCGCACGGCCAAACGCGGTGGTGAACTCCGCGTTGGTCACCGGCGCCGGTCCGGTCAGGTTCACCGGGCCCGACAGCGACGGGTGTGAGATGGCGAACAGCAGCGCCCGCACCTCGTCTTCCAGGGTGATCCACGACATGTATTGCCGGCCGCTGCCCAGCCGGGCGCCCAGGCCCGCCGCGAACAGCGGCCGCAGCCGGCGCAGCGCGCCACCCGACTTCGACAGCACCAGGCCGGTGCGGGCCAGCACCACCCGGGTGCCGGCGTACTGGGCGGGCAGCGTCGCGGCCTCCCAGTCCTCGCACAGCTGCGCGAGGAAACCGCTTCCCGCCCGGGCGTTTTCGTCGACCACCCGATCCCTGGTGTTGCCGTAGTAGCCGACCGCGCTGGCGTTGATCAGCGTTTCGACGCCGGCGTCGGCGACGGCGTTGGCCAGCACCTCGGTCGGGGCGATGCGGCTGTCGCGCAGGCTCTGCTTGAAGGCGCCCGACCAACGGCGCTGCCCGACGTTGACGCCGCACAGGTTGACGACGGCGTCGACGTCGACCAGCGCGTCGGCGTCGAACTCGCCGCTCTCCGGATTCCAGTGCAGCTCTTCGGAATTCGTCGGCGTGCGGCGCACGATGCGCAGCACCGGGTGGTCGGCGGCGCGCAGCGCGGCGGCCAAGGCGGAGCCGATCAGGCCAGAGGAACCCGCTATCGCGATGACGGGCTTGGGCACGTCGTCAGAGCCCCAGGTCAGCCTCGAAGGCTCCCTCTTCGAGCCGGTTCTTGATCGTGGTGAGGAAACGTCCGGCGTCGGCCCCGTCGATCAGCCGGTGGTCGTAGGTCAGCGGGAGATAGCAGATCGAGCGGACGCCGATCGACTCGTTGCCGAACTCGTCCACGATCACCCGCGGCCGCTTGACGATCGCGCCGGTGCCGAGCATGGCCGCCTGCGGCGGAACCAGGATGGGGGTGTCGAACAGGGCGCCCTGGCTGCCGATGTTGGTGATGGTGAACGTGCCGCCGGACAGCTCGTCGGGCTTGAGGTTGCCCGACCGGGCGCGCTCGGCGATGTCGGCGATGGCCCGGGCCAGCCCGGCCAGCGACAGGTCGCCGGCGTTGTGGACGACAGGGGAGAGCAGGCCCTGCTCGGTGTCGACGGCGAAGCCGAGGTGTTCGGCGTCGTAGTAGGTGATCTCCTTGGTTTCCTCGTTGTAGCTGGCGTTGATGTTGGGGTGGATCTTGAGGGCGTCGATCACGGCGCGGGCGATGAACGGCAGGTAGGTCAGGTTCACCCCCTCACGCTCGGCAAACGAGGACTTGGCCCGGGCCCGCAGCCCCACGATCTTGGTCATGTCGACCTCGTGGGTCTGGGTGAGCTGCGCCGTGGCCTGCAGCGATTCGCGCGTCTTGGCCGCGGTGAGCTGCCGGATCCGGCTCGCCTTCTGGGTGGTGCCGCGCAGGTGGGCCAGCGCGGGCGCCGCCTTGCCCGCCGCCGCCGGGGCGGCGGCGGGCAAGGCGGCCGGTGGGGGAGCCTGCTTCGCCTGTTCCTTTTTCTGTGCCGCCGCGAGCACGTCCTGCTTGCGGATGCGACCGCCGACGCCGGTGCCGGCGACCTCGGAGAGGTCGATGTTGTTCTCGTTGGCCAGCTTTCGCACCAGCGGGGTCACGTACGGCGCGCCGTCCGCGCTCGGGCCGCCGGCCTGCGCCGCGGCGGGCGGGGCCGGTGCCGGTGCGGGTTGCGGCGCCGGTGCGGGTTTGGCCGCCGCGGGCTCCGGTTTGGGTTCGGGCTTCGGCTCCGGCTTGGGCTCGGGTTGGGGTGCGGGCGGCGCCGGGGGCGCCGAGGGAGCCGGCGCGGCGGCCTCCGCTCCGGCGCCGATCCGGGCCAGCTCGCCGCCGACCGGGACGGTCGCGTCCTCCTCGGCGGTGATGCTCACCAGGACGCCGGCCACCGGCGAGGGGATCTCGGTGTCCACCTTGTCGGTGGACACCTCCACCAGCGGCTCGTCGACCTGAACCGAATCGCCGACCTTCTTCAACCAGCGGGTCACGGTGCCCTCGGCCACCGACTCGCCGAGCTCGGGCATCAGCACCGGCTTGGAGTCGCCGGAACCACCGCCCGACGCGGCCGGCTGGGCGGGCGGCGCCGGCGCCGCCGGCTGGGGCTCGGGTTCGGGCTGGGCCTGGGCCTGCGGTTCGGGCTCCGGCTCCGGCTCCGGCTGCGGTTCCGGTTGGCTGGGCTGCTGGGGTTGGGCCTGGGGTTGCTCTCCCGCTTCGCCGATCACGGCCAATTCGCCGCCGACCTCGACCGTGTCGTCCTCCTGGGCGACGATCTTGGTCAGCACTCCGGCGGCCGGCGACGGTATCTCGGTGTCCACCTTGTCGGTCGACACCTCGACGAGGGGCTCGTCGAGTTCGACCGTGTCGCCCTCCTGCTTGAGCCAGCGGGTGACCGTCCCCTCGGTGACGCTCTCACCGAGTGCCGGCATCTGGACGGAGAAGGCCATCTTTTCTGACTCCTCGATCGCTCGTGGGTCGGGGCGGGTCGACTATCAAAACTATCCTGTCACTGCGCATTCGTCGGCACACATCCAGGGCGACCGCGTTCGGGTGCCGGGTCGGCGCCGACGCGCTTGCTACCGTGTGGCCACTGGCGTCAGGGGCCAGTCACAGCGGGAGGTTCGATGCCGGAGCTACAGCAGGTACCCCAGCGGTTCGTCGACAGCACCGACGGCGTGCGCATCGCGGTATACGAGGAGGGCAACAGCGAGGGCCCGACGGTCGTGCTGGTGCACGGCTTCCCCGACTCGCACGTTCTGTGGGACGGCGTCGTCCCGCAGCTGACCGAGCGGTTCCGCGTCATCCGCTACGACAACCGTGGCGTCGGCATGACGTCGGCGCCCAAGGCGGTCTCCGCCTACGCCATGGACCGATTCGCCGACGACTTCGCCGCGGTGATCGGCGAGCTGAGCCCCGGCCAGCCGGTGCACGTGCTGGCCCACGACTGGGGTTCGGTGGGCATCTGGGAGTACCTGAAGCGGCCGGGCGCGAGCGACCGGGTCGCCTCGTTCACGTCGGTGTCCGGCCCCAGCCATGAGCAGCTGGTCGACTACATGTTCAGCGGGCTGCGCCAGCCCTGGCGGCCGCGCAGGTTCCTGCGCTCGATCACACAGGCGCTGCGCCTGACCTACATGGTGTTCTTCTCTATCCCGGTGCTGGCGCCCCTGTGCCTGCGGCTGGCGCTGTCGGTCCCGGCCCTGCGGCGCAATGCCGTCGACAACATCCCAGCCGAAAAGATCCACCATTCGGACAAGCTGGCCTCCGACGCCGCCCGTTCGGTGAAGACGTACCCGGCCAACTACTTTCGCTCGTTCTCCATGCGTGGCCGGCCGCAGACCGTGGACGTGCCCGTGCAGCTCATCGTCAACACCCGTGACAAGTACGTGCGGCCCTACTCGTTCGACGAAACCGCGCGCTGGGTGCCGCGGTTGTGGCGCCGCGACATCAGGGCGGGCCACTTCTCGCCGATGTCGCACCCGCAGGTGATGGCGGCCGCGGTGCACGACTTCGCCGACCTGGTCGACGGCAAACCGCCGAGCCGGGCCATGCTGCGCGCGCAGGTCGGGCGTCCCCGCGAGTACTTCGGCGACACCCTGGTGTCGGTCACCGGCGCGGGCAGCGGCATCGGGCGGGAGACCGCGTTCGCCTTCGCGCGCGAGGGCGCCGAGCTGGTCGTCAGCGACATCGACGAGGCGACCGTCAAGGAGACCGCCGCCGAGATCGTCGCGCGCGGTGGCGTCGCGCACGCGTACGTGCTCGACGTGTCCGACGCCGACGCCGTCGAGGCGTTCGCCGAGCGCGTCAGTGCCGAGCACGGCGTCCCCGACATCGTGGTCAACAACGCCGGCATCGGCGCGGCCGGGGGATTCCTGGACACCCCCGCCGAGCAGTTCGACCGGGTCCTCGACATCAACCTGGGCGGTGTCGTCAACGGCTGCAGGTCGTTCGGCAGGCGCCTCGTCGAGCGCGGCACCGGCGGCTACATCGTCAACGTGGCGTCCATGGCCGCCTTTTCGCCGCTGGGATCGCTGAGCGCCTACTGCACCTCCAAGGCGGCGACCTACATGTTCTCCGACTGCCTGCGGGCCGAACTCGACGTGGCCGGCGTGGGACTGACCACCATCTGCCCCGGCGTCATCAACACCAACATCATCAGCACCACCCGCTTCACCGCGCCGGGGGGCAAGGACGAGCTCATCGACGAGCGGCGCGGCCAGATCGGCCGGATGTTTGCGCTGCGCCACTACGGGCCGGACAAGGTCGCCAAGGCGATCCTGTCGTCGGTCAAGAAAAAGAAACCGATTCGGCCCGTCGCTCCGGAGGCCTATGCCCTCTATGGCCTGTCCCGCGTGGCGCCGCAGGCGTTGCGCAACGCCGCGCGGGTGCGGGTGATCTAAACCGATGGTGGCGACCCGCTTCGCCCGGCTACGCCGCGCTCGCGGTCGCCACTAGACCCCGGTTTGTCGGGCGCCTTGGCGCCCTACCGCCAGCCCACCGCCGACGGCGAGGAGCCCGACGACGGCCAGCGGGATGGTCCAGCTGCGCCGGGTGTTGACCGCCGACTGGCATTGCGCCACATAGTCGGTGTGGGGGAGGACCTGGTTCAGGATCGGGATGTTGGCGCCGTTCTTGTCGTTGGCGCTCCTGGCGCTGGACAAATCGGTGGCGATTCCGTTCCCGCATGACACGGAGTTGCCGCTGCCGTCCGACACGGACACCGGCACCAGCAACCCGATGATGCCGGCCAGCAGGAGCACCGCGCCCACCGCGATGATCAACCGTCGCACAGTCACAATTGGCCTCCCGTCACACGCGTGTCTGGTAACGCCTTAGTAACCACTGGCCGCGGCCGCTAAACGTTTGCCCCTGCCCGATCCGGCGCATGGTTTCGGCCGACCGGGGTATCCGGACCCAATGACATTGGCTGCAACCCGCGAGGTAAGGGCGTCCCGCCAGCAGATCTGGGACGCGATGACCGACGGCTGGACGTACGCGCAGTGGGTGGTCGGCAACAGCCGAACCCGCGCGGTCGACCCGAATTGGCCGGCGCCCGGCACCGCGATCAAGCACTCGGTCGGGGTGTGGCCGCTGGTGATCAGCGATGCGACCGTGTCCGAAAGTTGCACGCCCGGTGAGGAACTCGTGCTGCGGGCCGGGCTCGGGCGATTGGGGTCCGCGCGAATAACGTTGCGGCTCAGTGATACTGCGGACGGTGGCTGCCGGATCGAAATGATCGAGGTGCCGGCGTCCGGCCCGATGCGGATCGTCCCCGACCGGCTGGCCCTGGCCGCCGTCTATCCGCGCAACCGGGAGTGCTTGCTGCGGTTGACCGCGCTCGCCGAACGGCTCGAGCCGAGCCAGGTCAAATAGGCGCATGGCCGACGAGACGGCCGACGCCGTCGTCATCGGGGCCGGACACCACGGTCTGGTGGCCGCGTCGATGCTGGCCGACGCGGGGTGGGACGTGCTGGTGCTCGAGGCGCAACCGGAGCCCGGCGGCGCGGTGCGCAGCGCCGAGCTGACACCGGGATACATCACCGACTTGTTCAGCTCGTTCTACCCGATGACGGTGGCCTCGCCGGCGATGGCGGCGCTGCGGCTGGAAGACCACGGGCTGCGGTGGTCACACGCACCGGCGGTGGTGGGTCATCCGCGCAACGCGGCCGACGACGACCCACCCATCATCTACCGCGACCCGGCCCGCACCGCAACGGAATTGGCGCGCCGCGAGCCGACGGACGGCGACAACTGGTGGCGCGCGGTGGAATTGTGGCGCAAGATCTCCGCGCCGCTGCTGGACGCCATGCTGGCGCCGTTTCCGCCGGTGCGCCCGATGCTGCGGCTGCTGCTGAAACTCGGCACGGCCGACGCCGTCCGGCTGGCCCGCCTGTTGATCCAGCCGGCCAACACCATGGTGGACGAGCTGTTCGACGGCGAGGCGCCGCGAATCCTGTTGCTGGGCAACGCGATGCACGCCGACGTACCGCCGGACGCGCCCGTCAGCGGCGCCATGGGCTTTCTGATGACGATGCTCGCCCAGGACGGCGGCTGGCCGGTGCCAGTCGGCGGGTCGGGACAGCTGACGGCCGCATTGGTGAAGCGGGCCGAGTCGGCCGGCGCGCGAATAGAATGCGGCCAGAACGTTTCTCGCATCCAGGTGCGCGGCGGCAGGGCGGTCGCGGTGACCACCGCCGGCGGGCGGACCGTGCGGGCGCGCCGGGCGATCGTGGCCGACGTGACGGCGCCGCGGCTGTTCTGCGACATGTTGCCCGCCGATGCGGTCCCGGTCGGGCTGCGTCGCGAGCTCGAGCATTACGTGTGGGATCCGCCGGTGGTGAAGGTCAACTATGCGCTGAACGGCCCCATCCCGTGGCGATCGGAAAGCCTGCGGGGCGTGGGCACCGTCCACCTGGGGGCCGACGCCGACGGGCTGGTGCGCTGGATGGCCGACCTGAACACCCGGACGGTGCCCGAGCACCCGTTCATGCTGTTGGGCCAGACCACCACCGCGGACCCGACCCGGTCGCCGGCGGGCACCGAAAGTGTCTGGGCCTACTCGCATTTGCCCCGCAACGTGGCCGATGACGCCGCGGCCGAGCGGCTGGCCAAGTCGATCGACCACGTGATCGAAGAGCATGCCCCCGGTTTCGGCGCTGCGGTGATCGACCGGTTCGTGCAGCGGCCGTCGGACCTGGAGGCCAGCGACGCCAACCTGCATTTGGGCGCCCTCAACGGGGGAACCGCGCAGCTGCAACAGATGGCGATCTTTCGCCCGGCGCCGGGCATGGGTCGCGCCGAAACCCCGGTCGAGGGGCTCTATCTGGGCAGCGCGTCGGCCACCCCGGGCGGATCGGTGCACGGGGCCTGCGGGCGCAACGCCGCCAACGCCGCGTTGGCCGCCGCCCGCGTGACGGGCTGGCCGCGCCGCAAGCTGGGCCGCGCGGTCCTCAAGCGGCTGACGGCATAGCCCGGCGCGCCGCGAGCGTCACGCTGGCGCACCGTTCGGCGTCGAGCGCCACGCCAGCGCGGCGCTCGGCAGGAGATGAGGCCTCAGCCGTTATCGGCTATGTCCTCCAGCACCGCGAACATGGTGCGCGTCGGCACGCCGGTGCCGCCCTTGGGCGTGTAGCCCCACGGGCTGCCGGTGTTGTAGGCCGGCCCGGCGACGTCGATGTGCGCCCAGCCCACGCCGTCGGCGACGAATTCGCGCAGGAACACCCCGGCCACCAGCATGCCGGCGAAGCGCTGGCCGCTGATGTTGGACAGGTCGGCCACGGTGGACTTCAGGTCGTCCTTGAGCTCGTCGGGCAGCGGCATCGGCCAGCTGTTCTCGCCCACGCGCTGGGAGATCGCGGCCACCCGGTCGCGGAACTCGTCGCTGCCCATCACCCCGGGGATCCGGGCGCCGAGTGCCACCGTCTGCGCGCCGGTCAGCGTGGACGTCTCGATGAGGTAGTCCGGGTTGTCCTCGCACGCCCGCACGATCGCGTCGGCCAGGATGAGCCTGCCCTCGGCGTCGGTGTTCTGCACCTCGACGGTGATCCCGCCGTACTGCGTCAGCACGTCGCCGGGGCGCTGCGCGGTGGCCGACGGCATGTTCTCGGCCATCGGCACCGTGGCGATCACGTCGATGGGCAGCTGCTGCTGCGCGGCCAGCGCGACCGTCGCGATGACGGCGGCCGCGCCGCCCATGTCCGAGGTCATGTAGTGCATCGACGCGGCTGGCTTGATCGAGATGCCGCCGGTGTCGAACGTGACGCCCTTGCCGACGAGCGCGACCCGCTTCGCCTGTTTGGATTTCTTGGCGAGCTTGGAGCCGCGATGGATGAGCCGCACCAGCCGCGGCGGCCGCGACGAGCCCTGCCCGACGCCGATCACCCCGCCGTAGCCGCCCTTCTGCAGCGCCTTGTCGTCGAGCACCTCCACCTCGAGGCCGACCGACTCGCCCAAAGCCTTTGCGCGCTTGGCGAATTCGGCGGGAAACAGGTGGCTCGGCGGGGTGTTGACGAAGTCTCGGGCGGTGGCGACCGCGGTCGCGATGGCCGCGCCGTGCGCCGCCTGCTTCTTGGCGTCCTTGCCCGTCGCGAGGACCGTGATCTTGCGCAGCCCCTTGTCCTTGGGGGCCGTCTTCTCGCTGCGGAACTCGGTGAACCGGTAGCTGCCCAAGACCAGCCCCTCCACGGCGGCGGAGCAGACGTCCTCACCCGGCAGCTCGCCTAGCGTGGTGATCACCGCCTCGGCGGTGCCCAGCGACCGCGCGGCCACGCCGGCGGCGCGCCGGATCGTGTCGGCCGGCCACTCGTCGCGTGGCTTGCCCAGCCCGATCGTCAGCACGCTGGACACCGGCAGTGACGGCACCACCAGCCGGTGCACCTGCTCACTGCCGCCGGTGGCCTCCAGCGCCCGCAGGCCGTCCTGGATCCCGGCCACGGCCTCGTCGGACAGGAACGGCTCGGCGGCGGTGACGACCGCGCCCGGCCTGTCCTCGTCGCCGGTCGAGACGACCGGCACCAGCAATACCGCGGAGCCCGCACTGCGTTTGGGCAAGGATGTGGCGACGTTGACGGAGGGAGCCTGGTAGCCGGGTTCGGTAGTCACGGCAAACCACCCTAATCACAAGCGCTGGGGTTTTCCCCGTCAGCGTGCCCGCCATGCAGGTCGAAGGCCATCACCGGGTCGTCAAAGCCCTTCAGCAGCAACGGGCCGTGGGGGACCGCGGGCCAGTCGGGCAACTTCTCGTGCAGCTCGGCCGCGGCCATGATCTGCCCCGGCGCCGCGGCCGCGACCAGCCGGGCGGCCAGGTTGACCGGGAGGCCGAAGTAGTCGCCGTTGATCGCCAGCACCGCGCCGTACGCCAGGCCCGCGCGCACCTGCAGATCGGCTTCCCGGGCCCGCGGGTGGTCGACCAGGTCCAGCGCCGCCCTGACCAGCCCCTCGGGCGACGAGCACACCCACATCACCGCGTCGCCGATGAACTTCACCACCCGCCCGCCGTCGGCGTGCACGACGTCGGCGACTGTGGCGCCGAACTCGGTGAGCAGATCCGACAGCTGCGCGGGCGTCAGCGCCTGCGTCAGCGCGGTGAAACTGGACAGATCGGCAAACCCGACGCCGCACACGACGCTCGCCGACGTGTCGAGAAGGACGCGCTCGAAGTAGGTCCGGGCGCTGGTCAGGTGATGTCGGTGAACCACGTCGATCAGCGCCCCGATGCGGGGGATGAACTCGGCGACCGAGCGGTACGCCTGCGCCGTGGCGAGCTCGTCGTGGGTGTAGTTCATCTGGATGTCGGGGGTCCCGGCGCGGATCATCGTTCCCTCGGCCTCCGCCAGACGGGCCATCGCGGCGCCCAGCACCCGCAGCAGGCCGAACGCGCCGTCCTCGCCGACCACCGCCTTGAGCGCGAGCCAGGTCGACAGGGCGTCGACGTCGGCCTGGCTCAGCACGGGAACATCGGGGCCGGCGACCGTCAGCCCGAGCAAAGCCCAGGCGTGCGCCACGTCGTCGGCCGAGATGCCGAGCTCGTCGGCCGCGGTCTGCAGCGTGTAGATCGGGCGTCCCGACCACGCCAGGACGTCGCCGGCAAGCCCGAACAACCGCCCGCGGCGCTCGGCCTCGACCATCTCGTCGGCGGTGAAGCCCAGGTCGCCCAGGTACTTGATCAGGTCCGCCCGCTGCCGCGGGTTGGCGATTCCCGCGGCCTCAAGCTCGGAAAAGTCGAGCGGATCGGACACCTGCCCAAGTGTGCCAGTACTCGAGCGCATTAGGGTGGGACGCCGTGAGCCGCCGGCGACGATGCAGAGCGAAGCGATGAGGAGGAGTGGCGCATGACCGATGCGCCGGAATTGCAAAAGGGACCGCTTCAGGAGCGCCATCGCGAACTGGGTGCAAGCTTCGCGGAGTTCGGCGGCTGGCTGATGCCGGTGTCCTATGCGGGCACCGTCAGCGAACACAACGCCACCCGCAACGCGGTGGGCCTGTTCGACGTCAGCCACCTGGGCAAGGCGTTGGTCCGCGGGCCGGGTGCCGCCGCGTTCGTCAACTCCGCGCTCACCAACGATCTGGGCCGCATCGGGCCGGGCAAAGCGCAATACACCTTGTGCTGCACCGAATCCGGTGGCGTGATCGACGACTTGATCGCCTACTACGTCGACGACGACGAGATCTTTCTGGTGCCCAACGCCGCCAACACCGCCGCGGTGGTCGACGCGCTGCGGGCCGCCGCCCCGGAGGGCCTGACCATCACCAACGAGCATCGCTCCTACGCGGTGCTGGCCGTGCAAGGCCCGCGATCGGCGGATGTCCTCGGCGAGCTGGGCCTGCCGACCGACATGGATTACATGGGCTACGCCGACGCCGCGTACTCGGGGGTGCCGGTGCGCGTCTGCCGCACCGGATACACCGGGGAGCACGGCTACGAGCTGCTGCCGCCGTGGGACTCCGCCGGCGTGGTGTTCGACGGGCTGATCGGGGCGGTGCGCGCCACCGGGGGAGAGCCCGCCGGCCTGGGCGCCCGCGACACGCTGCGCACCGAGATGGGCTATCCGCTACACGGGCACGAACTTTCGCTCGGCATCTCGCCGCTGCAGGCCCGGTGCGGGTGGGCGATCGGCTGGAAGAAGGATGCGTTCTTCGGCCGCGAAGCGCTGCTGGCCGAAAAAGAAGCGGGGCCGCGGCGGCTGCTGCGCGGGCTGCGGATGGTCGGTCGCGGCGTGCTGCGTCCCGGGCTCACGGTCCTGGCGGGGGAGCGGCCGGTAGGGGTCACGACGTCCGGGACGTTTTCTCCGACACTGCAAGTCGGCATCGCGCTGGCGTTGATCGACACCGACGCCGGGATCGACGACGGGCAGCAGGTCACCGTCGACATCCGCGGCCGCGCCGCCGAATGCGAGGTCGTGCGGCCGCCGTTCGTCGCCGTGAAAACGCGTTAGCGCACGTTCGATGGCAAAAACCCGGTGGCGCGCGGATATAGAATCGGCCCCATGACCAGCGACTCGCCCGAGTTCACGGTTCTACGCGCGTCCAATCCGGCGACCGACACCGAACGTGAATCAATCCTGGCCGACCCGGGTTTCGGCAAGTACTTCACCGATCACATGGTGTCGATCGACTACGCCGAGGGCCGCGGCTGGCACAACCCGCGCGTAATCCCGTACGGCCCGATCGAACTGGACCCGTCGGCGATCGTGCTGCACTACGCCCAGGAAGTCTTCGAGGGCCTCAAGGCCTACCGCTGGGCCGACGGCTCGATCGTGTCGTTTCGCGCCGAGGCCAACGCCGCCAGGCTGCGGTCGTCCGCGCGGCGGCTGGCCATTCCCGAGCTGCCCGAAAACCTGTTCATCGAATCCCTTTGCCAGCTTGTCGCCGTCGACAAGGCCTGGGTGCCGCGGGCCGGCGGCGAAGAGGCGCTGTACCTGCGGCCGTTCATCTTCGCCACCGAGCCGGGGCTGGGTGTGCGGCCGTCCAAGCTGTACCGCTACCTGCTGATCGCGTCGCCGGCCGGCGCCTACTTCAAGGGCGGCATCAGCCCCGTGACCGTGTGGCTGTCGACGGAATACGTGCGGGCCAGCCCGGGCGGCACCGGTGCCGCCAAGTTCGGCGGCAACTACGCCGCCTCGCTGCTGGCCCAGGCCGAGGCCGCCGAAAACGGTTGCGACCAGGTGGTGTGGCTGGACGGCGTCGAACGCCGCTTCATCGAAGAGATGGGCGGGATGAACCTCTTCTTCGTGTTCGGCAGCGGCGGATCGGCACGGCTGGTCACCCCGGAGCTGTCCGGGTCACTGTTGCCCGGCATCACGCGGGATTCGTTGCTGCAGTTGGCAATTGACGCCGGGTTTGCCGTCGAGGAACGCAAGATCGACATCGACGAGTGGCAGAAGAAGGCCGCCGTCGGCGAGATCACCGAGGTGTTCGCCTGCGGCACCGCCGCCGTCATCACCCCGGTGTCGCGGGTGAAGTACGGCGACAGCGAGTTCACCATCGCCGACGGCCAACCCGGTGAGGTGACGATGGCGCTGCGCGACACGCTGACCGGGATCCAGCGCGGCACCTTCGCCGACACCCACGGCTGGATGGCCCGGCTGGCCTAGGTAGCGCGAGCAGGCGCAAAAGCCCCCTCACGCGCGGCGTGTCGGGGGCTTTTGCGTCTGCTCATCAGTGAAAACCCGCCAGCGCCAGCGCGCTCACCGTGGTGGTGAGCTCGATCGCGGCGCCCAGCACGTCGCCGGTGATGCCGCCGAACCGGCGCACGCAGTGCGCCACCAGCGCCGCGCCGCAGGCCAGGCCAACCAGCACCGCCACCGGTCCCTGCCAGGGGCGCGAACCCGCCAGCACCGAGACGGCCAGCAGCGCCGCGACCCAGGCCGCCACCACCGGCGCCGGCTGGCTGCCGGCTACCCGCGCGCCCAGCGCGCTGCCGTCGGCTGCCGGCACCGACCGGCGGCAGGCCAGCACCGCCGCGACGCGGCCGGAAAACACCGCCAGCACAATGGCCGACGGCTTCAGCGTCGAAAAGGCCAACCCCTGCAACAGGATCACCAGCACGACGGCCGCCACACCGAACGGACCCGTCGACCCGTCGCGCATCACCGCAAGCGCGCGCTGCGGTGGGCCGTAACAGCCCAGCCCGTCGGTCGTGTCGGCGACGCCGTCGATGTGCAGTCCCCGGGTCGCCAGCAGCAGCGCCGCCACGGCCAGCAGCCCGGCCAACGGGCTGGACGGGCCGAAAACCGCGGCGCCGCACCACGTGACGCCCGCGGCCAACGCCCCCAGCGCGGCGCCGACCACCGGCAGCGCGGTCATGGCGCCGCGGCCCATCGGCGCGTCGCGCGAACCGGGGACGGGCAGCACCGTGCCGAACGCGAAAGCCGTTGCCAGGGAACGCATCACTGAGCCGGCGGGCCGGACGGACCGGCCACCCCGGCCTGTGCGAACGTCGCCATTGACGACAGCGCGGCCACCGCCGCGCGCAGCACCGGCAGGGCCACCGCGGCGCCGGTTCCCTCGCCCAGTCGCATCCGCAGGTCCAGGATCGGGTCCAATTCCAGGGCGGTCAGCGCCAACTGGTGGCCCGGCTCGGTGGACCGATGACCGGCCTGCCACCACTGCCGGGCGCCCGGCGCCAGACGCTCGGCGACCAGCGCGGCCGCGGTCACGGCCATGCCGTCGAGCAGCAGCGGGGTGCGCCGCACCGCGGCCTGCGCGCAAAACCCGGCCATCGCGGCCAAATCCGCGCCGCCGCAGCAGCGCAGCAGCCCGACCGGGTCGGGCAGCACGCGCCGCGCCCTGAACAGGGCGTCGCGCACCGCGGCCGTCTTGCGCGCCCATCCCGCGTCGTCGATCCCGGTCCCGAAGCCGACCGCGACCACCGGCTCGGCGTTTGTCAGCGCCGCCACCAAAACCGCGGCCGCGCTGGTGTTTCCGATCCCCATGTCGCCGGCGATGAGCAGGTCGGCGCCGGCGTCGACCTCCTCGTCGGCGATGGCCCGGCCGGCGGCGATCGCGGCGAGGGTCTCGGTGTCGGACAACGCGTCCTGCGTGGTGATGTCGCCGCTGCCGCGCCGCACCTTGTGGGCGCCGATGCGATCCGAGGCCGCCTCGGCGTCGACCGCCAGGTCCGCCAGCCGAACCGTCGCACCGACGATGCCGGCCAGCGCGTTTATCGCCGCGCCGCCGGCGTCGATGTTGGCGACCATCTGGGCGGTCACCTCCGGCGGGTACGCGGACACTCCGGAGCGTGCGACGCCGTGGTCACCCGCGAAGACGACCACCCGCGCGCGTTCGAATTGCCTTGGCGGACAGTGCCCTTGGCAGGAGGCGACCCAGACCGACAGGTCCTCGAGGCGGCCCAGGGCGCCGCGCGGCTTGGTCAGCGTGTCCTGTCGGGCGCGGGCGGCGACGGCGACGTCCGCGTCGGGCGGTGAAACGGGGGAGAATTCCATCAGGTTACCGACGGCTTGATCTGCACCGCCTGCCCGGCCACCACCAGCACCACGCGGTCGCACAGCTCGGCGATGCGCTGGTTCAGGCTGCCCAGTTCGTCGGCGAACCGGCGCCCGGCCGCGGTCGCCGGCACCACCGTCAGCCCCACCTCCGGGCTGACGAGCACCAGCGTCGAGCCGAATTCGCCTACGGCGGAAAGCAGTGCCTCGATTGCGTCGCCGACGGGCGCCGCCGTTACCGACCCGCCGTCCCACGCATTGTTGCGGTCCAGCGCTCCCGTGAGCCAGCCGCCGAGGTCGTCGACGAGCGTCGGGCTGCCGGGCGACTGGCGCAATTGCCCTGTGACGTCGTCGGTTTCGACCGTCGACCAATGCGCGGGCCGGCGGTCACGGTGGCGGGCGACGCGGTCCGCCCAGTCGGCGTCGGCCTGGCCCGTCACGCGCGGGGCCAGGTAACGGACGGGCTGCCCGGGCGGCAGCGACGTGGCGATGGCCTCCTCGGCCCAGCGGGACTTGCCCGACCTGATCCCGCCGAGCACCAGGGTGCGCACCGCGGTCAGGCGGCTTTCGGGCGCCGGTCAGTCGACACTGCTGCCGCGCTCGACTTGGGGCCGGGGCGTGCGCATGCGGCGCAGCTGGGAAGCCCGGCCGGCGGCGTAAATGCCCAGCTTCCAACGGCTTTCGGTGTTGTCTGGGAACTTCGCATCGACCAGCCTGCTGACCTTGCGACCCAGCAGCACCCCGTCGACGCCCATCACGACCATCAGCACCAGCATCGCCGGGGACGCGTACAGCTGCACCTGCGGGACGCCGAACGAGGCGAACAGCAAGACCAGCGTCGCCGGCATGAACAGGCCGAGCGCGTTGCGCCGGGAGTCCACCACGTCGCGCACGTAGCGCTTGATGGGTCCCTGATCGCGGGGCAACAGGTAGGCCTCTTCGCCGGCCATCATGCGCTCGCGGCGATCCGTCATCCGCGCGCGGCTGGCCGTTCTCTCGGCTCGGCGCTCCTCGCGGCTGAGTTTGGGGCCGGCCAGCGTCTTGCGCCGGGCCCGCGCCTCGGATGCGGTCATGGGCGCCGGTGCGACCGGGCCCTTCCTCGCATTGCGCCGCGCCTCGCTGCGCTTAGGTGTGGGCCGGCCTTTGGGGCCGGTCCGGCGCGGGACGGCGTCCCCGGAGGGGTCCGCCTCGACGACGGCGACTTCGAGGTCGCCATTCTGGCCCTTTTTGCGGCCCATTATCTTCACAATGGCCAGGTTACTTCGCGAGGGGGGCTCGCCCGTAACGCACCTGGAATGCGTTGTTATTGGTCATGCGCCAGCGCAACGCGTGACGCTTAGGCTTGACTGTGATGAATGGCTACTTGTGATGGACGACGGCACGATGGCCTCGGATGACGCTGCCGCTGGCCTCGCACCGGGCCGTTTGCGCCTGCCCGCCATGCAGGTCTTGGTCGCACCGGATTGCTACGGGGACAGCCTGTCTGCGGTCGAGGCCGCCGCCGCCATCGCAACCGGCTGGACCCGATCGCGTCCGGGCGATCGATTCACCGTCGCGCCCATGTCCGACGGCGGCCCCGGCTTCGTCGAGGTGCTCGGCCGGCGGCTGGGGCAGACGCGGCGCGTCCGGGTGCGCGGGCCGCTGGACACCACGGTGGAGGCGGCCTGGGTGTTCGACCGCGTTTCGCGGACCGCGTACCTCGAGTGCGCGCAGGCCTGCGGCCTGGCCCTGCTCGGCGGTCCGCCCACCCCGGAAACCGCAGTGGCGGCCGACAGCAGCGGCGTCGGGCAGCTCCTCGACGAGGCCCTGCGGGCCGGCGCGACGCGGATCGTGGTCGGGTTGGGCGGCAGCGCGTGCACCGACGGCGGCAAGGGGATGATCACCCAGCTCGGCGGCCTGGCCGAGGCCCGCCAGCGGATGACCAACGTGGACCTGATCGCCGCATCGGACACCGAGTACCCCATGGTGGGCCCGTGGGGGGCGGCCCGGGTGTTCGGGCCGCAGAAGGGCGCGGACACGGCCGCCGTCGCCGCGCTGGAAGTCCGCCTCGAGGAGTGGGCGCTGCAACTGGAGGTGGCGGCCGGGCGGGACGTGAGCTCGGAGCCGGGCGCGGGCGCCGCCGGCGGCATCGGGGCAGGGCTGATGGCGCTCGGGGGCCGGTGCGAGCTGGGTGCGGCGATCATCGCCGAGCACACCAACCTGGCCGACGACCTCGAGGCCGCGGACATGATCGTCACCGGTGAGGGCCGGTTCGACGAGCAGTCCCTGTTCGGAAAGGTGGTCGGCTACCTCGCCGAATCGGCCCGCCCGCTGGGCATACCCGTGATCGTGCTGGCCGGCCAGGTCGACCTGGAGAATTCCGCGGTGCGCTCGTCGGGCATCATGTCGGCGCTGTCCATCGCCGATTACGCCGGTTCGGTGCGGTTGGCGCAGGCCGATGCCGCGAATCAGCTGATGGGTTTGGCCTCCGAGGTCGCGGCGCGACTCGGGAATAGCGGTCCCGCAAGGTACCGTTGATGCAGTGGGCTTTTTCCGGAGCGCATCGCCCGGACTTCGAGCCAACCAGGACCACTAGGAAAAGTGCCAACTAGGAGATGCAATGACGGTGCAAAACGAGTCAACCGCCAAGACCCACGGCGTGATCCTGACCGATGCCGCCGCTGCCAAGGCGAAGTCCCTGCTGGACCAGGAGGGCCGTGACGACCTGGCGCTGCGCATCGCGGTCCAGCCGGGCGGGTGCGCCGGGCTGCGCTACAACCTGTTCTTCGACGACCGGTCGCTGGACGGCGACCTGACCGCGGACTTCGGCGGCGTGACGCTGACGGTCGACCGGATGAGCGCGCCCTACGTCGAAGGCGCGTCCATCGACTTCGTCGACACCATCGAAAAGCAGGGCTTCACCATCGACAACCCCAACGCCACCGGTTCGTGCGCCTGCGGGGACTCCTTCAACTGACCTGTTCGGCGGCTCAGTAGGAGCCGCCGGTGCGCAGCACATACGAGCAGACCTCGATCTGCCCCCGCTGAAATAGCAGCTGGGCGACCCCTTGCACGTCGCCGCGCGCCGGGCCGCCTGTCGCGGGCGTTACCCGCATCGTGAACAGCGCCTGCGCCTGATACTGCGACAGGTACACGATCTTGTCGATCGACGTCAGCTCCACCTCGGTGAACTGCTTGCGGAAGGCGTCGCTGCTCATCTTGGCCAGGGCCTGATCCGACCGCTTGTCCCGCACGCCGTCGTACATGCCGCACAGCGCGTTGCGGACGATGACGTCGATGTCGCGGTGCTCGAGCGCGTCCAGGTACTGCTGGATGGCCGCTTTGGCCGCGCCGTCGGACAACGCCGCGCCGGTGTTGGCCCCGTTGGTGCGGACCCCGTAGGTGATCGCCAGCGTCAGCGCGGCCGCCAATGCGACGGCCAGCAGCAGGCCAATGACCAAGCGCCGCTTGGATCGTCGCTGCGGAGCGGGCACCGGCTGCCCGGCATAATTCGCCGGCGCGGCAGTGGGCTGACTGGGGAAGTCAAGGGGCTGGGACTCGGGCGTTGGTCCGCCGGTGCCGACAGTCTGGTCCGGCCAGTGCGGACCTGCCATGTGGTTCTCCTACGCTGGTGGACGGGACCAGGAGCGGGTTGCGGCCAGGCGGGTCCCGGCGGCTGACTGAGTTGCTTGAGTTGTTTCTAGGCAGGCTAGCGCACGACTTTGCGCGGCCCGTGACGCGACGACGCTCGATGTGCCTGAGTAAGCTAGATAACCTTACTAACGAAGGAGATTTCGTGACGATCGCAGTAACGGGTTCGATCGCGACCGACCACCTGATGCGGTTCCCCAGCCGCTTTTCCGAGCAGCTGCTGCCCGAGCACCTGCAGAAGGTGTCGCTGAGCTTCCTGGTCGACGACCTGGTCATCCATCGCGGCGGCGTGGCGGGCAACATCGCCTTCGCCATCGGTGTGCTGGGCGGCGACGTCGCGCTGGTCGGCGCGGCGGGCGACGACTTCGCCGACTACCGCGACTGGCTGGTGTCCCACAACGTCAACTGCGACAACGTCCTGATCTCCGAGACCGCGCACACCGCGCGCTTCACCTGCACCACCGACGTCGACATGGCCCAGATCGCGTCGTTCTACCCAGGCGCGATGTCGGAGGCCCGCAACATCAAGCTGGCCGACGTGGTGTCGTCCATCGGCACGCCGGAGCTGGTCATCATCGGGGCCAACGACCCCGAGGCCATGCAGGTGCACACCGAGGAGTGCCGCAAGCTCGGGTTGCCCTTCGCCGCCGACCCGTCTCAGCAGCTGGCCCGGCTCTCCGGTGACGAGATCCGCACGCTCACCGACGGCGCCAAGTACCTGTTCACCAACGACTACGAGTGGGACCTGATGCTGTCCAAGACCGGCTGGACCGAGGCCGACGTGATGGCGCAGGTCGAGCTGCGGGTGACCACGCTGGGCCCCAAGGGCGTGGACCTGGTCGAGCCCGACGGCACCACCACCCACGTCGACGTGGTGCCCGAGACCAGCCAGGTCGACCCCACCGGCGTCGGCGACGCGTTCCGCGCCGGCTTCCTCACCGGGCGCAGCGCGGGCCTCAGCCTGGAGCGCTCGGCGCAGCTGGGCTCGCTGGTGGCCGTGCTGGTGCTGGAGTCCACCGGAACGCAGGAGTGGGCCTGGGACCACGAGGTCGCCAAGAGCAGGCTGGCCGGCGCGTACGGCGAGGACGCGGCCGCCGAGATCGCCGCGGTGCTGGCGTAGGCCCCGCTTGAGTGTGAACTCACGGCTTTGGGTGTGAAGCCAGGGTGGGATTCAGCCCAAATTCCCGCCGAGGGTTCACACGCGAAGCCGTCGTTTCACACTAAAGCTGGACGGGGTAGACCGGCTCGCTGATCTGCGGCACCACGCTGTGCTCGACGAAGATCGCGTGCCAGAGCATGAAGATCAACACCGTCCACAGCCGGCGGCTGTGATCGCTTGTGCCGCTTCGGTGTTCGTCGAGCATCCGGCGCACGGCGCCCGCGTCGACCAGGTGATCGGCCTGTGAGGAGTCCGCCAGCGCGTACGCCCACTCCAGCAGTTCGCCGGCGCGCAGCCAATGCCGGATTGGCACCGGGAAGCCCAGCTTGGGCCGGTGCAGCACATGCGTGGGGACGATCGGCTCCAGCGCGCGCCGCAGCGCGTACTTGGTGGTGGTCCGGGTGATCTTGGCCTCGACGGGCAGCCGGGAGGCGACGGCGAAGACCTCGGGATCCAGGAACGGCACCCGAAGCTCCAGCGAGTTGGCCATCGTCATCTTGTCGGCCTTGACCAGGATGTCGCCGCGCAACCAGGTGAACAGGTCGACGTGCTGCATGCGGGCCACCGGGTCCCAGCCGGCCGATTCGGCGTACACCGACGCGGTCACGTCGGTGTGGGTCCACTCGTCGCGGAACCCCGGCAGCACCTCGCGCAACTGCGCGTCGGAGAAGCTACGGGCGTTGCCGTAGTAGCGCTCCTCGAGGGTCAGCGAGCCGCGGTGCAACAGGCTCTTGCCGCGCATCCCTTCCGGCAGCGGCTTGGACACCTTGCCCATCGACCGGCGCAACGGGCGCGGCAGATAGTCGAAAGGCTTCAGCGACAACGGCTCCCGATAGATCGTGTAGCCGCCAAACAGCTCGTCCGCGCCCTCGCCGGACAGCACCACCTTCACATGCTTGCGGGCCTCGCGGGCGACGAAGAACAGCGGAACCAGCGCCGGGTCGGCGACGGGTTCGTCGAGGTACCAGACGATCTCGGGCAGGGCGGCGACGAACTCGTCGGGGCTGACCACCTTGGCGATGTGGCGCGCCCCGATGGCCTCCGCCGAGGCCACCGCGACGTCGATCTCGGAGAAGCCCTCGCGCTCGAAGCCGGTGGTGAACGTGATCAGCCTGGGGTTGTGCCGGATGGCCAGCGCGGCGATGGCGGTGGAGTCGATGCCGCCGGACAGGAACGCCCCGACGGTGACGTCGGCGCGCATGTGCTTGGCCACCGAGTCCTCCAGCACGGCGGTGATCTCGTCGTAGCGGGCCTGTTCGGTGTCGGCGGTGATGGGCGTCGCGGCGAATCGCGGCACGAAGTAGCGGGTGACCTCGGGCTGCTGCCCGGGCCGGATGCGCGCGTAGCAGCCTGACTCGAGCCGCCGCACACCGCGGTGCAGTGTCTCGGGCTCCGGCACGTACTGCAGGACCGTGTAGTGCTGCACCGCGCGCTCGTCGATGCCGGTGTCGAACCCGACCAACTCGGCGAGGTCCATCAGGCATTTCTTCTCGCTGGCCAGCGCGGTGCCGCCGGTGCCAGTGGCCATGAACAGCGGCTTGATGCCGAAAGGGTCTCGGGCGCAAAACAATTCGCGGGTCACGGTGTCCCACAGCGCGAACGCGAACATGCCGCGCAGCCGGTGTAGCACGTCGGTGCCCCAATGGTGGTATCCCGCGACGATCGCCTCACCGTCACCGTCGGTGGCGAATGCGGCCCCGTGCTTGGCGGCCAGTTCGTCGCGCAGCTCGAGGTAGTTGTAGATCTCGCCGTTGAACACCAGCACGTAGCGGTCGGGCGCCTCGGGCGGGCCCCAGCGCAGCGGCTGATGGGAATGGGCGATGTCGATGATGGACAGCCGGTTGAAGCCGAACACCACCGAGCCGTCCGCGCCCGGGTCGGCCCACGTTCCCGGCTCGTCGGGCCCCCGGTGGCGCATAAGGTGCGACGCGGCGGAAATGGCGCCGTCGGCGCGGGTGGCGGCCGCCGCGGCGTCAGCTCTGCCGCCGCCAGGACCGGCCGGAGCCGCAACGAACGCCAGCAGACCACACACGGCGCCCCAGTATGCCCCACTTGTGCGGCGATCGGGGCGCCGCACGCCCGCGACCGGCCGGGGTTTGCGCGACGGCGTCAGCGGCGTGGTCTACGCTGCGTAGTATTCGAATCCGAGCAGGAGGCGCCAACGTGACACCTCGCGAGCAGGTCCGTTCGCAACGTCTGTCGCAGCGCAGGTTCCAGCGTCGTCTCCGGCCGCTGGCGCTGGCCGCGACGCTTGGCGTGCTGGCAGTCACCCTGAGCGGATGCAGCTGGTCGGAGGCGATCGGCATGGGCTGGCCGCAGGGGGTCACCCCGGAGGCCCACCTCAACCGGGAGCTGTGGGTCGGGGCGGTGATCGCCTCGCTGGTCGTCGGCGTCATCGTGTGGGGGCTCATCTTCTGGTCGATGGCGTTTCACCGCAAGAAGGCGACCGACTCCGACCTGCCCCGGCAGTTCGGCTACAACATGCCGTTGGAGCTGGTGCTCACCGTCACACCGTTCCTCATCATCTCGGTGCTCTTCTACTTCACCGTGGTGGTGCAGGAGAAGATGCTGCACCTGGCCAAGGACCCCGAAGTCGTCATCGACGTCACCTCCTTCCAGTGGAACTGGAAGTTCGGCTATCAGCGGGTCAACTTCAAGGACGGCACGCTGACCTATGACGGGTCCGACCCGGTGCGCAAGAACGCGATGGTCTCCAAGCCGGAAGGCAAGGACGAGCACGGCGAGGAGCGCGTCGGGGCGGTGCGGGGGCTCAACCCGCAGGACCGGACCTACCTGAATTTCGACAAGGTCGAGACCCTGGGAACCGCCACGGAGATCCCGGTGCTGGTGCTGCCGGCCGGCAAGCAGATCGAATTCCGGTTGGCCTCCGCGGACGTGGTGCACACGTTCTGGGTGCCGGAATTCCTGTTCAAGCGCGACGTGATGCCCAACCCCGAGGCGAACAACTCGGTCAACGTGTTCCAGGTCGACGAGATCCAGAAGACCGGGGCGTTCGTCGGTCACTGCGCCGAGTTCTGCGGCACGTATCACTCGATGATGAACTTCGAGGTGCGGGTCGTGCCGCCCAACGACTTCAAGGCCTACTTGCAGCAACGGATCGGTGGAAAGACCAACGCCGAGGCATTACAGGCGATCGCCCAAGCCCCGCTGGCGGTGACCACCCATCCGTTCGATACCCGTCGCGGTGAAGCGACCCAGAACCAGCCCGTAGGTTAGGACGCTCAATGAAGATCGAAGCCAGGCTGTTCGAATTCATCGCCGCATTCTTCGTTCTCTCGGCGGTGCTCTACGGGATCCTGACTGCGCTGTTCGCGACCGGCGGGGTGGAGTGGGCGGGGACCACCGCCCTGGCGCTGACCGGTGGCCTGGCCGTCATCACGGGAAGCTTTTTCTGGTTCATCTCGCGTCGGCTGGATACCCGGCCGGAGGACTATGAGGGCGCCGAGATCAGCGACGGTGCAGGAGAATTGGGCTTTTTCGCGCCGCACAGTTGGTGGCCCATCCTGGTGGCGCTGGCCGGATCGGTCGCGGCGGTGGGCATCGCGCTGTGGCTGCCCTGGTTGATCGTCGCCGGGGTGGTGTTCATCCTCGCGACGGCGGCCGGACTGGTCTTCGAGTACTACATGGGCCCCGAGAAGCACTGATTTGCGACTCAAAGGTCACAATCAGGGCATCACTTGATCCGGGCCCCTTTTCCACGACTTCTTTGCTCTATCCCGTTCGGTAGGGTTTGCCCAGGCAACATGAGAAACTCCCAAGCGCGCGCGCACCGATGCAGCCGCGGGGCCTCGCGCGCTGGTGATGCAGTTGGACAGGGCAGGCAACTATGAGCGGGCCGAATCCTCCGGGATGGGAACCTGACGAACCCGATTCCGGCAGCGACCTCAGCCACCAATCCGGCGACGACGCGGTCGAACCCCACGACGAGCTGGGCCCCATCGACGACAGCGCCGACAGCGCCGAAATCGCGGCGGCGGACCAGACGGGCCAGACGGACGCCTACTCGCGGGCGTATTCGGCTCCCGAAGCCGAGCACTTTGTCACCGGCCCCTACCTGCCGGCCGACATGCGGCTGTACGACTACGACAGCTATGACGAGCCCGTCGACCCCGACGACGAACACCGCGCCCCGCGCTGGCCGTGGGTGGTCGGCATCGCCGCGATCGTGGCCGCGATCGCGCTCGTGGTCTCGGTGTCGCTGCTCGTCACGCGCACCGACACCAACAAGCTCGCCAACCCCGCCACCACCACCGTCCCGTCGACGCCGCCGATCCAGGACGAGATAACGACCACGAAGCCGCCACCGCCGCCTCCGCCACCGGCGCCCCC
>NZ_LQPV01000026.1:0-72787 GCF_002101935.1 Mycobacterium sp. IEC1808 | reverse complement strand
ACGGCCAACCCCGCACCAACCCCTACCACCACCCCGAACGATTCCTCCGCAACACCGACGACGACGAACCCGTTTGATCTCAGGCGCGCACCACCAGCACCGAGCATCCGGTGCGGCCGAGCGGGGATTGATCCGACGGGCCGATGATCTGGGCGACCTTGTCGGCGTCCTCGCTGCCCACCACCGCGAGATCCACGGGTTCCTGTGTATGGGTAAGGAATTCGGCTGCCCCGCGCCTGGCGGCGGCCGGCATGACGTGCACCTCGCGATACTGCGATACCCAGGGGCCGAGCCGATGATCGAGTTGCTGGTAAGGGATCTCGCCCAACCCCCGCCGCCAGGTTCCGAGCGCCAGGATCGACGCCCCGCGCAGCCGCGCCGCCCGGAAGCCGTGTTCGAGGACAGCGTCGTTGCCCGGTGAATCGTCGACGACGACGGCGACGTACCCGCGATCCTCCGCCGCGGCATCGCCGTTGTTGCGGACAATCGCCACCGGGCAGTGCGCCTTCCGGGCGACGGTGTCGGCGGTCGAGCCGAGTATCTTGCGTGCAACCCACCCGATCCCCGCGGATCCCACACAAACCATTGCAGCACTACGGGATTCGTCGATCAGGACGCCCTCCGGCGATCCGCTCACGATGTCGCATTCGACTTTGACCGGCTCACCCATGGCCGCAAGCGCCGCGTCGGCGGCGCGCAGCGACTCCTGGGCGTACTCGACCTCCAGGCTTGCGTCGTTCCCCACGTCGCCGGGGACCGCTTGGACCAGCCGCAGCGGCACGTTGCGGCTGACCGCCTCGGTGATCGCCCACTTCGCCGCGTTGATCGCGGCGTCCGACCCGTCGATGCCCACGACGATCCGCTCCGATGACGGCGGATTGTTCATCACGACCTCCCGATCCGGCGGCGGGGCCGCCATTCGCAGACGTTATTAAGTGAGGCGGGCGTGTCGGCAGGGCCGTTCGGCCCACATCCCTGGGCATTAGGGCTTCATGCGACCTCGATGCTCTGCCCGGGTAGGAGATGCTGCACGCGGCCGCGGCATTCGACCACGATCGGACCGGCGTTGCCGGCCTCGGAGGTCAGATCCCCTGTCCGTCCGCTGATCCGGAGGTGCAGCCGGTGGCCGCGGTATACGAAGGGGAACTCGATGGCGCCAAGCGCCGCGGGCCAGTGCGGACCCAGCACCAGGCGGTCGTCGCGCGTTTCCAGCCCGGTGAAACACCGCTGCACCAGATCGAAGCTGCCGGCCATCGCGGCCAGGTGTATCCCTTCCGCGGTGGTGCCGCCCTGGATGTCGGCGACGTCGGAGCCCAGCACCTGGACGAAGTACCGCATGGCGTGGTGGCGGTTGGCGCGGGTGAGAACCCAGGCGTGCACGATCGCGCTGAGCGTGGAGCCGTCCGAGGTGCGCGACAGGTAGTACTCGATGGTCTTCGGGATCTGCTCGGGTTCGAAACGGTAGCCGAGCCGGCCGAACAGCCCCAGCAACTCCTCCGACGACAGCAGGTAGAACAGCATCAGCGCATCGGCCTGCTTGGACGCCTTGTAGTTGTTGACGCTGTCGTCCTCGGCCTCCAGGATCCGGTCGAGCCGCTGGATGTTGCCGTATCGCTGCCGGTAGCGCTCCCAATCCAGTTCGGTCAGTTCCGAATAGCCTTCGAACTGGCTGATCACGTCGTCGTGGAAGGGGACGAACATGCGCCGTGTCACGTCATCCCACCGGTCCAGTTCTTCGGTCGTCAGGCCGACCTTGCCGACCAGATCGAGCCGGTCGCGCAGCGGCAGCAGCTCCAGGGCGTCCATTGCCCGCAGGATCACCCAGACCGCCATCACGTTGGTGTACGCGTTGTTGTCGACGCCGTCGTATTCCTTGCCCGGATAACCGGAATGGAACTCGTCGGGGCCGATGATTCCCCGGATCGTGTACCGGCCGCGCGTGTCGTCGAAGCTCGCCAGGCCCACCCAGAAGCGCGCGATCTCGACCAGCATCTCGGTGCCGTAGTCGATGAGGAATTGGCGGTCACCGGTCACCTGGTAGTGCTGCCAGGCGTTGTAGGCGACGGCGAGGCCGACGTGATGCGCGCGGGCGCTGGCGTCCGGATTCCAGTGGCCGGATTGCGGATTGAGGTGCACCTCCTGGCTCACCTCGCGGCCGTCGCTGCCCGATTGCCACGGGTACATCGCGCCGAGATAGCCGGCCCGTCGCGCGGCGCGGCGCGCCTCGGGCAGCCGCCGGTAGCGATACAGCAGCAACGACCGGGACACGTTCGGCAGGCGCAGGCTCAGGACCGGCGAGACGAACAGCGAGTCCCAGAACACGTGGCCGCGGTAGGCCTCGCCGTGCAGCCCGCGCGCCGGGACGCCGGCGTCCAGTTCGGCGGTGTGCGGCGAAAGGGTCTGCAGTAGGTGCACCAGATGCAGCCGGAGCACCCGCAGCGCCGGCGTGCTGTCGGTGAGGCCGACGTCGCACTGCTCCCACAGCCGCGCCCAGGCCCGGGCGTGCTGTTCGTGGAGGTCGGCGTAGCGGCCGGCGGCGTCCAGGTATTGCTGTGCGGCGCTTGCCGGTTCGGATATGGCGGTGTCCCGGCCGGTGAAGACGGTCGCCACTTTCTCGCAGGTGACCGACTGGCCCTCCGACAGCGCCACCGCGATGTCGTGACCGCCGCGGTCGCCGTCGGCGACGACGGCGTAGCGCGCGTCGGCGTGGACGTCGGGGACGTCGTCGCGCCACACGGTGGTGCGGGCCGCGACGGCGATCGCGATCCGCGACTGCGACGTCTCGGTCCGCAATATCGTTGAGTCCGAACCGGTTTCCTCGATCGCTGTCGCGGTGAGGTGAGCGCCGGACAACGACCGGTAGCGCTCGACCATCGTATTTTGCACGCTTGCATCCAGCTGGGACCTGAACTCGACCGTGCCCGACCAGTTCTCGGCGCCGACGGTGGTCTTCATGGCGAGCAGGTGGGGCTGGTGCATGGAGGCGAAACGCTGTTGGGTAAGCGTCGTGATCCGGCCCGAGCCGTCGCGAAATCGCAGAGCGCGGCTCAGCGTCGCGTTGCGCAGGTCGAATGTCTGCCGGAAGAACAACAATTCGGTTTCGTCGACCGAAAACCACGCCCCGTCGTCGATCCGGAACGTCAACGGCAACCAGTTGGGCAGGTTGACCAGGCTCTCGTTCTCGATCGTCCGGCCGGCGACCCGGTCGGTCAGCGTGTTGTACACGCCGGTGGCGTAGGTGCCCGGGTAATGGGCCTCGGAGGCGGCGGCCTCGGCTGCGCATCCCCGGGTGGCCAGGTAGCCGTTCCCGACGGTGCACAGCGCCTCGCGCAGCCGCTCGTACTTCGGGTCGTAGCCCTCGTAGACGAGTTCCCACGCGTCGCCCGGCGTCGCCGCCGCCTGTTCCAGGTCCAGGGCCAGCCGGTGGGCGAATTCGGCCACGGCGGCGGGATTTTCGAGGCTAAACGGCGCGGCGGACGGGCGATCGCCGTCCTCGTCGTGGCGCACCACGATTCCCACGCCGTCGAATTGGACGGCGTCGAAGGCGTCCTCGTCGGTGATGTCGTCGCCGATGTAGATCGGCAGCACGGCGCCCGGCTCCGCGCCGTCGCCATCCACGATGCGTTGCAGCAGCCAGCCGAGCGTCGTGCCCTTGTCGCCGTCCATGTTCGGGCGAAGTTGGATGACCCTGCGGCCGGGGGTGACTCGCAGGCCCTCGGTGCGGGCGAGCTCGCGCACGGCCACGATCGCCCGGTCGGCGTCCCGGGGTTCGGCATTGCGATAGTGAACGGCGACGGCAAAGCGCTTGCGCTCCACCGCTATTCCCGAAACAGTCCTCAGCGCCTCCGCCAACCGGTCGGCGGCGCGCGCCACGGTGTCGGCGACGTCGGCGGCGGCGTTCTCCAGCACGGTGCCGTCGGGCGCTATCACCTCATAGCCGTGCCCGCCCGCGTACCACACCCCGTCGACCTTGACCCGGTCGCGGACGTCGGCGACGTCGCGGCCGCTGATCACCACGACCGGACACTGCGCGGCCAGCGCGCGCAACGCCTCGTCGGCGCCGTCGACGAGTCTCGCCGATTCCGGGTGGTCGACGATGTCGGACAGCGTGCCGTCGAAGTCGAGGAAGACCACGGGTCGCCGGTTCGCCACCAGCTCTTTGACCTGGCCGTAGGCCAGCAGCGCATCGGCGATCCGCGACATGGCCGCGCCGCCGCGGCGCACCGAGATCTCGGCCAGGTCGGCGACTACGGCGTCGGCGCCACAGGACAGCAGCCCGGCGGCGTGCCCGTTGCGCTGGACGCCGATGACGAGGCCGAAGCCGCCGTCCCCGGCGGCCTTGACCCCGGCCTCGTCGCGGTCGATCACCGCGCATCGGACGGCGCGCACCCCAAGGCGGCGGGCGGTTTCGGTTGGCGACGGCCCGTCGACCGCGAGGCCGACGAGGTCGTCGATCCCCGCGGCGCGCAGGGCTTCCGCGCAGTCGCGGCCGGGCGAGTAGACGGCCGCCGCGACGCCGGCGTCCCGCAGCCGCCGCAGCAGGGGTACGGCCGAATCGCGTGCCTCGACGGCACGCGGTGCCGCCTCGGTGATCAGGCTGTCCAGCCCGAGGATTACCGCATCGTGGTAGCGCCGATCAACGGTGGCGGCCCATTCGGTCACTTCTGTGACGATGCCACTTGGCGGCCCGGGTCAACGGGGCCTGATGTCCACGGGTTTGGGGACTAAAGCCTCATGTTCGACGAGCGTTCGGCCAATAGCGTTTTGAGCAGACGTAGGAGGTACAGGATGTCTATGTCCACACCCACGAACCGCCACGGCATCGTCGCCGGTGTCGACGGGTCGCCCGCATCGAACGCCGCCGTCTGCTGGGCGGCCCGGGACGCGGCGATGCGGAACGTCCCGTTGACCTTGGTGCACATGTACAGCACGTACGTGCCGACGTTCCCGCAGATCCCGCTTCCGGCCGGAGTCGCCGTTTGGCAGGAGGAGGACGGACGGCAGGTCCTCGAGCAGGCGGTCAAGATCGCCGAAGACGCCGTCAAGGGCGACCAGCAGGTCGCGATAAGCACCGAACTGAAGTGCTCGCCGCCGGTGCCGACGCTGATCGACCTGTCCGAAGAGGCCGACATGATCGTCGTCGGCAGCAACGGGCGCGGCGCGTTGGGCCGGGCGCTGCTGGGATCGGTCAGTTCGGGCGTCGTGCGGCACGCGAAGTGCCCGGTCGCCGTCGTGCGGGACGAAGACCCGTTGATGCCGCACCCGCAGCAGGCTCCCGTGCTGCTGGGCATCGACGGCTCGCCCGCCTCCGAGCTCGCGACGGCCATCGCGTTCGACGAAGCCTCCCGCCGCGGGGTGGACCTGGATGCGCTGCACGCGTGGAGCGACGTTCAGGTGCTCGAACTTCCCGGATTCGATTGGGCGGTGGTGAAGGCGGAAGCCGAGCGCAGCCTCGCCGAAGGGCTGGCCGGCTGGCAGGAGCGCTATCCGGACGTCACGGTGCGGCGACTCCTCGTGTGTGATCAGCCGGCCCGCCAGCTGATCGAGAAATCGGAGTCCGCCCAACTGGTCGTCGTCGGCAGCCACGGCCGGGGCGGCCTCGCCCGGACGCTGCTGGGTTCGGTCAGCAACGCCGTCGTGCACTCGGTCCGGATGCCGGTGATCGTCGCGCGCCCCACTTAAGGCTTGGCACGGGCGTCCGCGGCGGCGAGGCTTAGGCGGTGACCGAGACCCGAGCACCCTACATCGATGTGCACGAAACCCACACGGGCGTGGTGGTGCTCGCGGGCGACCGGGCGTTCAAGGCCAAGAAGCCGGTGCTGACCGACTTTCTCGACTTTCGCACGCCGGAGCGGCGCGAGGTCGCGTGCCGCCGTGAGGTCGAGCTGAACCGCCGGCTGTCGCCGGACAGCTACCTCGGGGTCGCCCAGCTGTCCGACCCGAGCGGCGGCCCGGCCGAACCGATCGTCGTCATGCGCCGCTACCGCGACGAGGACCGGCTGGCATCCATCGCGACCCGCGACACCGACGGCTCGGTGCGAGGGCTGCTGGACACCATCGCCGCGGTGCTGGCCCGCTTCCACGAGCGCGCCGAGCGCGGCCCGGCGATCGACGCGCAGGGCGAGGCGGCCGCGATCGAGAAGCGCTGGCGCGACAACCTGGTGGAGCTGGACCGCTACGCGGACACGCTGCCCAGCGCGGCGCTATCGCGAATCCGGCGGCTCGCAACCGAATTCATCGCCGGGCGCGAATCCCTGTTCCGGCGCCGCGTCGATGACGGGTTCATCGTCGACGGCCATGGCGATCTGCTGGCCGACGACATCTTCTGCGGCCAGGACGAACCGGCGCTGCTCGATTGCCTGGAGTTCGACGACAAACTCCGCTACGTCGACTGCATCGACGACGCCGCGTTCCTCGCGATGGACCTCGAGTTCCTCGGCCGCAAGGACCTGGGCGAGCATTTCCTGCAACGCTATGCCGCCCACGCGGGGCGGGAGGCGCCGGCGGCGCTCGCGCACTTCTATGTCGCCTATCGCGCGGTGGTGCGGGCGAAGACGGACTGCGTGCGACTGTCCCAGGGCAAGCCGGAGGCCGCCGACGACGCCGCCCGGCACCTCGCGATCGCCGACGAGCATCTTCGCAGCGGTGCGGTGCGCCTGGCCCTCGTCGGCGGAAACCCCGGCACCGGCAAGTCGACCGTCGCGCGCGCGCTCGCCGAACGGACTGGGGCCCAGGTCATCTCGACCGATGACGTTCGCCGGGAACTGCGGGACTCCGGCGCTATCGCGGGGGAGGCCGGCGTCCTGGATCGGGGACTCTACAGCCCGGACAACGTCGCGGTGGTGTACGAGACCGCGCTGCGGCGCGCGCGATCGTTGCTGGGCGACGGGCAATCGGTCATCCTCGACGGCACCTGGCGGGACCCGGAGCTACGCGCGCGGGCCCGTCGCCTCGCCCCGGAAACGCACTCGGCGACGGTCGAACTCATGTGCTCGTCGACGGTCGACACGGCGGCCGGGCGGATCACCACCCGCCGCCCGGGCAATTCCGAGGTGACCCCCGAGATCGCCGCGGCGATGGCCGCCGAGCGCGCCGGTTGGGACACCGCGCAGCGCATCGACACCTCCGGGGCCGTCGCGGACTCGGCGCGCGAGGCCGTCGACGCCTGGCACCGAACGGTTTAGGCCCGGATCCCAGGAGTCGAACGCCCCGGTCGTAGGGGACCAACGGCCCTGTCAGCGATGTGAGCCACGTCCCTATGGTCAGTTCGAGAGACCCGAGTGGAGTGGTTGAGATGCTGTTGAAAGCGCCGGATTCCGAAGTCATCCGCGATGCCGTGATGCTGGCGAGCCGGGCGCCTTCGCTGCACAACAGCCAGCCGTGGAAGTGGGTGGTCGAGGGCGCGCGGCTGCAGCTGTGGGCCGACCCCCGCCGGCTGATGTCCGCCACCGACCGCACCGGCCGGGAGCTGACGTTGAGCTGCGGCGCGGTCCTCGATCACCTTCGGGTCGCCATGGCCGCGGCCGGCTGGGACAGCGCCACCGATCGCCTCCCGGACCCCGGCGAGCCGAATCACCTGGCCACCGTCGAGTTCCGCCCCGCCGACGGCGTGACGGAGGCACAACGGCTGCGCGCCGACGCGATCCGTCGTCGCCGAACCGACCGGCTGCCGTTCGCCGCGCCGGCCGGTTGGGCGGTGGTGGAGGCGCAGCTGCGCCTCGCGGTCCATCCGCACGACGTGCTGCTCGACGTGGTGCCCGAGGATGCGCGGCCGACCCTGGCGGAGGCGTCGGCGCTCACCGAGCAACTGCGGCGCCACGACGCGGCCTACCTGTCCGAATTACGCTGGTGGACCTCGCCGTTCGAGTCGGACGCGACCCACGTGCCGGAAAGCTCCCTGGTGTCCAGCATGGAGGCCGCCCAGGTCGACGTGGCCCGGGCGTTCCCGCCGGCGGGCGGGGGCCACCGGGGCGACGCCGTCGATCGCGACCGCTCGAAGATCGTGGTGCTGTCCACTCACCACGGGGACGCCCGGCTCGACGTGCTGCGCTGCGGCGAGGCCCTCTCGGCGGTGTTGCTCGAGTGCACCATGGCCGACCTGGCCACCTGCACGCTGACCCACATGACCGAGCTGGAGATGAGCCGAAACATCATCACGCAGATCACCGGGACCGCCGGCCAGCCGCAGCTGCTGATCCGGGTCGGCAAGGCCGCGCCGAACGGCCACCACGTCGAGCCCACCGCGCGGCGGCTGGTGACCGAGGTCCTCAAGTTTCGCAGTGACCCGCGAGGGGACTGAAAGGAGGTGGCGCCGATGGCTCGGCACTGGCTGGTGATGGAGACCGCCGGGGAGGGCGTTGCGGCGCCGTTCGTCGCCCGGCTGGCCGGCGCCGGCCGGCAGCTGCCCGAAACCCGGCTCACCACCGACGAGTTGATGGCGACCACCCGCCACCACACCCACATCGACCTGGAACGGCTCACCGGGATCCGCGAGCGCCGGGTATCGGTGGGTGACGAGGATTCTTACAGCCTGGCCACGTCGGCGGCGCTGAACGCGCTGGCCACCGCGCAACAGGACCCCGCCGCGCTCGACGTGGTGATCAGCTGCAGCATCACGAAATTCCGCGGCGGCCTCACCCAGTGGCTCGAGCCGACGATGAGCAGTGCGGTGGCCCGCGCGATCGGTGCGCCCCAGGCGATGACCTTCGACGTGTCCAACGCGTGCGCCGGGATGCTCACCGGGGTAACCATTTTGAACAACTGGATCCGGCAGGGCATCGTCGAGCGCGGGCTGGTCGTCAGCGGTGAGTACATCTCGCAGCTGAGCCACAACGCCGCCCGCCACATCCGCAACATCATGAGCAAGGAACTCGCCTGCCTGACCCTGGGCGACGCCGGTGCGGCGCTCCTGCTGGAGCGGGCCCCGGCGGGCTCCGCGGGCATCGGCCTCGCCGGGTTCACCACCGTGGCCGACTACAGCAGGCTGTGCCTGGCCTATCCGGAGGGGCACGACCCCGGCGCGCGGATGTTCACCAACTCCCGCGCGATCCAGAAGGCCGCGATCTCCAACACTCCACTGCTGTTGAGCGAAGTGCTTGACGCGGTGGGCCTTTCGATTCACGACATCGACCACGTGATCACCCACCAGACCTCGGCGCGGGCCATCCGCAAGGGAATGAAGCGGATGTCGGAGGCGTTTGGCGACAGGCCACGCCACGACGCGGTGATCACCGTCGACCGGTACGGCAACACGGCGTCGACGACCCACACCGTGGCGCTCGTCGAGGAACTCGAGGCCGGAAACATCCAGCCCGGGGAACGGGTCGCGCTGCTCGCGCTCGCCTCCGGATTGGAGATCGGCGTCGTCCTGTTGACCCTCGATGAGGATTTGGTGAAGCGCTATGGGCACGGTCATTGATCGAGTAGACGTCGCACACCCGCACTTGCGTGGCCGGCACAGTGCGCTGCACCTCGCGGTGACCGCCGCCAAGGACTGCCTGCACCGGGCCGGGTGCGACCCCGACGAGCTGGATCTCGTTGTCAACGCGGGCATCTACCGCGACCGCAACCTGGGGGAGCCGGCGCTGGCCGCGCTCATTCAGGACGACATCGGGGCCAATCCGGAGGACCCGCACGCCGGCGCCCATGGCACCTTCTCGTTCGACATCGCGAACGGGGCCTGCGGGGTCTTGACCGGATTGCAGATCGTCGACGGGTTCTTGCGGTCACGCAGCATCAACCGCGCGCTCGTCGTGGCCAGCGATGCCGACCCGGGTCACGGGATGAGCGAACACTTCCCGTTCTCCGCCGCCGGTGCGGCCCTGCTGTGCCACTGGACCGACGACGACTGCGGGCTGAGCCGGGTGTCCTGGGTCAATACCGAGGACACCGAGGCGTTCTCGGCCACGGTCGGCTTCGCCGATGCGCGAAATGTGCTGCGGTTCAATCACTCGGCGGACACGGATGAGCGGTTCGCCGCGGCGGCCGCAGCGGCCGTGCGCGCGTGCCTGGACGCGCAAGCCATTGGGCTGGACGACGTCGACCTGATCGTCGCCGCCCCGGCCCGGCCCGAGTACCGCGCGGCGCTGAGCCGTCTGCTCGGGGTGCCGCGCGAAAAGGTCTGCGTCGCAGCCGATCACCGCATGCACACGGCCGCCCTGGCCGCCGCGTTCGAACCGACCGCCGAAAACTTCCCGGCGGGTGCCCGGGTACTGTTCGTCGCCGCCGGCGCGGGCGTCACCGCCGGTGCCGCGCTGTACCGCCAGCCGCCGTCGTCGAAGTGACTCGAGCGTCACGCCAGCGTGACGCTCGAGCTCGAGAGTCACGCCAGCGTGACGCTCGGATCGAGACCGCCGTCACTGCAGCGGCACCGCTTGGCGCTCCAGCTCGAGGATCTGGCGGGTGGTCTTGACGACCACGTCGGGGTTCAGGCTGATCGAGTCGATGCCGGCGCGGACCAGGAACTCCGCCATGTCCGGGTAGTCTGACGGCGCCTGCCCGCACAGCCCTGAATGAATCCCGTTGCGGCGGCAGCCTTCCACGGCCAGGCGGATCATCTCCTTGACGCCCTCGTCGCGCTCGTCGTAGTCGAAGGCCACGATCTCGCTGTCACGGTCGACGCCGAGGGTGAGCTGGGTCAGGTCGTTCGAACCGATGGAGAATCCGTCGAAGCGTTTGGCGAACTGATCGAGCAGGATCACGTTGTTCGGGATCTCGCACATCGCGTACACCTGGAGCCCGTTCTGGCCGCGCTGCAGGCCAAGTTCGGCCATGGTCTGCAGCACCAGGTCCGCCTCGGTCACCCGGCGCACGAACGGGAGCATGATGATGACGTTGGTCAGGCCCATGTCCTCGCGGACGCGTTTCATCGCGCGGCATTCCAGCGCGAAGCCCTCGGCGTAGGCGGGGTGGGCGTAGCGCGAGGCGCCGCGGAACCCGATCATCGGGTTGCTCTCGACCGGCTCGAACGCGCTGCCGCCGACGAGGCTGGCGTATTCGTTCGTCTTGAAATCCGACATCCGGACCACGACGGGCTTCGGCCAGAAGGCGGCCGCGATGGTGCCGATCCCCTCGGAGAGGCGCTCCACGAAGAACGCGCCGCCGTCGGGGTAGCCGCGGGTGAGCCGTTCAATGGTGCGCAAAGCCTCGGCGTCGCCGACCTTTTCGGGGTGCAGCAGGGCCAGCGGATGGACCTTGATGTATTCGCTGACGATGAACTCCATCCGGGCAAGTCCCACACCGTCATTCGGTAAGAACGACGTCTTGAACGCGAGGTCGGGGTTGCCGAGGTTGACCATGATCTGGGTCCGCGGCCGCGCCAGGCCGGCCACTTCGGTGCGATCGACGTGGAAACCCACCTCGCCGCGGTACACCCGCCCGGTATCGCCCTCGACGCAGGACACCGTGACGACCTCGCCGTTCGGGACGCTCGTGGTGGCGTCGCCCGCGCCGACCACGGCCGGGATGCCCAGTTCGCGCGCGATGATCGCGGCGTGGCAGGTGCGCCCGCCGCGGTTGGTGACGATCGCGGCGGCGATCTTCATCACCGGCTCCCAGTCCGGCGTGGTGGTGTCGGCGACGAGCACCTGGCCGGGCTGGAAGTCGGCGAGGTGCTCGAGGTTGTCGATCAGTTTCGCCCTACCCGACGCGACCTTCTCGCCGACGGAGCGGCCCTCGGTGAGTATCTCGCCCCTTCCCTCGAGCACATAGGTCTCCACCGTCGTCCAACTGCGCTGGGACGCCGCCGTTTCGGGGCGGGCCTGGACGATGTAGAGCTGCCCGTCGAGACCGTCCTTGGCCCACTCGATGTCCATCGGCCGCCCGTAGTGCCGCTCGATGGTGCAGGCATATCCGGCGAGCTCGAGGACGTCGTCGTCGGTGACGCAGAACCGGCCGCGGTCGGCCTTCGGCGTCGGGATGTTGCGGGTGGTCTGCTTGGTCCCGCCCTCGACGAAGACCATCTTCACCGCCTTGTCGCCGATCAGGCGGCGCAGCACGGCGCGGTGGCCGGCCTGATAGGTCGGCTTGTGGACGTAGAACTCGTCGGGGTCGACAGCGCCCTGGACCACGTTCTCGCCCAGCCCGTAGGCGCCGGTGACGAAAACGACGTCGTTGAAGCCGGATTCGGTGTCGATGGTGAACATCACGCCCGACGAGGCGAGGTCCGAGCGCACCATCTTCATGATGCCGATCGACAGCGAGACCTTGAAATGGTCGAAGCCCTGGTCGATGCGGTAGTGGATGGCCCGGTCGGTGAACAGGCTGGCGAAGCAGCGGCGGCACGCGTCGAGCAGGCTCTCGGCGCCGGTGATGTTGAGGAAGGTCTCCTGCTGGCCGGCGAAGCTGGCCGTCGGCAGGTCCTCGGCGGTCGCCGAGCTTCGCACCGCCAGGCTGACGTCCTCGCCGTACTCCTGCTGAAGCATGCGGTAGGCGGACACGATCTCGGCGGCCAGGTCGTCGGGAAGCCCTGCGCCATAGACGATCTCACGGGCGCGCTTGCCCCGGCGCGCCAACTCGGCGACGTCATCGGGGTTGAGGTCGTCGAGCTCGGCGTGCAGCGCGTCCCAGGCGCCGGCGCGGTCCAGCATGTGTCGGTAGCCGGCCGAGGTGGTGGCGAACCCGTGCGGGACGCGCACGCCCTGCCCGGAGAGCTTCTGAAACATCTCGCCGAGCGAGGCGTTCTTGCCGCCGACCAGCGGCACGTCGTCGATGCCGATCTCTTCGAAGAAGCGAACGTAGTTGAACCTGCTCATGGGTCTCACGATATGGCCGCATTTGGCGCGGCACAGCCGGCATTAGGCCCCGAAAGTTGGGGACTTCTGACTCTGACTCCGCCGGCGCGCAGGGCGGAAAGTAGCCAAATGGAGCAATTGACCGCGCTCGATGCCACCTTCCTCGAAGTCGAAGACTCCGATCCGCACGTGAGCCTGGCGGTCGGGGGCGTGTCGATCATCGAGGGTCCCGTTCCCGACTTCGACGAGTTCGTCTCCGCCTTCGCCAAACGCGTTCCGGACATTCCGCGATGCACGCAGGTGCTGCGGACGCACCCGCTGGATCTCGGCGCACCCGAATGGGTGGACGACCCGCACTTCGACATCGCGCGCCACCTGCACCGCCTCGCGCTCCCGCATCCCGGCGGCGACACCGAACTGTTCGAAACGATCGCGGCCGTGATGGAGCGCCGGCTCGATCGCGAGCGCCCATTGTGGGAGTGCTACCTGATCGAGGGGCTGGCCGACGACCGCTGGGCCGTTCTGACCAAGATCCATCACTGCATCGCCGACGGCATCGCGACGACGCAGATGCTGGCGAGGTTCAGCGACGACCGGGACGAACGCGAATCCTTCGCCACCGACATCCGCGCCGCCCGGGAACCGGAGCGGCCGGGGCCGAGCCTGCCCAGGTTCAGCCTCAACCCGCTGAGCTGGGTGAACGGCCTCGGGCGAAGCGCGCTCGCCGCGGCGGCGACCGCCGAACAGGTCGCGGTGGGCGCGGCCGAACTGACGGCCAGCCTGTTCAGCCCCGCGCCGGCATCGTCGCTGAACGGGCCCGTCACGAGCATGCGCCGGTTCAGCGTGGCCCGGGTCCGCCTGGCCGACCTGCAGGAGGTGGCCGCGGCGTTCGGCGTGACCCTCAACGACGTCGCGCTGGCGGCCATCACCGACAGCTACCGCACGATGCTGATCGATCGCGGCGAACAGCCGGCGCGCAACTCGTTGCGCACGCTCGTCCCGGTCTCCGTCCGCCCGACGAACCACTTCGACGTGGCCGACAACCAGGTCTCGGCGATGCTGCCGCTGCTGCCCGTCGACGAGGGCGACCCGGTCGAGCAGCTGCGGCTGGTGCACGGCCGGCTCACCCGGGCCAAAGCCAGCGGCCAGCGAGAGGGCGGCAGCGCGGTGGTGGCGGCCGCCAAGAACGTCCCATTTGTCTTCTCCGCGTGGGCGATTCGCCTGTTGGCGCGGCTTCCCCAGCGGGCGGTGGTCGCACTGGCGACGAACGTTCCGGGTCCACGCAAACAGCAGAGGCTGATGGGCCGGCGGGTGCTGGAGATCTTCCCGATCCCGCCGATCGCCCTGCAACTGCGCACCGGCATCGCGATGCTCAGCTACGCCGACGCGTTCATCTTCGGCATCACCGCCGACTACGACACCGCGCCCGACATCGAGGCGCTCGCCGCCGGGATCGAGAAGGGGGTCGCGCAGCTGGTGCAGGCCGCCCGCGACTCGGTCAACGCTTGACGGGTCGGCCGTTTTCGCGGCGGATGCGCTGGTGCGCGGTCAGCAGGAGATGGTCGAATTCCTGCGTGTTGAGCGGCAGGCCGGCGGCAGGGAAGTCTTCGATGATCTGCTCGGCCAGCAGCCGCAGCTTGACGTTCGCCTCCTGGGACAGCCATTTGAGTAAGTTGAAGGCGGCGTCGTCGCTGATTCGGTAGACCAGCATCAGCATGCCCTTGGCCTGTTCGATGCCGGCGCGATTCTCCTTGATCTCCGCCAGCCGCGCGGTGACGAGATCCTCCTGGGCGCTTTCGGGGGAAGCGTCGACATAGAACCCGTGCGTCCCGATCACCTCACCTTGGTCGTCGACGAGCTGATCACCGACGACGATGATGTGGCGCACGTTGCCGGCGGTGTCGATGATGCGGTGGCGGGTGCTGAAGGCCTCGTGGGTGTTCAGGATCTGATCGATGGTGGCCGCGACCTGCCCGCGGTCGTCGGGGTGCTTGTGCGCGAGCACCAGGTCAGTGGTCGGGGTGACGCTGCCGGGTTCATAGCCGTGCATCCGCTGCACCTGATCCGACCACTCCCAGCGCTGGTCGGCGAAGTAGAACCGGAACCAGCCCACGGCCTGCGGAACGCCCCCCGCAAGCGCCTCTTCGACGTCGGGCGTTTCGCCGTTCAGATGCCATTCCATGGTGGGACCTCGCCTCCCTGGGCGCCTCCCTGGGCAAAGGGTGGGGCGGCGAAAGCCGCCCCACCCGCCGGTCGTCAGGCGTCGATCACCTCGCGCTTGTTGGCTTCCTCGTTGATGGCCTTGTGGCCGTTGCCGTGACTGACGGAAATCTTGCGCGGCTTGGCCTTCTCGGCCACCGGGATGCGCAGGCGCAGGACGCCCTCGGAGTAGGACGCGTCGATCCGCTCGGTGTCGAGGTTTTCGCCGAGCACTAGCTGGCGGCTGAACACCCCGCGCGGCCGCTCGGTGGCGAGCATCTCGCGGTTGGGGTCGACGCCCGGGCGCTCGGCGCGCACGGTCACGACATTGCGCTCGATGTCGATGTCGAGCGTGTCGGCGTCGATGCCCGGCAGGTCGAACTCGACGACGAATTGTTCTCCCTCGCGCCACGCGTCCATCGGCATCACCGCCGGCCGGGCGGCCGTGCCGAGCACTTGCTGGGCGAATCGGTCGAGGTCACGGAAGGGGTCGGTACGCATCAGCATGGCGGTCACCTTTCACTCCAATCTGCGGCTCTGAAGTGGTCAATTCCCGTGTGTCTTTCTATGCCAGAAGACATAGATTTCATATATCACTATCGACAGAAGAACGCAAGTGTGATAAACAGATTTTCTGACTGATCTTGCTGAGGGGACGGCCGATGACCGAGAGCATTGGGGAGGCGGGCGCGCCGGCGTCGGACCGCGGCGTGTATGGGATCTCCGTGGCCGCCGAACTTTCCGGCATCCCGGTGCAGTCGCTGCGCCTCTACGAACGGCACGGGCTGTTGAGTCCCGCCCGCAGCGACGGGGGAACGCGGCGCTACAGCGCGAACGACCTGGCCCGGCTGCAGCGCATCAGCGCCCTGCTCGACGCCGGGGTCAACCTCGCCGGCATCGCCCGCATCCTGAGCCTGGAAGACCACAACGCCGAGCTCTCGGCGGTCAACACCGATCTGCGCTCCACCAATCGCACCTTGCGGAACGCGGCCAAGGGCGCGGGTCCGAAGAAAAACGGGACCCGGCGCGAAAGCCGTTGACCACCAACCCCTTAACGGGCGGCCCGATGATCGGGCACACGGGCGCCGTCCGGGCCGTCCTTTTGAGCTGTTTGCACTTCGTTGTTTGGCCCGTAGGCTTCGTTTTATGCGTCGACGCATGGGGTATGCCACCGCCGGCGCGCGGCCTGAAAACCCTCGAGGGGGTGATGAAATGCCGGATGACAAGAGCACGGTCGTCACCCAGTTGTCCGAACTCATGACCAGCCTGCAGCGCGAGGGCACCGAAACGACGGCTGGCCTGCGCGAACTGATCGAGAGCGGCGTTCGGCACATGCCGGGCTGCCAGTACGCGGGGATCACCCTGGCCGAGCGGGGCAAGGCAGTCACCACCGTGGTGGCCACCCACCGCTACCCGATGCTCCTCGACACCATCCAGGACCGGTGCGGGGAGGGGCCGTGCCTGGGCGCCGCCTGGGGCTACCACATGGTCTACGTCGACGATCTGAACGTCGACCAGCGCTGGCCGCACTATCAGCGCGACGCGCTGGAGGAAACCCCCATCCGATCGATCGTCTCGTACGAGTTGTTCGACGACGAGAAAAGCTTGGCCGCGCTCAACTTCTATGCCGATCATCCCCGCGCTTTCGGCAACGAATCCTTGGAAATCGGCGGCATTTTCGCCACCCACGTGGCCCTGGCCTGGTCGATGATGCGCCAGCAGGACCAGTTCCGCAGCGCGCTGGCGTCGCGGGACACCATCGGTCAGGCCAAGGGCGTCATCATGGAGCGCTTCAACCTCGACGCCGTCGAGGCGTTCGAACTGCTCACCCGGCTGTCCCAGCGGTCCAACACCAAGCTGATCGACATCGCCAAGGCCTTGATCGACAGCGAACATCCGCTCAAGCCACGGCATCGCGACCGGCGCGGGTAGCCGCGCGCGGGCGTTTCGGGCCGCGCGACGCGGGTATGTGCCATGCACATGAAAGCCGTCACCTGGCAGGGCAAGCGCGACGTCCGCGTGGAGTCGGTGCCCGATCCCAAGATCGAACAGCCGACCGACGCCATCATCGAAGTCACCTCCACCAACATCTGCGGTTCGGACCTGCACCTCTACGAGATTCTCGGGGCCTTCATGAACCCGGGCGACATCCTCGGGCACGAGCCGATGGGCATCGTCCGCGAGGTCGGCGGCCAGACGGGCGACCTGCGCGTCGGCGACCGCGTCGTCGTCCCGTTCCAGATCTCCTGCGGCCGTTGCCACATGTGCGACATGCAGCTCTATACCCAGTGCGAGACCACCCAGGTGCGCGACCAGGGGATGGGCGCGGCGCTGTTCGGCTATTCGGAGCTCTACGGCGAAATCCCCGGCGGGCAGGCCGAACTGCTCCGCGTCCCGCAGGCACAGTTCACCCACATCAAAGTGCCTGTGGGACCGCCGGATTCGCGTTTCGTGTACCTCTCTGACGTGTTGCCGACCGCCTGGCAGGCGGTGGCCTACGCCGACATCCCGGACGGGGGTTCGGTGGCCGTGCTCGGCCTGGGCCCGATCGGGGACATGGCCGCCCGCATCGCCGACCATCTCGGGTACCGGGTCATCGCCGTCGACCTGGTACCCGAACGCTTGGCCCGCGCCGCCGGGCGCGGCATCCACACCATCGACCTGAGCCGGCTCGATTCGCCGCTCGGCGACGCGATCCGCGACCTGACCGACGGTCGCGGCACCGACTCCGTCATCGACGCCGTAGGCATGGAGTCGCACGGATCACCCGCCGCGCGGCTGGCGCAGCAGGCCAGCGGGATGCTGCCGGATTTCATCGGGAAGCGGGTCATGCAGACCGCCGGGGTGGACCGGCTCCATGCCCTGTACTCCGCGATCGACATCGTGCGGCGCGGGGGAACGATTTCGCTGATCGGCGTCTACGGGGGAATGGCCGACCCGCTGCCGATGCTCACGCTGTTCGACAAGCAGGTCACCCTGCGGATGGGGCAGGC
Organism: Mycobacterium sp. IEC1808; assembly: GCF_002101935.1. Classification (NCBI taxonomy): domain Bacteria; kingdom Bacillati; phylum Actinomycetota; class Actinomycetes; order Mycobacteriales; family Mycobacteriaceae; genus Mycobacterium; species Mycobacterium sp. IEC1808. Next base: position 54,864 of record NZ_LQPV01000026.1, on the reverse strand, counting down.
CAACGTGAAGAGGTGGGTCGACGACATCATGCCCCTGCTGACCGACGACGATCCCCTGGGCGTCGACACCTTCGCCACCCACGTGCTGCCCCTCGACGAGGCCCCGCACGCCTACGAGATCTTCCAGAAGAAGCAGGACGGCGCCGTCAAGGTCATGCTGAAGCCGTAATTACCTTGTGCGGCAGGCAGTTTCGAGCCGTGGTTTGACCTCGGCAATTGCGGGGTATCAAGTGCGCCATGACCGGCCCAGGACTCCGCGCGCCCACCCCCACCGGTGAAGTCTGGCCCGGCAGGGCCTACCCGCTGGGAGCGACGTACGACGGCGCGGGCACCAACTTCGCGGTGTTCAGCGAGGTGGCCGAACGCGTCGAGCTGTGCCTGTTCGACGCCGACGGCACCGAGAGCCGGATCGCCCTGCCCGAGGTCGACGGATTCGTCTGGCACGCCTACATACCCAACATCGAGCCCGGCCAGCACTACGGCTACCGCGTGCACGGTCCGTACGAGCCGGAGAACGGCCTGCGCTGCAACCCGAACAAGCTGCTGGTGGACCCGTATTCCAAGGCCATCGACGGCAGCTTCGAATGGAACCAGTCGCTGTTCGGCTACAACTTCGGCGACCCGGACAGTCGCAACGACGAGGACTCCGCCCCCAGCATGCCCAAGTCAGTGGTCATCAACCCCTACTTCGACTGGGGCAACGACCGGCCGCCGGACCACCAGTACGCCGACACCGTCATCTACGAGGCGCACGTCAAGGGCCTCACGCAGACCCATCCCGACATCCCCGAGCAGATCCGCGGAACGTATGCCGCGGTGGCGCACCCCGTGATCATCGAGCACCTGAAGAGCATCGGCGTGACGGCGATCGAGTTGATGCCGGTGCATCACTTCGCCAACGACTCGACCCTCGTCGACAAGGGGCTGTCAAATTACTGGGGCTACAACACGATCGGATTCTTCGCGCCCGACTTCAAGTACTCCAGCGCCAAGTCCCCCGGCGGACAGGTGCAGGAGTTCAAGGCGATGGTGCGGGCCCTGCACGAGGCCGGCATCGAGGTCATTCTCGACGTGGTCTACAACCACACGGCCGAGGGCAACCACCTGGGCCCGACGCTGTGCATGCGCGGCATCGACAACGCCGCCTACTACCGGCTGGTCGACGACGACAAGCGCTACTACATGGACTACACCGGCACCGGCAACAGCCTCAACGTCGGGCACCCGCACGCGCTGCAGCTGATCATGGACTCGCTGCGCTACTGGGTGACCGAGATGCACGTCGACGGCTTCCGCTTCGACCTGGCCGCGACCCTGGCCCGCGAGTTCTACGACGTCGACCGGCTGGCGACGTTTTTCGAACTCGTGCAACAGGATCCGACGATCAGCCAGGTCAAGCTCATCGCCGAACCGTGGGACGTCGGGCCGGGCGGCTACCAGGTGGGCAACTTCCCGCCGCAGTGGACCGAGTGGAACGGCAAGTACCGCGACACCGTCCGGGACTTCTGGCGGGGCGAGCCCGCCACCCTCGACGAGTTCGCCTACCGGCTCTCCGGATCGGCCGACCTCTACGAGCACACCGCGCGCCGGCCGGTGGCGTCGATCAACTTCGTCGTTGCGCACGACGGGTTCACGCTGCGCGACCTGGTGTCCTACAACGAGAAGCACAACGAGGCCAACGGCGAGGACAACAACGACGGGGAGAACCACAACCGGTCGTGGAACTGCGGGGTAGAGGGGCCGACCGACGACCCGGAGGTCAACGTGCTGCGGGCCCGCCAGCAGCGCAACTTCCTCACCACGCTGCTGCTCTCCCAGGGTGTGCCGATGATCTGCCACGGCGACGAGCTCGGCCGCACCCAGAACGGCAACAACAACGGCTACTGCCAGGACAACGAGCTCACCTGGATCAATTGGGCAAAAGCCGATAGCGGCCTGCTGGAGTTCACCCGCGTCGTGTCGGCACTGCGCGCCAACCACCCGGTGTTCCGCCGGCGTCGGTTCTTCTCCGGCAAGCCGCTGGGCCGCCGCGGCCAGGACGGGCTGCCCGACATCGCTTGGTTCACCCCCGAGGGCACCGAGATGACCGACGAGGACTGGGGCGCGGGATTCGCCAAGTCCGTCGCGGTGTTCCTCAACGGCCACGGCATCCCCGACAGCGACGCACGGGGGCAGCGGGTGTTCGACGACTCGTTCCTGCTGTGCTTCAACGCCCACCACGAGCCGATCGAATTCACGCTTCCGCCAAAGGAATTCGGCGCCGCGTGGCAGCTCGTCGTGTTCACCGGGCCCGAAGAGGAGACGCCCGCGGAGGAGGTCCCCGGGGGAGGCACCCTGACGGTGGACGCGCACACCGCCGTGGTGCTGCAGGCCCCCGACGGGGCATGACCCGGTTGACACAAATCCGCCCGAACGTCACCTAGCCGCTCCCCGATCGATACGCTGTGCCTGCAGCGGGCTCGTTACAGGAGAGGGCGAATATGTCAAGGACAGTGGTGGTTGGCGCCTCGAGCGGACTCGGGCGCTGCATCGGCGTCGGCCTGGCGCGGCGCGGCGATCAGGTGGCACTGCTCGCCCGGCGCCGCGAGCGCATCGAGGCCGCGGCGCAGGAGGCGGGGCCCGGCGCGATCGCGGTCGAATGCGACGTCACCGACGAGGCGTCCGCCCGCTCGGCGATCGGCGCCGCCGCGGACGCGCTCGGCGGGATCGACAACCTCGTCTACACGCCGGCCATCGGGCCGCTGGTCCGGATGGTCGACACCGACGCCGACACGTGGCGGCGCGTGTTCGACACCAACGTGATCGGCGCGGCGCTGGTCACGGCGGCCGCGGTGCCGCACCTGACCGAGTCGGCGGGCAAGGTCGTGTACCTCGCTTCCGACGCGGGCACGTTCGGGCCGCCCTGGCCAGGTCTAGGGGCGTACGGCGTCAGCAAGGCCGCCCTCGAGCGGCTCGTCGAGGCGTGGCGGGCCGAACATCCGGACATCGGCTTCACCAACCTCATCGTCGGGGAGTGCGCCGGCGGCGAGGGCGATGCGCAGACGGGCATGAACGCCGGCTGGGACATGGACCTCGCGATGAAGGCCGTCCCGCTGTGGGCCTCCCGCGGCTGCATGCCCGGCAAGCTGATGCCGGTCGAGGACCTCATCGACGTGGTCCACACGATCCTGCGCACCGACGCGTCGACGTCGATGCCGCTCGTCGTCGCCAGGGGAGCCCCCGCCAGCGCCGCGGCATTCGCGGAGCCGGCCCAGGCTTAGATTTCAGACCCCGAGCTGCTCGCGGGCCTTGTCGAGAAGGAAGCGCCCGTTCGACACCGGGCGGAACGCGCGCGCCGCGTCGGTGAGGGCGTCGCGGGAATCCGGCGGCAGCTCGATGTCGGCGGCGGCGACGTTGAACTCGAGCTGCTCGAGGCTGGAGGCGCCGGGGATGGCGACCACGCCCGGCAGGCTGATCAGCCAGGCCAGGGCCACCTGCGCCGGCTTGGCGCCGACCTGCGCCGCGACGTCGCGCAACGTCTGCAGGAGCGGCTCGATGCGGCGCAGGTTCTCGGTGCCGAAGTACCGGTTCACCGCTCGAATGCCGCCGGGACGGTTGTCCACGCCGTACTTGCCGCCCAGCAGGCCCTGCTCGAGCGGGCTCCAGGCGATCACGATGCGGCCCTCGCGCTCGGCGAAGGGCACCAGATCCTCCAGCGCGCCGGAGTGGGCGAGCGAGAAGTGCACCTGGTTGCTGATCACCGGCCGCCCGAGCGCGGCGTCGGCCTTTCGCCACCGCTCCAGCGAGTAGTTGGAGACGCCGGCCGCGCCGATCTTGCCCTCGTCGAGCAGATCGCGCATGCCGGGCATGATCACCGAGTCGGGGACCACCGGGTTGGGCTGGTGGATCTGGTAGAGCGGGATGCGGTCGAGTCCCAGCCGCCGCGCGCTCGCCTGCTCGCGCTGCTTGATGACGACGGGGAAGGGGGCGACGGGCATGACCTTGCTGGCCACCGCGACCTCGGCGCGCTCGTCGCCGAGCGCTTCGCCCAGGATCCGCTCGCTCTTGCCCAGCCCGTACACCTCGGCGGTGTCGAACAGCGTCACGCCCAGGGCGCGGGCGCGCTGCACGATGTCGCGGGCGGCGCCGGAGGCGTAGCCCTCGCCGTAGCCCCACTCCCGCGACCCGAACTGCCACGTGCCCAGGCCGATTCGGCTGACCCGTCCGACCCCGTCGACGTCGAGATATTTCATGCGGCCCACCCTAGGCGATCCCCTACCCCGGGATCTTGTTCAGCGCGGCGGTGGCGATGCTCACGGCCGATTGCCGTGGCTTGGCGCCGTCGGTGGTGCCGCTGTACGACACGTACAGGTCGACCACGACGTTGGCCTTGGCCGCGACGGCGCGGGCGGAGCGCACCTGCAGGCCCTTGGGCGTCAGATCCAATGCGGTGATGCCGTTGCCGGCGTCGGTGGGCTCGCCCAGGGCGAACGGAATGGGCCCCGCCTCGGGGATCGTCACGCTCACCGTCGTGCCCCCGCACCGGCGCCACCCGTCCAACAGCTTCGCCAGCTGCGATTGCGCCGCCGGTGTGTCGCGAAACGCCGCTACGGCCTCGATGACCTGGACCGACTTGAGCAGGCTGCGGGTGTCGGAGAATTCCGCCGCGCGGTAGCCGAAGATGGCGTCGACGTTGTAGGCGTCCGGGGTCCCGGGGGCGATGCTGCCCCAGCACTCCGCCCGGTCGATGGTTCCCTCTCGGTCGGACCTGCTGGGATGGTCCCACGTCTGGCCCGCCTCGAGGTTCTGGTCGTCGGTGATCGTCTTCAGGTCCCCGAGGCTGGGCAGGACCGTGCCGATGGCGTCCGGCGCGACGGACGGCCCCGCGGGCGCCGCGGCGGTGGTGGCCGGTGTCGCCGGGCGGTCCGGGGTGGACGGCAGCGCGGCCAGGGTGGCCCACCCCACCAGGGCGAGGATCGTGACGCCGATGATCGCGTAGGACAGCGCCAGCGCGGCCAGGGCGCGGTTTCGGCCGAGCTCGCCCGTGCGGCGGATCTGCGCCAGCGCCAGGTGTCCCAGCACGGCGCCGACGGGCGGGGACGCGAAGGCGAACACCAGCGACCGGCTGGCCATCGCGTTGACCGGCGGGCGATACGGCTCTGGTGGTGGCGGTGGCAAGACCGGCGGTGGCACCGGCGGGGCGGCGGGGGGCATGCGACCCAGCGGGTCGTAACTCAGCGGACCGTATCCGTAGGGATCCTGAGGATTCACGCCAGTGGCCTCCTTAGCCCGGCATCCTGACCCGAATGTAGCCGACCGGCCCCGCGCCGTCGAAGCCGCAATTTCTATAAGTCCACGTTTGAGAAACCCGTGCCCGGGTACGCGCGCACGGTGGGTTTTCTCGTCGAGTCGTGGCCAGAAAGCTGGCACCGCAGTCGGGTATTTCGAGTCCTCAGCCTCGGCGGGTACGTCGCCTTCAACCTGCCCCGGGTGGTAACGGGGCTGGGAGCCATCCTGCTCGTCGGCGTCGCCGCAACGCACGCCTACGCGCTGGCCACCCAGGCCACCCGAGACGCATTGCCCTGGTATTTCGTCGTGTACGCGGTGGCTGTGATCGCCGGTTGCCTGCTGGTCGGCCTCGCCTTATGGGTCGGCCGCAATCACCATGTGGCACAAGCTGGTTGGTACTTCGGCAGCCTGCTTTCGGTCGTCGTGATCGGCGTCGACGTTCTCACCCGGGTGGTCTATCTGCCCGCCCTCACGGGAATGACCGGACGGTGGGATTTCGCGCCGGCATCGTTCGCGTTCGCGTTCGCGGGCGCATTCCTCGCACTGCACACCACAGTGCTGCTGGGCATCAACGTCGCCTATCCGCAGCGCCAGCGCTGGGAGGACTGAGCAGCCGCGTGATAACCCTCGACTACCCGGCGTGGCTGCGCATCGACCACTGGCTCAACGTGCTGTTCCTAACCCTGTTGCTGCGCAGCGGCATTGAGATCCTTTCCACGCATCCCAAGCTGTATTGGCGGGAGGACAGCAAGCCCGGCACCGAGTGGGCGCGGTTCACCACAAAGACGATGCCGACCGACCGGCTCTACGACACCCTCGACGAGGAGGAGGATTACAGCCCGCTGGTCGCGCTGCCCGGCCACAAGAGGCTCGGCATGGGGCGGCACTGGCATTTCATCTCGGTGATCGGCTGGGTGCTGGTGGGGCTGTCCTACTACGTGCTGTTGTTCGCCACCGGCCAGTGGCATCGGTACTGGCCGCAGTCGTGGGCGACCTTCGTCGAGGCCGGCAACGACATCCTGACGTATGCGACGTTCAACCTGCCCCCGCTGCTGCCCAACGAACCGCTGGACGCCATCCAGAAGCTGACCTATGCGGGCGTCGTCTTCGTGCTCGCCCCGTTCCAAATCCTCACCGGCGCGGCACAATCCCCCGCGATCGAGGCGCGGTTTCCCTGGTTCGTGCGGCTCTGGGGCGGACGGCAATCCGCCCGCAGCCTGCACTTCCTCGGGCTGGTCGCGTTTTTGGTCTTCATCGCGGTCCACGTGTCGATGGTCTTCTTCTGGGGCTGGGGGCAACTCAACGCGTCGATGATCTTCGGCTCCGTCCGCAACGTCACGCTGGCAATCGTCTTGTCGTTCTTGATCATCGGCGCGATCGTCGCCGTCCACGTCGCGGCCACCGTATGGAGCCTGCGCAAGCCGGTCCAGGTTCGCCGCATCCTCGGCGCCGTCATCACCCGGGCGCGGCTGATCCTGCTGCGCCCGTTGGACTCCCGGCAGGACTATCCGGAACGGATGCTGTCCGAAGAACACCGGGTCAACGGCAAACCGCCGTGCTCGACCGAGTACAAGGTGATGGCGGTGCACAATTTCGTCGACTGGCGGTTGCGGGTCGGTGGGCTCGTCGAGCAGCCGATGACGTTCGACCTGGCCGCGCTGCGGGCGCTGGCCGAGCCGCAGCGGCAACGGGTTTTGCACAACTGCGTGCAGGGCTGGACGAGCATCGGCGAGTGGACGGGCCTGTCGCTGGCCGCCCTGGCCGACCGGGTGCGCCCGCTCCCGCAGGCGCGCTACTTGTGCCTGCTGACGATGCAGGACACCGGCCGCGACGAACCGAGCGCGGAGGGGGAGGGGCAGTTCTACGAGGTGATTGATCTCGAACTGGCCTACAAGCCGCAGACGATCCTGGCGTACGAGATGAACGGAACGCCGTTGCCCATCAAGCATGGTGCGCCGCTGCGGCTACGGGTGGAGACCCAGGTCGGCTTCAAGATGGCCAAGTGGATCAACGCGATCGAGTTTGTCGACGACCACCGCGGCATCGGCTACGGCCTAGGTGGCTGGCGAGAGGACAACGTGCATTACGACAAGGATGTGGAGATCTAGACATGACCGCCGACGCGATGCTGCGCCCGGAGCTGATCGCCCTGGACGCGACCGCCCGCGAACGGGTCACCGAACAGATCACGGCCAAGGGCGGCTACTGCGAATGCTGCGGCGCAACGGGTTTCGACGTCGGCGACGCCCTGTTCCTCGGCTTCCTCTTCCTCGACGAGGAGCGCGACGCATACATGATCGCGCTGACCTGTCGCAACCCGGACTGCGCCAAGCCGCGGACCGGAATCGTCCTGAGCGCCAAGGACTTTCTCAGCGACGGCTCCGCGGACGAAAACGCTTCGCACTCGGGGCCGAGCCCTCGGTGAAGTTCGGCTCGGCCAGCCGGAACCGCTCGATCAGATGCGACAGCGAGCGCAGCTCGTGGCGCAACGCGGCAAAGGTGCGCTCGTCGGCGTCCGTGAGCCGGCCCAGCGAGCTGTAGTGCACCAGGCGTCGCAGCCGCCCGGCCAGCACCGTGCCCCACCGGATGCTGAAGTCGTAGCGTTGCCCTTCGCTGATCGGCGCCTCGTCGTCCTGCTTGGCAAGCTCCTTGAGCGCCCTGATCTGCCCGGTGATCAGCTCGACGTCACCGTCGATGTCCACCGCTGCCGCCGCCCGTGCGGGATTTTGTGTCGCGCTCATCGTCTTCTCCCTTGCGTTACAGTTGCGGCTTGGCGACGCTGACCACATAGGGCGTGTCGGCCAAAGTCAGGTAGATGCGGTGGGGCCCGATGGCCATGCCCGAGGGGCGCGCGGATTGCGCGGCGCCGCCGGGCAGGGCCGACCGGTAGTTGGTCACGCGGATCACCGGAATGTTCTGGTCCGGAAAGCCGGTGAAGCTGTTGGCCTCCAGCGTGACGATTTCGTGGTCGGTGGCCGCGTAAATGCGGGTGTCGTCGGTGCCGAGTTCGCGGATCGGCGACGGCAGCCGGGCGCTGGCCAGTACCAGCATTCCCCTGCCGCCGCGGCGCGAGTCGACGGCGTAGAGCGTGCTGCTGTCGTGGCCGGCCACATAGTTGCGGGTGTCCGCCGCGCCGTCGCCGGCCGAGACCGCGACGTCCATGCCCAGCAGCGAGCCGCGTTGTTGCGGTGGCGACGAGAAGCCTTCGTAATAGCGGATTCCCGACGGCGCGTAGACGTGATAGTCGATCTTTCGCCCACGATTGGCGCCGTCGATGCTGTCCGCGGGCGCCTCGCCGATCGGTGCGGTGGGCAGCTTCCGCAAGCCGTACTGGTCCACCGGCGTCACCGCCGTCCCGTCCGCCGAGAGGGCGAGCAAGATCCGCACCCCGGCGTCTTCGGCCAGGTATGCCGGGGCGGGGCCGGCGTCGAAATCCGCGGTCTGGCGCAGGCTTTCCAGGTCGACGGCGGCCACCTTGCCGCGCTGCGGTTGCGGGACGAACACGGTTCGGTCGTCCTTCTGGCTGATCTGCAGGTTGCGGCCCACCGGCATCGGCGCGGATAGCCGCGTGTTCGCGTCGCCGGGATGGGCGCCGCCCGTCACCGCGGCGAGCCGGTTGTCGTCGGTGATCGCGACCAGGGCGTGCGTGCGATAGGACCAGACCGGTTGCCGCAGCGCGGCGCCCACGCGCCACAGCGCCACCTCGGGGGCGCTCTCCAACGATGTCCCGGGCGCCGCGCAACCCGGCGCCACCGCGACCGCGCCCAGGGCGCAGGCCGCGCCCAGGCGTCGCATCCGTCGAGACCAGCTCATTTCGGAGAATTACCCCAAACCGTGCACCTCACACGCCCTTTTGTGGCGGCGACGCACGCCGTTTGGTACCCACGCGGCTCGGGTAGCCGCTAGGGAGTGCGCAACAGCCCGCGCGCTGAAAAGTAAGCAGATTGGGAGGGACGTTATGGCAGAGCACGCCATCAAGTCGCGCTCCGACGTGGTCGACTTTCTGGTCGGTCAGCACGAGCAAATCAAGTCGATGTTCGCCGAAACGTTGTCGGCCTCGGGGAAAGACCGGGAGAAGGCCTTCGTCGGGCTCCGGCGACTGCTCGCGGTGCACGAGACTGCGGAGGAGGAGATCGTTCACCCGCGCGCCAAGCGGAAGATCGCCGACGGCGCCGCGGTAGTGGGCAAGCGGCTGGAGGAGGAGCACGAGGCCAAGACGGTCCTGCAGAAGCTCGAGAAGCTCGACGTCGACAGCGCGGAATTCACCCGCCACCTGACGGAACTCCGTGACGCCGTGATCGATCACGCCGAGCACGAGGAAAAAGACGAGTTCGCCAAGCTGAGCGAGGAATTGAGTGAGGACGAGTTGGCCCGGATGGGCCGTGCCGCCAAGCTCGCCGAGGCGATCGCGCCCACCCGGCCGCACGCCGGCGTCGAGTCCCAGGCGGCCAACCTGACCGCGGGCCCCTTCGCGGCGATGATGGACCGGGCCCGTGACGCCATCATGGGCAAGGGCTGATCATGGCCTGAATCATGGCCGCCGCCAAGACCAGCGCCGCACGCTATCTGCCGCAGGACCGCGGCCTGGATTCGCTGAAAACCGCGGCCGAGCGCTGCCACGGCTGCCCGTTGTTCGCCGACGCCACCCAGACGGTGTTCGGCCACGGGCACCGTGGCGCGCCCCTGATGCTGGTCGGAGAGCAGCCGGGGGACCAGGAAGACCGCGCCGGCCTGCCGTTCGTCGGGCCCGCGGGGCGGTTGCTCGCCCGCGCGCTTGACGACGCCGAGATCGATCCGACGCTGACGTACCAGACCAACGCCGTCAAGCACTTCAAGTTCACCCGCAAGGGCGGCAAGCGCCGCATCCACCAGAAACCGAGCCGCACCGAGGTGGTCGCGTGCCGCCCGTGGCTCATCGCCGAGATCGAGGCGGTGGCCCCGCGGGTGATCGTCTGCCTCGGTGCGACGGCCGCGCAATCCCTTCTCGGAGCGAGCTTTCGGGTGTCGGCCCAGCGCGGCGAGGTTATCCACCTGCCCGCCGCGGTCGATCTCGACGTGACGCCCGAGCCGATCGTGGTCGCGACCGTGCACCCGTCGTCGGTGCTGCGCGATCGCAGCGACTCCCACGACGAGGCCTACCAGCTATTCGTCGACGACCTGCGCAGCGCGCGCTCGGGGCTGGGCTAGGGCGTTCGCCAGGACCTGCGCGACGTGCATCGGGTGCCGGTCCGTGGCGAGGGCGCGGATCTGGGTGCGGCAACTGAACCCGTCGGCCAGGACCAGCGTGTTGGCGTCGGCGTCGCGCAGCGCCGGCATCAGCTTGTCCTCGGCGCACGCCACCGACACGTCGTAGTGGCCCTTCTCGAAGCCGAAATTGCCTGCTAGGCCGCAACATCCGGCGTCGAGGACGTCGACGTCCACACCGGCGTCGGCGAGCATCTTTTTGTCCTTGGTGTAGCCCAGGATCGCGTGCTGATGGCAATGCTGCTGAACCACCGCGTGGGCGTCGATCTGGGGCGGGTCCCAGTCCGGCGCGCGCTCCGCCAGCAGCTCGCCGAGGGTGCGGGTTTGCTTGGCCAGCCGGTGCGCGTCCTCGTCGCCGAACAGCAACTCGGGCAGATCGGACCGGAAGACCGCGGCGCAGCTGGGTTCCAGGACCACCACCGGCGTGCTGGTCCGCAGCGCCGGACGCAGCGCCGTAAGCGTGCGCCGCAGAACGCGTTTGGCGACCTTGAGCTGCCCGGTGGAGATCCAGGTCAGCCCGCAGCACACGGTGCGTTGCGGCACCTCGACCTCGAACCCGGCCGCCTCCAGCACGGCCACGGCGGCCTTGCCGACGTCGGGTTCGAAGTTGTTGACGAAGCTGTCCGGCCACAGCACCACCCGCCCCCTTGTCGGCGCCGCGGCGGCCGGGGCGCGGTCGCCGAACCACGCGGTGAACCGCTCGTCGGCGAAGCGGGGCAACTCGCGCTGGGGGTCGATGCCGCCGACCTTCTTGAGCAGTGCCGACGATCCGGGCGCGTGCGCCACGGTGTTGAGCGCCCGCGGCGCCACCGCGGCGAGGCGCGCCCACAACGGGATCCAGCCCATCGAGTAGTGCGCCATCGGCCGGAAGCGGCCCCGATAGTGGTGGAACAGGAACTCGGCCTTGTAGGTCGCCATGTCGACGTCGACGGGGCAGTCGCTGCGGCAGCCCTTGCACGCCAGGCACAGATCCAGCGCGTCGTGCACCTCGGTGGAGCGCCAACCGTCGGTGATGACGTCACCCTGCAGCATCTCGAACAGCAGGCGCGCCCGCCCACGGGTGGAGTGCTCCTCCTCACCGGTGGCCCGGTAGCTGGGGCACATCACGCCCGATTCGTGGCCGCGGCACTTGCCGACCCCGACGCAGCGCGCGGCCGCCCGCGAGAAGCGGTGATCGTCGTCGGGATAGGCGAACATGACCTTGGGTTCGGCCGGGCGGTAATCCACGCCGAAGCGCAGGTTCTCGTCGAGCCGGTACGGGTGCACGACCTTGCCGGGATTCATCCGGTTGTCCGGATCGAACAGCGCCTTGGTCTGCTCGAAGGCCTTGACCACGCTCTCGCCGAACATGATCGGCAGCAACTCGCCACGGGATTGACCGTCGCCGTGCTCGCCGGACAGCGAGCCGCCGTAATCCACCACCAGCCGTGCCGAATCCTCCACGAAGGAACGGTATTTGGCGATGCCCTCGGCGGTCCGCAGCACGAACGGGATGCGGGTGTGCACGCAACCCTGGCCGAAATGGCCGTACAGCGACGCGCTCGCGTAGTCGTAGCGCTCCAGCAGCTTGCGGAAATCCCTGAGGTAATCGCCCAGCCGGTCCGGCGGCACGGCCGCGTCCTCCCACCCCTCGTGGGTTTCGGGCTCGTTCGGCGGGTACGCGGTGGCGCCGAGGCCGGCCTCGCGAGCGGCCCAGACCTCCTGCTTGCGTTGGGGGTCGTCCAGCACGGTGGCTTCGGTGTGCACGCGCTTTTGCAGGGCATGGATCATCGACTTGGCCTTGCGGTCGGCGTCGTCCTGGTCGTCGCCGTCGATCTGGACCATCAGCCAGGCGTTGCCGTCGGGCAGCTGGCGCAGCGCCTTCTCGGCCAGCCGCCGCGAATGCTCGAGTTCGACCAGGCGGTCATCCAGTCCCTCCAGGGCCGCGGGGTCATGCTCGAGCACGGCCGGCACGGCATCGGCCGCGGCCCCGATGTCGTCGAAGCCCAGCACCACCAGCGCGGTCGCGGCCGGCGGCCGGACCAGCTGCAGCTCCGCGCGCAGCACGGTGACCAGCGTGCTCTCCGAGCCCACCAGCGCCTTCGCGACGTGAAAGCCGTTCTCCGGCAACAACGAATCCAGGTTGTACCCCGAGACCCGCCGCGGGATGTCCGGGTAGCGCGACCGGATCTCGTCGGCGTGCCGCTCGGCGATCGCCTTGAGGCCGCGATAGATCTCGGCCCTGCGGCCCCCTTCGTCGAGGATGCGGCGGAACTCGTCGTCACCGGTCGGCCCGACCCACATCCGCAGGCCGTCGTAGGTCACCACCTCGAGCCGGCGCACCGAGTCGACCATCTTGCCGTACGCCTGGGCGCTGGATCCGCAGGAGTTGTTGCCGATCATCCCGCCGATCGCGCAGCTGACGTGGGTGGACGGTTTCGGGCCCACCATCCAGTTCGCCGACTTCAGGCGGTCGTTGAGAACGTCCAGCTTGATGCCCGGCTCCACCACGGCGATTCCCGCCTCGGTGTCGACCGACCCGATCCGCGTGCAGTACTTGCTCCAGTCGATGACCACCGCGGCGTTGCAGGACTGCCCGGCCAGGCTGGTGCCCCCGCCGCGCGACAACACCGGCACCTCGTGGCGGCGGCACACGCCGATGGCGTCGGCGCCGGCCGACGGGGTGCGCGGCAGCACCACCCCGATGGGCACCTGCCGGTAGTTGGAGGCGTCCGTGGAGTAGGTCGCGCGCGACCCCGGGTCGAACCGGATTTCGCCGTCGACCTCGGCGCGCAGATCGGCGGCCAGCGAATCGAACAACTTGGGCGTTCGAGACCCAGTCATCGCTCGGCCCGCTCCTCAATTCTTCTTGTGCGGCAGGAACTCCTGCGCCTTCGTTTTAAGGCCCACCTTGACGAAGCCGACGCGGTCCTCGTCGCCGGACAGCACCGCGGCGGTGGCCGCCTTGAACTGGTCCCAGGTGGCGTGCGGCGGAATCGGCGGCATGTCGGGGTCGGTGTAGACGTCCAACACGGTGGGACGGTCCGCGGACAACGCGTTGCGCCAGGCGTCCGCCAGCTCATCGCCGTCCTTGATGGCCATCGCGTTCAGACCCAGGCTGGCGGCGAACCCGGCAAAGTCGATGTCGGGAAGGTTCTGCGATTCCGCGAATTTCGGCGCACCGGCCATCGCCCGCATCTCCCAGGTGACCTGGTTCAGGTCGTTGTTGTGCAGGATCGCGACGACGAGGCGCGGGTCGTCCCACTCCTGCCAGTACCGCTTGATCGTGATGAGTTCGGCCATGCCGTTCATCTGCATGGCGCCGTCACCGCTGAACACGATGACCGGCCGTTGCGGGTGCGCGAATTTCGCGCCGATCCCATACGGCACGCCGGGACCCATGGTCGCCAGCGTGCCCGACAGCGAGCCGCGAATGTTGCCGCGGAACTTCAGCTGGCGCGCGTACCAGTTGGCGGCCGAACCGGAGTCGGCCGTGACAATGGCGTCGTCGGGAAGTTGCGGGGACAGCTCGGAGAACAACCGCATCGGGTTGATCGGGTCGGCGCTGACCTTCGCCTCCATGTCCATGGTCTCCCACCAGCGCGACACGTTGGCCTCGACGGTTTCGCGCCAGCTGCGGTCCTCCTTGCGGCGCAGGTGCGGAATCAGGGCCCGCAGCGCGGCCTTCGCGTCCGAGACCAGGTTGACCTCGTAGGGGTAGCGCATGCCGATGAAGCGGCCGTCGATGTCGATCTGCACGGCGCGGCACTGCCCGAACTCGGGCAGGAACTGCGTGTACGGGAAGCTGGACCCCACGGTCAGCAGCGTGTCGCAGTCGCGCATCAGCTCGTAGCTCGGCCGGGTGCCCAACAGGCCGATCGAGCCGGTGACCCATGGCAATTCGTCGCTCAGGACGTCCTTGCCCAGCAGCGCCTTGGCCGCCCCGGCGCCCAGCAGGTCGGCAACCTCGGCCAGCTCCTCGCGCGCCCCACGGGCGCCGTTGCCGACGAGCATGGCGACCCGTTGCCCGGCATTGAGCACGTCGGCCGCGCGGCGGATCGCCGCGTCGTCGGGGGAAACGGCCGGCCACTCGATGCCCAGGCTCGACGGCACCATCTTGAACGCGTGCGTGGGCGGCGAATACGGCAGCTCCTGCACGTCGGAGGGGATGATCAGCGCCGTCGGCGCCCGCTGCGCCATGGCCACCCGGATCGCGCGGTCCAGCACGTTGGGCAATTGCTCTGGGACGGTGACCATTTGGACATAGTCGCTGGCCACGTCCTTGAACAGGCTCAGCAGGTCGACCTCCTGCTGATAGGACCCGCCCATGGCGCTGCGGTTGGTCTGACCGACGATGGCGACCACCGGAACGTGGTCGAGCTTGGCGTCGTAGAGCCCGTTGAGCAGATGAATCGCGCCGGGGCCCGAGGTGGCCATGCATATCCCGACGCGGTCGGTGAACTTGGCGTACCCCACCGCCTCGAAGGCGCTCATCTCCTCGTGCCGCGACTGGATGAACATGGGCCGGTTGTCGGCGCGCCCGAACGCGGCCAGGATCCCGTTGATGCCGTCGCCGGGATAGCCGAACACGTGCTCGACACCCCACGTCCGCAGCCGCTCCAGTAAATAGTCCGAGACCTCTTGCTTAGACATTCAATGCCCTCCTCGACAGACGTTGGGTGTCGTTGGGCGCGCGAACCTGTGCCCGTGTCGGCTTGTTCGCCGCGCCGAACGAGACCGGATCGCCATGGTTCGACTTTCCGGGCGGCTTCCGGGCAGCGCCTTCAGGCGTGCTCCGGCGCACAAATCAGCGCATACCCGAATTCGCGGCCCTTATTCCTGGGTGCTCGCTGGGAGTTTTCGCCGGATTTGGCGGCCCGGCGCGGCCGCGTCAAAACCCTGACGGGGCACCGTTTCCCAGGTACGGCAGCCCCGCGGCCCGCACCGCGGCCGGGTCGAGCGCGTTGCGGGTGTCCAGGACGAGCGCCTGGGGCGCGTCCCGCGCGATGGCGCACCAATCGAGGTCGCGAAACTGCGGCCACTCGGTCAGCACGACGATCGCCTCTGCCGCCTTGGCGGCGCGATACGGGTCGTCGACGGCGGTCACCCCGGCTCCTTGCAGGGCCGCGGGATCGATGGCGGACAGTTGCGGGTCGTACCCCATCACCTGTGCGCCGTCCTCGGCGAGTTTGAGGCATGCGGCCAGCGCGGGGGAGTCGCGGGTGTCGCTGGTGGCGGCCTTGAACGTCAACCCCAACGCGGTGATCCGGCAACCCCCCAGCGGCCGGCCCATCCCGCGCCGCAGAGCGGTGGCGATCCGCCCTGCCTGCGCGGTGTTGGTGCGCCGCGCCGCCTCGACCTCGGCGAAGGAAACCCCGTGCCGGCGCGCTGTGTGCAGTAGCGCTGCGGTGTCCTTGGGCAGGCAGGAACCGCCCCAGCCCGGTCCGGGCCGCAGGAACTCCGGCCCGATCCGCCGGTCGGCACCCATGCAACCGGTGACGTCGTCGATGTCGGCGCCCACCCGCGCGCACAGGGCGGCCAGCGAGTTCGCGTACGAGAGCTTGACGGCCAGGAACGCGTTGCTGGCGTACTTGGCAAGTTCGGCGCTCTCCGGGCTCATGCGCAGTACCGGCTCCGATACGAGCCCATACGAGCGTTGCACCACCCGGGCCGCCGATTCGTCCTCGGTGCCGATGACCAGCCGGTCCGGGTGACAGAAGTCGTGCACGGCCCGGCCTTCTCGCAGGAACTCGGGCGCGGATACGACGCGAATCCCGTTGTTGTGCAGTCGATTTGACATGGCCGAAGTGGTCCCAACCGGAACTGTCGACTTCAGCGCGACGATGGCGCCCGGCCGCAGGACGGCGCCGAGGCGGTCGACCACCGACCGCACCGCCGTCAGGTCCGCCCGCCCGTCGTCGGCGCTCGGCGTGGGGACGCAGACGAACACGACGTCGCGGTCGGCCAGCGTGCCGAATTCGGCGCTGAAGGTCAGCAGCCCGCGCGCGATCCCGTCCCGCAGCAGGTCTGGCACCTCCGGCTCGTCGATCACCGGGATGCCGGCCGCCAGTCGTCGCACCCGGTCGGGGTCGATGTCCACCGCGACCGTGTTCAGGCCGTGTCGGGCGACGCAGACGGCGGTGGTCAAACCGACATAGCCGACGCCCACCACGCCGACCCGTGGCCCGCCGGTCATGCCCTCTCCCTTAAGATTTGGTGGGCCGCCGCCAGCACCCTGTCCACCGTGATCATGAGCAGCCCTTCATGCGGTGCGTCGGCGTGCGGATCGCCGACGCCGCCCGCCCACAGCGCGAGATGGGGGGCCGGGCCGCGCGGCCCCCACCGGCCGGGGGCGGTGGGACCGAACAGCACCACCGACGCCGTTTCGGTCGCGGCGGCCAGATGCGCGACGCCGGTGTCGCCGCAGATCACCATGCGGCTGTCGCATATCAACGCGGTCAACGCGGTCAGGTCCAGCAGCCCGGCCACCACCGAGGTGCGCGGCAGCCGAGCCGCCCGGGCGACCTCGTGGGCGAGGCCGAATTCGCTCGCCGATCCGGTGACCACGATTTCGCATCCCTCGTCGCGCAGCGCGGCCGCGACCGCGGCGAACCTCTCCGGTGGCCACTGCCGCGCCGGCGCGGAGGCCCCCGGATGGATCACCACCGCGCCGATCCGGTCGGGATCCACCGGGGGCCGGGACAGGGTCACATCGCCTGTCTCGCAATGGATTCCGGCCCACTCCAGCAGCGCGCACCAGCGATGCACCTCGTGGACTTCGGCGCGCCACGGTGGGCCGCCCAGGGCGGGGTGACGCAGATGGCCGTGCGTGAGCACGTTCCGCGGCCGCCAGGTGAGCAGGTGATCGATGCTTTGCGGGCCGCAGCCGTGCAGATTGATCGCCAGCTCGGGCGGCCGCGCCAGCGGGTGCAGGTCGCCCAGACAGGCGGTGGGCAACAGGTCGTCGACCGCGCCGGTGAGCAGCGCGAGCTCGCGGTAGCGGGTGGGTGCGGCGAGCATCACCCGGGCGTCGGGGTAGTGCCGGCGCAGCCCCCGCAGCGCGGGCACGGCCGTCAGTAGATCGCCGAGGCCGAGGGCGCGCAGCACCACGATGGTGTCGCAATCGACGGCGGTCTGGGTTTGCGCGCCCGAGTCGCGGCCTAGGGCCACGACGACTCCGTGGAGGCGCAGACCACCATCTCGCGCACCTCGCATCCGGCGGGCTGAGAGAGTGCGAAAAGCACCGTCTCCGCGACGTCTTCGGGCCGGTTGAGCTTGGCGTCGGCCGGCGGCTTGTACTGGTCGGGCCGCCCGTCGAAGAACGGGGTGTGCATGCCGCCGGGGACGAGCAGCGTCACACCGACCTCGCCGGCGAGTTCGGCCGCGAGAGCGCGCGTGAAGCCGACGACCCCGAACTTGGATGCGCAGTAGGCGGTGGCGTCGCCGACCGCCTTGATGCCCAGCGTGGAGGCGCAGGTGACAATGCGCCCGCCGGTGGCCTTGAGATACGGCAGCGCCGCGCGGATGACGGCGGCGGTGCCGATCAGGTTGACGGCGACGACTTGCTCCCATTCCTTGGCCGGCACCTGTTCGAGCGTGCCGCAGCAGTCGATGCCCGCCGCAGTGAAGACACCGGTGATCCGGCCGCCCACCCGTTCGGCAAGCGACTCCACGGCGGCCGCGACGGCACTGGTGTCGGCCAGATCGCAGGCCGCGTAGGGCACATCCGAGATTCCTGCGGCCGGCGGGTTCTTGTCCAGGATCAGCGGCACGCCGCCGCGCCGGGCCACCGCCGCCACGGTGGCGGCGCCGAGGCCGGAGGACCCGCCGGAGATCAGTACGCCTTCGAGCGATTGTGCCGTCATGTCAATGCCTTTCGGTGAGCGTCGCCGCGGCGATCAAGCGGGAGGAGGAGTAGCCGGCCACGGTGGGCAGGATGGTCACGGTGCCGCCGTGGCG
Organism: Mycobacterium sp. IEC1808; assembly: GCF_002101935.1. NCBI lineage: Bacteria > Bacillati > Actinomycetota > Actinomycetes > Mycobacteriales > Mycobacteriaceae > Mycobacterium > Mycobacterium sp. IEC1808. The sequence continues at coordinate 36,414 of NZ_LQPV01000026.1, read as the reverse complement.
TTGCACCGTTTCGGCTTCGGGAAGCTCGGCGGCCACATAGTCGCCGCCCTTCACCCAGATGCCGGGACGCAGGGTGTCCAGCAGTCGCTCGGGGGTCGGCCCGTCGAAGATCGCGACGGCGTCGACGCACGCCAGCGCGGCCAGGACGCGCGCCCGGTCGACGTCGCGCATCACCGGCCGCCCGGCACCCTTGAGCGCGCGCACCGACGCGTCTGAATTGACCAGCACGATCAGCGCGTCGCCGAGCTCACGGGCCTGCCGAAGCAGCCGGACGTGCCCGGTGTGCAACAGGTCGAAGCACCCGCCGGTGGCCACCACGGTCCGTCCGTCGCGGCGCAGCCGTTCGGCCAGGGCGATCGCGTCAACCGCGGCGGTGTCCTCGAGTTGCGCTGCGGCGCTGAACATGTCGGCGCCGGTGCGGGAAACCGGGGTCGAGACCGCGGCGGCGCCGCCGGCGGCGACGAAGCGGGCGGCGTCGGCGACCGCGGCTTGCACCGCGGCGACCGGGTCGGCCCCCGCACCCAGGGCAACGGCGGCCGCGACGGCGAACCGGTCCCCGGCCCCGCAGACGTCGGCCGCGCCCCTGGCCGCCTGGGAGGCGCGCTCCGGCACGCCGACGTGCTGGGCCCGCCGCCGGCGACCGTGCACACGCGCGCCCTGGGCGCCGCGGGTGATGCACACCGCGGCGGCGTCCCACTTGTCCAGCAGTACTTCTCCCGCATCGCCCCCGCTGTCGCCGCAAAACTGGCGCGCCTCTTCGTCGTTCGGGGTCACCAGCGCGCATCCCGGCACCGGCGGCGCGCCCCGCGGATGCGGATCCCAGACCACGGGCACGCGGGACGCCACACCGGACAGCGCCTCGCGCACGGCGGGCAGCGCGGTCACGCCCGCGCCGTAGTCGGCGACGCAGATCGCTCGGGCTCCCGCGAGGGCCTCCGTCACCTCGACGGGCAGCGGCCGGTTCAGGGGGGCGGCGTCGCCCCGATCCAGCCGAAGCATCGACTGACCCCGCGCCCGAATCCTCGTCTTGGTCACGGTCGTCCCGGTCATCGGCAGCGCAAGCACTTTGACGCCGGCGGCCGCGAGCAGCCCGCGCAGCTGCCGGCCGGCGTCGTCGGGGGCGATGCCGGTGATCAACGCCACGCCGGTCTCGGTCCTGGCCGCGAGCAGGGCCGCCAGCCCGGCACCCCCCGGCCGTTGTACGAGCCGTTCGGCGTCGACCACCGGCACCGGGGCCTCGGGGCTGATTCGGGTCGCCGAGCCCAGCACGTCGATGTCGAGTATCGAGTCACCAATGACGACAAGCGGTTTGGCCGTCATGACGCCGCCTCCCGCAGCAGCACGTCGTCGAGGGCCATGCACAATCCGTGAATCAGCATCAAGTGGATCTCCTGCACCGTGGCCGTGGTCGGGGCGTCGACGCAGATCGCCTCGTCGCACATCGCGGCCAGCACGTTGGGCTCCGGACCCGTCAGCGCCCACGTCACCATCCCGATGCCCTGCGCCGCCTTCGTCGCGGACAGCACGTTTCGGCTGGTCCCACTGGTGGACAGGGACACCAGCACGTCGCCGGGCCGGCCGTGCGCCCGCACGCCGCGCGCGAACATCTCTTCGGTGCCGTAGTCGTTGACAATCGCAGTCAACGCCGACGTGTCGGCGTGTAATGCGATGGCGGACAGCGGCATTCGCTCCTCACGAAAGCGGCCGACGATTTCGGCGGTGAGGTGTTGCGCCTCCGCCGCGCTGCCGCCGTTGCCGCAGGCGAGCAGTCGGCCCCCGTTCGTCAGCACCCATGCCAGCTGCCGGCCCCACCTGCGCAGCCGGTCCGCCTCGGAGCTGGTGCGGCCCACCGCCTCGCGCAGCGCATCGAAATGCACCTCGATCATCGCCTACCTCCCTCTTGCAATACCGCGTCGAGCAGTTCGGCGTCGCTGATCTGGTCCAGGCACGGGTGGCCCGGCGCCGGACAGACCCGGGCGCGGCTGGCCCGGCACGGCGCGAACTGGTCGCCCAGCACCCGCACCCGGCGCCCGAAGGGGCGCCATTGCGCGACCGGCACCACGGGCGCGAACAGCGACACCACCGGCGCCCCGACCGCCGCGGCCAGGTGCGCGGGCCCGGTGTTCGGGACGACGACGACATCCGCAGCGGCGAATACGGCCGCGAGTTCGGCGAGGGTGGTCCGGCCGCCGAGGTCGAGCGCGACATCGCCGGCGACGGCGGCGGTCAGCTCGGCCTCGTCCGAACCACCGGTGACGACGACGCGGTAACCGGCGCCGGCGAGCGCGGCCACCATGGCCGCGCTGCGCGCCTGGCTCGGGCGCCGCGCCGGCACCGCGGCGCCCGGATGGAACACCACGAAGGGTCCGGGCGGGATCCGCCGCGGCGGCGGGCCGCAGGCGCGGATCCGCAGCGCGCCGTCGTCGCCGGCGGGCAACCGGCAGCCGGCCGCCTCGGCGAGGGACAGCGCCCGTCGCGGCTCGGGGATTCCGTCGGGCACGTGGTGTCGCAGATCCAGCAGGGCGCCGGGGTAGTCGGTGCAGATCGCGCCCACCCAGGGAATGGAAGCCATCCGGCACAACAGCGCCAGCGGCAGCGGCGACTGGTGAAACGAGGTGAAGATGTAGACCCGGCCGGGGGCGATGTCGCGCAGCTGCTTGATCAGCGCGCCGACGTGGTCGGCGGTCAATTCGGGGGAATCGAAATCCACCCAGGGCGCCTGCCATTCGACGATCTCGTCGACCCCGACGAGCAGTTCGGCGGCGTCGCGGCCGCGCGGTCCGACCAGCATCACCACCCGGTCGTGGGAGTTGGCCACGGCGCGGATCGCCGGACCGGTGATCAGCACGTCGCCGGCACTGTCCAGGCGGGCCACCACTGCGGTGTTCGACGCGGTGTTCACCGGCACTCCCGCAAGACCAAAGAAGCCGCGTGGCAAAGGGTTTCGGCGACACGGGCGTGGGCTCGGGCGTGCTGGATTTCGGCGGGCAGCGTGCGCGCGGTGGGCACCAGCACGGCCGCCGCGTCGGCGGCCAGCGCGGCCCGGACGTCGCCCCCGGTGTCGCCGATCAGCACGCACCGCTCGGGCGGCACCCCCAGCGCCTCGGCCGCCGCCAGGACCATCCCCGGTTCGGGTTTGCGGCACCGGCACCCGTCGGCCTCCCCGTGTACGCACACCTGCCAGGCGTCGAACGGGCCGAGGACCTCGTCGACCCGGGCGTTGACGGCGCTGAGCTGCTCGGGGCTGATCAGGCCGCGCGCCACGCCGGACTGGTTCGTCACGACCGCCAGCAGCAGGCCCCGCCGGCGCAGGCGGGCCAGGGCCCGGTCGGCGCCGTGGGTGGGTAGCACGCCCGCGGGGTCGTTGAGGTAGGGCTCGTCGACGATCAGGGTGTCGTCGCGGTCGAGCAGCACCGCCAGTGGCGGGTCGCGCCGGGCCCGGCGAAACGTCCATTCGCCGGCCAGCCGGTGCGCGACCGCGGCCGGCGGTATCGCGACGCTGGTGGCCGAAAGCCGAAGGGCCTCAACGGCAGACCGCGGCCCGGCGCGCCACCGCCGCGCCGCGAATTCGGCCGTGAGCGCCAGCCACAACGCCGCCGCCGCGCCGGCGAGCGGGCCGCGGCGCGCGAGGGCGGCGGCGACCGCGACGCCGCCAGCCGCGGTGGTGGCCAGGTGCGCCGGCATCCGGCCCGGTCCCTCACCGATCTTGGCCCGCCAGGACCGGCCGTGCTTGCGGCGCATCAGGGCGTTGTCGCGGTTGCCGACCTGCGCGCGCACGCTCGACCGCCAGGTGCTCCCGGCGACGGGATGGGTGCAGCGACGCTCGCCGCGCACGATCCGTCCGCCGGCCTCGGTGATCCGCAGCGCCAGGTCGGAATCCTCGCGATAGGCGCGCGGGAACCGCTCGTCGAATCCGCCGACCGCGACCAGCATGTCGCGGCGGAACGCCATGTCGGCGGTGATCCACCGCGCTTGGGCCAGCCGGAGGGTTCGGCGTTCGTCGTCGGTGGGCGGGCGCGAGGCCGGTGCCGGCACCTCGATCACCGCCTGCGAGCCGGCCGCGCCGGCCGCCTCGGCGGCTCGCAGGTCGGCGGCCAGCGCCGAGGTCCACCGCGCATCCGGCAACACGTCGTCGTCCAGGAAGCACACCCAGCGCGCGCCGGTGGCGCGCCACCCGGTGTTGCGGGCGGCCGCGGGGCCCCGCCCGCCGCTGCGCAGCACCCGCACCGGCAGCCCGACGGGGACGGGAAGGTCGGTGGCCGTGCCGGGCCGGTCGTCGACCAGCACCACCTCGGCGGGTGCCGGACCGGCGCCGCGCTGCAGCGCAACCAGCAAGCGGCGCAGGGATTCCCGGCCCACCGTCGGCACCACGATGGCGTAGTCGATGGTGTAGTCGGGCTGGGCGGCCGTCATCGCTGCCGCCAAACCAGGTAGGGGCCGACTGCCAGCACGTCGATCGGGGAACTGCCGAAGACCTCGAGCGCGTCGCGCGGGGTGTCGACCATCGGGCGCCCGGCGGTGTTGAAGCTGGTGTTGACCACCACCGGGACCCCGGTGCGCTCGGCGAAGCGGCTGATCGTCGCGTGCAGGCGCGGGTCCGCGTCCGCATCGACGGTTTGGATGCGCGCGGTGCCGTCGACGTGGGTGACCGCGGGGATGCGCTCTCGCCAGTCGGCGGCGACGTCGTGCACGAACAGCATGTAGGGGCTGGGAAGCGGCCCGCGAGAAAAGATTTCGCCGGCCCGCTCGGCGAGCACCATCGGGGCGACCGGCCGGAATTGCTCGCGGCCCTTGACTGCGTTGAGGCGCTCGAGGTTGGCGGCGTGCCGCGGATCGGCCAGCAGCGAGCGGCCGCCGAGCGCCCGCGGCCCGAATTCGGCGCGCCCCTGGAACCATCCCACCAACCGGTTGTCGGCCAGCGCGTCGCCAATCGCCGCGGCCAGATCGGTGGGGCGCTGGTAGGCGACTGCCGCGTCGTCGAGCGTCGTCCGGATCTGCTCGTCGGACCACCCGCGGCCCAGCTGCGCCGTGGGCATCGGGGCGATCGGCTCGCCGAACGCGGCGGCCAGGCTGAGCGCCGCTCCCAGCGCCGTGCCGGAATCGCCGGCGGCCGGCTGGACCCAGACGCGCTCGAAGCCCGACTCCGCGTGGATGCGGGTGTTGGCAACGCAATTCAGCGCCACCCCGCCGGCCAGGCACAGCGCGTCGCCGTCGGTGCGGTCGCGCAGCCAGGCGACCAGGTCGAGCAGCACGTCCTCGACGACGCGCTGCACGCTGCAGGCCAGGTCGGCGTGCACGGGATCGAGTACGGGCTCATGGGGCCGGCGCGCGGGGGCAAGCCGCTCCCAGTCGATCGGCTCGGTGCGAAACCCGCCGTCGGCGCAGGCATACACCCGCTCGCGCAGCGCGTCGGCGAACCGCGGGCTGCCGTAGGAGGCCATCGCCATCACCTTGTATTCGTCGCTGGAACGCGCGAAACCCAGGTGCTCCGTGAGGCTTTCGTAAAGCAACCCCAGCGAGTGCGGCAACGCCTGGGAGGCCAGGACGTCGAGCTTCTGGTCGCGGTACACCCCGGCGAGCATCGAGGTGCGTTCGCCGCGACCGTCGACCACCAACACCGCCGTGTCCGGGTGCGGCGAGGCCAGAGCGGTCGAGGCCGCGTGGGCGACGTGATGGCGGATGTGGCAGACCGCGGCGGGGTTGAGCCCGGGCACCGCGGTCGCCAGGAAGCGCGGCGCGCGTTCGGCATACATGGTGCGCAGGTGCTCCCAGTCCCGGTCGAGCCCGGCGGGATCGATCGGCTGCTCGTGCATCAGGGCCGGGTCGTAGGAGTATCCGACCGCGTCGATCTCCTGCGGCGCCAGGCCGCCGGCCTCGAGGCACCAGCGGATGGCCGAGGTGGGCAGCTCCCAGGTGGCGAACGGCACGGCCTGCTTGCCGTGCTTGCGCCGCGAGAACCGCTCTTCTTCGGCGGCCGCCACCACTTCGCCGTCGACCACCAGGGCGGCGGCTGAATCGTGGAATACCGCATTGACACCGAGAATTCGCACGTTACCCCCTACTGCGCCAACCGCTCGGGCTCCGAGACCCGCCGGTGCGGGTCGTCGGCCGTGATGCGGAACCATTGGACGGTGATGCTCAGCCCGGCGCGGTAGTCGATCCGCGGCTCCCAGCCCAACTCCCGGCGCGCCAGGGTGATGTCCGGGCATCGGCGTTGCGGGTCGTCGACGGCCGCTGGGGTGAGCTGGATCGTGGAGGTGCTGCCGGCCAGCTCGCGGATCAGCTCCGCCACCGCGCGCACCGTCAGTTCGATGGGATTGCCGAGGTTGACCGGCCCGCTGAAATTGCTGCGCGCCAGGGCGATGAGCCCGGCCACGGTGTCGTCGACGTAGCACAGCGAGCGGGTCTGCAGCCCCGTGCCGGACACCGTCAGCGGTTCCCCGCGCAGCGCCTGACGACAGAACGTTGGAACCATCCGCCCGTCATCGGTTCGCATGCCCGGCCCGTAGGTGTTGAAGATGCGGGCGACGCCGACGTCGGCGCGGCCCAGCCGGTGGTAGGCGAACGTCAACGCCTCCGCGTAGCGCTTGGCCTCGTCGTACATGCTGCGTGGGCCCACCGGATTAACGTTGCCCCAATAGGTTTCGCGCTGCGGATGCGATTCGGGATCGCCGTATACCTCGCTGGTGGAGGCCAGCACGAACCGGGCCCCCGCGCGCTCGGCGATGTCCAGCGCCGTCGCCGTGCCCGCCGACCCGGCGAGCAGCGTGGCGATCGGCATCCGCTGATAGTCGATCGGCGACGCGGGCGACGCCAGGTGGAACACGGTGTCGAACGACGCACCGAGGACGTCGACGGCGCCGGGATCGCAAATGTCCTGCCGCACAAACTCATAACCGGTCCGCCCGGCCAACCGCGACGCCGCCCCCGGCGGGCTGGTGGACAGGTTGTCGACGCTGACGACTTTCACACCCATTCCGAGCAACCGCTCGCACAGGTGGACGCCCAGAAAGCCGGCGCCCCCGGTGACAAGCGCCCGCGATAGTGGCCGCAGCGCCCGCGCGCGTGCGGAGGCGATCTTCGATCCGGTGAAAATGCCCTGAGCCATCGCGCTATCCGGAACGGCTGTTGAGCGTGCTGACCTCGCGCCGCACCGGCGCCAGCTTTTCGTAGACGCGCTCCGTGTCGGTCGCGATGCGGTCCCAGGTGTAGCGCGCCCGGGCGCGGTCCCGTCCCGCGCGGCCCATGGCGGCGCGCCGCCGCCCGTCGTCCAGGAGCGGGTTGACCGCCCGGGCCAGTGCGGCGGAATCCTTCGGCGGCACAAGGCGACCCGTCACGTCGTCGACGACGGTATCGCGAATCCCGCCGACCGCCGAGGCCACCACGGGCACCCCGCAAGCCATCGCCTCGAGCGGCACGATCCCGAAGGGCTCGTACCACGGGGTGCAGGCCACCACGTCGGCCGAACGCAGCACGGCGGGCATCTCGCCGCGGGTGATCCCGCCGAGCAGCCGCACCCGGTCGGCCACACCGAGCTGATCGGCCAGCCGTTGCAACCGCCGTGCCTCGTGGTCGCCGGGCAGGGCCAGGCGGGCCGGGCCGCCCACGATCACGAGTTCGGCGCCGGGGATGCGCGGCATGGCCCGGATCAGCGTCTCAAAACCCTTGCGCGGCACCAGGCGTCCGACCGAAACGATCCGCTTCCGGACTCCGCGCGGCGCGGCGGGCCCGTCCGGATGGAACGCGGCGATGTCCACACCGCAGGGCACCACCGACGTGTGCGAGCGGGCACGGCCCATGCGGACGAGCTCGAAGACTTCGTCGGTGCTGGTGGCCGCCACCCAGTCGGCGCCGCGCGCGACGACGGTCTCCAGCCCGATGCGGCAATCCGGGCTGGTGTCGTCGGTGCCCTGGTGTTGCCGCTTGACCAGGCCCAGCGCGTGGAACGTCTGCACGGTGGGGATCCGGTGCGGTCGCGCCGCGCGCTGGGTGGCCAGCCCCGACATCCAGAAGTGGGCGTGAGCCACGTCGGGCGGTCGGGCCCGCCAATGCCCCGCCAGGTAATGGGCGAAGCCGTACATGTATTGCAGCAGTTGATCTTTCGGCAGCACGCGGGCCGGGCCCGCGGGCACATGCACCACCGAGTAGCCGTCCTCCGTCTCGACGCAGTCGGGCAGGTCGGGGTCGTCGCGGCGGGTGAACACCACCACGTCGTGGCCCCGCCGCGCCAGCGCGGCCGACAGCTCGGCGACATGCACGTTCTGCCCGCCGGCGTCGACGCCCCCCAGGTGGGCAAGCGGGCTGGCGTGTTCGGAGATCATCGCAATCCTCATGCGGGCTCCCTTCTGAATTCACTGCACTGTTCGGAGATCACTTCGTCCCATTCGGCGAGAAACCGGTCCAGCCCGAAGCGGGCGGTGGCGAATTCGCGCGCCGCCTTCCCGGCAGCCACCGCGGCCGCGTGGTCGTTCATGAAATCCCGCAGTCCGCCGCCGAGGGTGGTGACGTCGGCGGCGACGACGCCCGCCTCGCCGGGCACCACCAGGGGCGCCATCGTCGTGCCCACGGCCACCACCGGCATCCCGAGGAACATCGCCTCGATGAGCGAGAGTCCCAACGACGTCCAGCGGGCGGTGTGCAGGTACACGCGGCGCCGGGCGATCTGGTCCCACAGCTGCGGGGCCGAAACGTCGCCGCGCCCGGTGACGCCGCCACGGTTCTCGTACAGCGACTCCGTGCCGATGCCCCACACGTCGATCTGCGCGTATGCCGACAACGGTTCCAGCAGGTCGGCCCCCACGGTGCGCCCGCGCCGCTGTGGCTCGTTGATCATCGTGGCCGCCCTCAGCACGTCGCCGGTGTAGCGCGGGCCCGGATCGGCCATGCCGTGATCGATCACCCGCGTCGGCGCCCGGCCGTTGTCCCACATCAGCCGGTTGAATTCGGTCACGTGAACGAGCGGGATGTCGCCGCGGTCCGCGACATGATGCCGGCTGCGCTCGGCGAACGGGCGCGGGGCATTGTGCTCGACGTACACCGCGGGCACGTCGGCGCCGGCGCGCCGTCCCGCCCACCGGGCCACCAGCGCGGCCTCGTGCGGACGCTGCAACACCACCAGATCGATGTGCTGGCCTGCCAGTTCGCCGATCGCGATCTCGTGCGCGTTGGGCCACTTTCGCCCGGCCAGCCCGATGCCGTCGGCGCCGCGGTCGTCGGCCACCGGAATCAAATACCGGTGTCGGCCCGCGACGAACGCCTGTGTCCAGGACCCATGGACGTGCCACAGCAGCACGTTCTTCGCGGAGCCTGAATCGAGCATGGCGAGCGAAATACCCTATAGGTCATTACATAAACGGCATTCCTGGCGCCGTCTCCTCCCGCGTGGAGCGCGTCCCTCAACGCATTCGTGCACCAGTTACGTTGCCGTGCAACCACTTTCAAGCGAACGGACGACGGCCTGAGCGCCGCGGCGCACCCCGCCGCCGTCCATTGTGCGAAATGTCAGAGGCATCGGTCGCATGCGCGCGGCCAGCGCCCCCCGGTTGTCCTGGCACGTTTGGCGGCCGCCCAGCTCGTCGGGCGAGAAACACTTCGCAATCTGGATATGACCGCGTCGGCCACCGCGACGCGTCGGATCACGCGGTTTTGGGCAGCTGCGATGCTCCGGATGCGCTGTGGCCCTTGGCAACTCGACGAATGAGCATGCGGGTCGCCTTCTCCAGGATTTCCTGTTTGGCCTCGGGTCGACGGGCGCGTTCGGCTCGGCGCACCGCCGTTTGGATCGTCAGGCCCTGCTCGTAGCCGCTGACGACGCGCGGGTCGACATAGGATCCGCGGGCCACCGCGGGGGTGTTGCCGAGCTCCTCGGCGACCTCCTTCATGACCGCGGACTCGACGCGCTTGATCACCCGCTGCGACACGGGCGGGTCCGCGTCGGCGAAGGCGGCCGCCGCCAGCACCGTGCCGTGCCAGGTGCGCAGGTCCTTGACGGTGTACTGGTCGCCCACCATCTCCTTGAACCGGGCGTTGAGGTCGTCGGAGCGGATGTCGACCCATCCGGATCCGGTACGGCACACCAGCAGTCGGTCGGTGCGCTGCGGGCGGCGGACCAGGGCGCGCACCGCGCGAACGATTTCGGCGTCCTCGATTTCCACCGTGCGCCGCACCCCGCTCTTGGCGGGGAAGTCGAATGCGACCGCGTGGCGGCGCACTGTCACGTGGCTGCACAGCAGGGTGGCCAATCCGTAGGACTCGTGCTCCTCGGCGTATTGCTCACCGCCGGCGCGGAAGTAGCCGCGGTCGAGCAGGCGCAGCGCGACCGCCAGCACCCGCTCGCGCGTCAAGCCGCGGCGCGTCAGGTCTTTGGCGATGCGCGCTCGCCACAGCGGCAACTGCACCGACAGTTCCAGCACGCGGTCGAATTTCTCCTCGGCCCGCTCCTGCTGCCAGGCCGTGTGATAGAGGTACTGCCGCCGCCCGGCAGCGTCCGTGCCGACGGCCTGAATGTGGCCCTTGGGATCCGGCGAAATCCACACCTTCTTCCATGCGGGCGGGATGACAAGGTGCTTGATGCGCGCCAGGGTATCCGGGTCGGACAGCAGGTTGCCCTCGGGGTCGTAGTAGGCGAAGCCCTTGCCCCGGCGTTTGCGTGCGATCCCCGGCTTGGCCAGATCGCTGCGACGCAGTCGCATGGTTGCCTCCAGTCCCGTTGGCTGACTGCACAAGTACCCGCTCAATACCCGCCGGCGGTACACGCGAAACGACCCGCCACGGCGTTGTGGCGGGTCGTCTCTCGGCGGGGGTCAGCCGGCCATGAACTCCTGGTAGGCCGATTCCAGGAATGGCGGCAGCGCCTTGACGTTGCACTGCCGCTCCGTGTCGCCGATCGGCGCCAGGATGCCGCGCAGGTCGTAGTACTGCTGCGGATGCGAGGTGAAGTAGCCGCGCAGGCTCGACTCGGCCTCCGGCCGTGGCTGGCCGTAGGCGGCGGTTACCACCTGGTTGGCGTCCGGGTGGGCGGCCAGGTACTGCTGTGCCGCGCCCTGGACCGACGACACGGTGGCGTTCACACCGCCGGGGCTGCAGTCGGGCGCTGCGGCCGCGGACGGGGCACCGATGATGCCCACGGTCAACCCCCCGAGCAGGAAGCCCGCGCTGATGCCGGCAACTCGCCGGCGCGCGACGATACTGCTGTTTTTCATGATCAGTCTTGTCCTTCGAAATTGATCAATTGATTTCTTCTCAGAGAGGCTCCCGATCCTCGAAAACCAAGGTAGCGGAAGCCAAAAGGGACCGTGTTCGCCGAATTAGAACACCGCTAACCACGCGCGGCCCGATCGCCCCATGAGCCACATTTTCGCTAAGTGAGCAAATAAATACGACCGCCAATGTTGAGAATTCTTAGAGAACGGGCCCGGTTCTTAACCAATCGTGACACCGATCGTGACGCAACCGTGACCTTGCTCGCGGGGCCTAACGGCTGGTGGGGGAGAGATCCCGCGTTCGCAGCACCGTCGGTGGATCACCGCCGTCCGCGGCCGACTCGCCGTCCGCGCCAGGGGATGAAAGGGAGCGAAGCCACGTGTCGAGGTCGGGGCCGATGACGATGGCGCCGTCGGACGCCAACAGCGCGCCGGTGGCGAGCGCACCGAGCGCGGGCGGGACGGTGCGCACGCGGCGCTTGTCGCCGCGCTGGTCGAGCAGTTTCGACGTCAGTTCGGGCAGGCGGACGGCCTGCGGGCCGGCGATCGTGCGTGGCCGATGCGTCTGCGCCAGGGCCGCCTCGACCAGCACGTCGGCGACGGTGTCGGCGGCGATGGGTTGGATCAGCCAGTCCTGGACGACCACCTCGCCGTCGCGGGAACTCACCGCGGCGGGGTTGGTGGCGAACTCGTACCACTGGGTGGACTTGACCAGGGTCACCGGCACCGGGCCGTCGAGCGCGATCTCCTTGGCGGCGCGTTTGGCCTCGTAATACGGAAAGCCGTCGAACGAGGGATCTTCGATTCCGGCGACCGTCAACACCACCAGCCGCTGCACATCGCGGGCGGCGCAGGCTCCAACGACGTTGCGGGTTGCGGTGGCCACCGTCTGGGTCATGTCCGACCCCCCGTCGGCCGGCATCGGGTTGGAGGCGTCGATGACGACGTCGACCCCCGCCAGCGCCTGGAATAACCCCCGCCCCGAGATGACGTCGACCCCGTGAGCGCGGGAGATCTCGACCACCTCGACGTCGCGGGCCTTCAGCCGGGCGACGACGCGGGACCCGGCCGTGCCGGTCGCCCCTATGACAGCGATGGTGCTCAGTGAATCCACCCCCTTGAGCAGTCGGGGGCAGTAACTACCCGGAATTTCCGCTTTCAAACGAACGAGTCCGCACAGCGAAACCCTCGGCCCGCAACCGGGCGAGGGTGTTTGGCCCTGCGCCGGGCGGGAAGCCGGTAGATGCGAATCAAGACGTAACCACCGAGAGGGAGGTCGACCAATGGGCGATCAGAAGAGCGGACCGCAAGAGGCCGTCAAGGGCACCGTCGAAGGCGTCAAGGGCAAGGTCAAGGAGGTTGGCGGAACCGTCACCGGTCGCGACGACCTCGTCGAAGAGGGACAGGCTCAGCAGGACAAGGCCGACGCCCAGCGCGACGCGGGCAAGAAGGAAGCCGAAGCCGAGTCGGCGCGCGCGGGCGCCAAGGCCGCCGAAGAGCGCCAGAAGGAAAACCAGTAAGCCATCTCCACTGGGGCCCGGTCCGGCAGTCGGACCGGGCCCCTTGGTTTCAAACGGAAACGCCGGGTTATTCCTGGTAAGACCGCCCGGCGTGGCGGCTGGAGGTTAGGGATGGTTTTACGCGACAAGGTGTCGAGCATCATCGCGTTTCTGCGCGCCGGTTACCCAAGCGGTGCGCCGGCCCTCGGCTACGCGCCGGTGCTGGCGTTGTTGCCGCGGCGAGTGTGCGACGACGAGGTCACCACCATCGCGACCGCCCTCACAAGGCGCCGTCCGATCGACGACGCCGACGTCGGGGCGGAGATCCTCCGGGTCACCGACGAGCTGCCCGCGCCGGACGACGTGGACCGGGTCCAGCGGCGACTCGACGCCATGGGATGGGCCTGAGCGCTCAGGCGTGCTCCAGGTCGACCACCAGCGGCCGGTGATCGGAAATCGGCATCACTTCGGACTGCACGGCGCCCCCGCGCAGGCCCGGGTCGTCGGTCAGGATGTGGTCGAGCTGCCGGTTGGGGGTGTCCGCGGGAAAGGTCGCGGCCGTGGCCAGGGGCCGCATGCCCGACCACCGGCGCACGGCGTCGGGCGTCATGTTGAGGTCACCGGTGAGCAGCCGCGGACCCGGGAAGCCGTGCAGGTCGTGAATCAGCCGGCGCAGCTGGCGCCGGTTCCACCCTGGCACGAAGGACAGATGCGTGTTGGCCACCGTGAGGCCGCCCCACGGGGTGTGCAGCTGCGCGATGACGGCGGCGCGCGGTTCCTCGTCGACGACCATCACCCGGTTCGGTCCGGGCAGATACATGGGAAACCGCATGGGAATACGGGGCAATCGCACCACCTGCCAGCTGGCCACGGGATACCGGGACAGCAGCGCGATCCCATAGGCCGCCGTGCCGGGTTGCTCCTCGCCCGTAGCGGCCATCCAGGTCGCGCCCGGCGTGCCGGAGATCGCGGCGACGAACCGATGCTCCACGGCGCCCATGGCATCCGCCGCGACCGCGGTGAGGTCGGCGCGATCGGACCGGGGTTGTTCGCAGTCGACCTCCTGCAACCCGAGGATGTCGGGATTCAGGCGGCGCACGCAGTCACGCAGCCGCCCCGGATCCACCCCGTTTCCGACGGTGCGGCCGTGCAGGATGTTGAAGGTCGCTACGCGCATACCCTTTTCGATACCCACTCCCGGGCCGCCGTCACCGGTGTTCGAACACCTCGATAACGAGGTCGCGGTCCCCGTAGCGGGCGACCGACGTCAGCCCGGGCGTCTCCGCGATGACGGCGTGGGCCGCGTCGCCGGTGAGCGGATGGTCGGCTACGGGGTGGCGCCAGTGTGCGGCAACGACTTTCGCCCCCGGCCGCAACCGCGGGCATTCGCGGGACAACACCGTGGCCAGCGCGTCGGCCTCCAGGTCGCAGGCGACCTCGCTGAGCATCAGCAAATCGAAGGGCCCGGGCGGCCACGGCGCGTCCCGGGGCGATAGGTACAGCGTCACCCGATCCCGGCTGCCCGCCCGCCGCAGCCGCGCGTCCGCGCTGCGCAGCGCCGCATCGGCCACATCCATCGCGGTCACGCGATCACACCGGGCGGCCAGCTGCGCGGTCAGCGTCCCGGCCGAGCAGCCCGGCTGCAAAGCGTGCCGATACCGGCGGTCGGGCAGCACCGCCAAGGTGATGGCGTCCCTGCGTTGCTGGTACCACGGCGTCGGCAGCGGCCGGGGATCCTCGATGCCGGCATACGCCGCGGTGGTCACCGGAACACCACCTCACCCACCGCGAGGAGCCGTTGCAGCACGAACGGTGGGACGGCGGGCGATACCCCGCCGGCGGCCGGCTGGAGCTGGCTGCGAAAACAATGCGCGGCGAGGCGTTTGCGGGCGAGCGCCCGAGTCGGCACGGGCACCGACCGGGCGCGGTGCCAGGGCACCGTCGGGTCGGCCGGGCTGGCCCAGTGCCACATCCACACCGGATATTCCAGCAACGCGGCGCCGGTGCGCCGGCACGCCTCCGCGGCCGCGCGCCCCACGGCCTCGTGATCGGGGTGCCCGTCGCCCCGCCACGTGGCGGCGCACCACGTCCCGGGCGCGGCGGCGTCGAGAATGTCCGCGAGGAGGTCGGCGACCTCGCCCTCGTGATCGGCCAGGTTCCCGTCGGGCAGCCCCAGAGATACCGGCTCGGAGATCCCCAAAATACTTGCGGCCCGGCAAAGTTCGTATCTACGAGTGATCTCCCAACGGGTCCGTTCCCGGGCCGTTGCACCCGGTCGGGCCGCGCCACCGTCGGTGACCGAAATCACCTGCACGTCAACGCCCGACGCGACCAGCTGCGCGGTGGTCGCGCCGAGTCCGAGCGTCTCGTCGTCGGGGTGGGCCGCGACGACGACCAACCCGGGACACGCGCTCAGGTCCAGCGGAGGCAGCGGTTCGGAGTGCAGCGCTGCCAGCCACACCGGCGCCGGCGTGCCGCCGCGGGTCAGCGGCTTGGCCGCAAACTTGGCGCAATTGCTCGCCCGCAGGGTTTTCATGGCCTTCATGGCCTGCGTCCGGCGAGGCGCCCGAGCTCGGCAAGGTCCCGCTCGGCGTGGCTTTGCCGGATGTAGATGGTCAGGTCGGCGACGCGCTGGGCGTGTCGCCCGTCCTGACAAAGCGGGCCCGGCCCCAGGGCGCGGCCGGTGCGCGTGATGGCCTCGTCGACCGCGTGTTCCACGACCGTGCGCGCGCGACGGGCCAGCAGCTGAGCGGTATTGGACCGGTCGAACGGATCGGTGTCGATCTGCATCGCCGCGGTGGTCAGGATGGCCTCTCCCGCGGCCAGGGCGGCGTCCACCGCGCCCAGGTGCGCCAGGGAGTAGGCATCGGCCGAATCGCTTGTGGCGCAGCGGTATAACGGCTCCGCGACCCGCCGCGCACCGCCGAGCCAGCAGGCCGCGACGCCGGTGGCGCCGTGCCAGAACCCGGGCCGGGTCAGGTAGTCGTCGGGATCACCCACCGCGACGGCGCGTGCGTTGGTGAATTGCACGGCCCTGGTGTCGCTTCCGGCCATCCCGACGTTCCACCAGGTGGTCGGGAGCGCCTTGACGGCGGGTTCGGTGACCGGCACCGCGAACAGCCCGCACCGTCCGTCGTCGAGGCGGGCGGTCACCAGGGCGTGCGTGCAGAACCCGGCGCCCGAGCACCACACCTTGGTGCCGTTGAGGATGATCGCGCCACCGCGGATCCTGGTGGCGATCAACGCATCGTCGGACGATTCGGCCGCCCACACGCCCCACAGCTGATCGGAATCGGGCGGCTTGCCGCCCAGCTCGTGCAGGATCGCGACGGCGTCGGCGTGGGCCTCGGCGATCCGGGCCGCCACGATGTCCTCCTCGGCCAGCCGGGCCAGGCGTTGCCAGCGCTCGGCGGTCCGTCCCGAGGCGGGCAACGGCAGCTCGAGCCGTCCGGACTCGAGCCAGTGCCGCACCAACCCCGCCGTCATGCCTGATCACCCACGATCACGACGGCAGCCCCCTCGCACACGGCCAAGACAGGGGCTGACATAACACAAGACTTGCCAGTGTGACGGCCGCTTAAACGGACGATTAAACAGACGACGAACGATGTCACGCGAATCCGCAGCAGGTTGTCCCACCGAAAGGGGGGTATCACCTATGCACGATGACAGCCACCCAGAGCCCCTCGGGCGTGTCCTGCAATGAGCTGCGGGAGGCGTTGCGCGGCGCGGCGTCGGCGCTCAAGGAAAACGGGCCGCGCTTCGCATTGGCCGGCACGTACGCATTGTGGGCCTTCGGCGCGCCCGAACCCAGCCACGACGTGGATCTCGTCGTGGCCGAGACCGACGTGGCCAGCGCCGAGGCCACCCTCGCCGGCGCCGGATTCGCGATCGAACACCCCCCGGAGGACTGGTTGTTCAAGGCGCGAAGCGGCGACACCGTCGTCGACGTCTTGCACCGCATCAACGGCGAGCCCGTGGAGCCGGCGACGCTGGACTGCGCCGAACAGCGCGACGTGTTGGCGATCGCGATGCCGGTGCTGCCGCCGACCATGGTGGTCATCCAGAAGCTGCGCTCCCTGAACGAACATCACTGCGACTTCGCCAAGCTGCTGCCGCCGGTCCGGGCGGTCCGCGAAAGGCTGGACTGGGAGCACATCAGGTCGCGGACCGCCGACAACGACTACGCGGTCGCCTTTTTGGTGCTGGCCGACCGGCTGGGGCTCACCAGCTAGGCGCGTTGTGGCTAGCCGCGTTGGGTGTGCGCTGGCAGTTTTCCGTGTGCACCGATGGTGGGATTCGGGCGATTCTTCCGCCCAGGATTCACACGCAAGGACCCCAATTCACGCAACGTCCTGAGGCCCCGGCTCACATGCGCGCGTCAGTGGTTGCGCAGCTTGGCGACAACTTGTCCTTGGTCAGGCTCGAATAGCCGGACATGCCAAGTTCTTTGGCCTTCTTCTTCAACTGCGGGACCGTCCAGTCGGCATAGGATCCCGCCTTGCCGCCCTTGCGGCCGACGGACGACTTGCCCCGGCCCGCGGCCGCATTGGAGATCCGCGCGGCCTTCTCCTTGGACTCGCCCTTCTTGCGCAGATCCTGATACATCTTCTCGTTCTTGATCGACGATCGCGGCACGATTCATCCTCCTTTACGGTTATGCCGGCACCGGGTCGGTTTGGCGCTCCCAGCAGCGGTGGCGGGCAAGCGCGGCGGCGAATTCCTCGGCGAATTGATCGGGGAAGTCGTCCGCGGCCGCCTTCGTGGTCACGACGGACCGGTCGTTCACCACGTCTGCGGCCGACTCGCCGTCGGAGGCGAGGCGGGCATCGATGTGCGCGGCCCGCAGCATATCGATTCCCTTGCCGTACGCACCGATCGGCTTCAGGTGCTTGTAGGCCTCGACCACGAAGTGCATGGCGTAACCGTCCTCGGAAAGCGTCGCTACCGAGTCCGGCCCGCACGCCACCACCACCGCGTCGTAGAGGACCGATGCCATCGTGGTGAATGCCCGGTCGACGGGGAGCTCCCCGCCCGAACCGCCGCGCAGGGTGCCGCCGGCGACGGGGGCCAGGACCTCGACCATCGCGCCGCGCTGGGCCATCAGCTCCTTGAAGCGTTGCGTTCCAACGACATCCACGCCGTCCGCGGCCAGCACGGCGATCTTGCGCGACTCGATGCTGTCCGCAGAATTCGCGGCACCGATCTGGGACAGCGCCGGCGAGGAGGCAACCTCGCCGTCGACGGCTTCGTCGGGCGGCGCCGGCAGGCCCAGCTTCGCCGCCACCCGAGTGGCCAGCCCGTGGTCGACGCGAGCGAGTTGGGTTACCACCGCCGAACGGATGTCGGGCACTTCGACCTTGCCCAGTTCGAAGGCGAAGGCGGCGACGATGTGTTCGGTCTCGACCGCCGACATGCTCTTCCAGAACATCCGCGCCTGGCCGTAGTGATTCTCGAAGGACTTGGCGCGCTTGCGCATCGCGGCGCCGTCGATCCGCTGCGTGTAGTGGCGGAACACGTCGTCGTTCGCCAGCGCCGGACAACCGCCGCCGAGGGTGTTCTTGTAGTAGCTGGTCCGGCCCTGCGGGATGGCGTGTTGCGAGTAGCCGTCCTGCTGGTTGTTGCGGACGTCGGCCACCGGCCGGTTGACCGGCAGCTGCGCAAAGTTGGGCCCGCCCAGGCGGATCAACTGCGTGTCCAGGTAGGAGAAGTTGCGGAACTGCAGCAGCGGGTCGTTGGTGAAGTCAATCCCCGGCACCACGTTGGCGGTGTGAAAGGCGACCTGCTCGGTCTCGGCGAAGAAGTTGTCGGGGTTGCGGTTCAGCACCATCTTGCCGACCGGACGAACCGGAACCTGTTCCTCGGGAATGAGCTTCGTCGCGTCGAGGAGGTCGAAGTCGAAGTTGAACTCGTCGGCCTCGGCCACGAGCTGCACCCCGAGTTCCCACTCCGGATACTGGCCGGACTCGATGGCCTCCCACAGGTCGCGCCGGTTGTAGTCGGGGTCCTTGCCGGCGATCTTCTGGCATTCGTCCCAGATCAGCGAGTGCACACCGAGGCGGGGCTTCCAGTGGAACTTCACGAAAGTGCCTTCGCCGCGGGCGTTTACCAGGCGGAAGGTGTGCACACCGAACCCCTGCATCATGCGGTAGCTGCGCGGCAGCGCCCGGTCCGACATCAGCCACATGATGGTGTGCAGCGTCTCGGGCTGCAGGGAGACGAAGTCCCACAGCGTGTCGTGTGCCGAGGCGGCCTGCGGAATCTCGTTGTGCGGCTCGGGTTTCACCGCGTGGACGAAGTCGGGGAACTTGATGCCGTCCTGGATGAAGAAGACCGGAAAGTTGTTGCCCACCAGGTCGTAGTTGCCCTGCTCGGTGTAGAACTTGGTGGCAAAGCCACGCACGTCGCGGACCGTGTCGGCCGAGCCGCGCGAGCCGGCCACCGTGGAGAACCGCACGAACACCGGGGTCTGGGTGCCCGGCGTGGTCAGGAATTTCGCCGCGGTGTACTCGGCCAGCCAGTCGTCATACGGTTCGAAGAAGCCGTATGCGCCGGCGCCGCGCGCGTGAACCACCCGCTCGGGGATTCGCTCGTGGTCGAAGTGGGTGATCTTCTCCCGGGCGTGAAAATCTTCCAGCAGCGTGGGTCCCCGCTCGCCGGCGGTCAGCGAATCGTCGGTGTGATCGACGCGGACGCCCTGCTGGGTGGTCAGGTATCCGGTGTCGCGGCGCACGCGCGACGGCTCGAGGTCGCGTTGCTTCGGGTCAGGTGTGTCGTTGGCTCCCATGGGGCTCGGTTACCACGGTTGGCGGGTCATAAACGGGCCTGCGTTTTCCCTGTCTAACGACCGCCCGGTTACGTAGGCTTGATGCGGGTAGCCGAGGGTGGTGATTGACGCGACCAACCAAAACGATGGGCTGCGCGGAGTGGTCGCCATCGGCGCCTCGGCCGGCGGAGTCGAAGCGCTCTCACGGCTGGCTGCCGGCTTGTCGCCGGATTTGCCATACGCCTACTTGATCGTGCTGCACGTGCCCGCCGGTGCGCCGAGCGTGCTGGCCCGGATCGTCGATCGCAGCGGACCGCTGCCGGCGGTCACCGCCGAGGACGGCGCTATGCTGCAGCCGGGCCACATCTACGTCTGCGGCCCGGATCGTCATCTGCTGGTGGCCGACCATCGCGTTGTGCTGTCTCAGGGGCCGACCGAGAACGGGCACCGGCCCGCGATCAACGCCTTGTTCCGTTCGGTCGCCGTGGCGTTCGGCCCCCGCGCGATCGGCGTGTTGCTCTCGGGTGTGCTCGACGACGGCGTGCTGGGGCTGGCCGCGATCCGCTCGCGCGGCGGCACCACCATCGGCCAGTCGGCCGAGGACGCGCTGTTCCCGGCCCTGCCGACCAACGCGCGCGAGGCTGGCGTGCTGGATCGGCAGGCCGCCGCGGCCGAGATCGGCGCGCTGCTCAAAGAGCTGTCCCAGAGAAGAATCGAGGACTCCGACATGGAACCCGACGCGGCGCTGGACCTCGAGAACCGCATCGCGATGAGGTCGCGGTTCTCGACCGACTTCGACACGCAAGAACTGGGCGTGCCGTCCGGCTACACCTGCCCGGATTGCAATGGCGCACTTATCTCGCTCAGCGAGGGCCACTTCCGTTGCCGCGTCGGTCACGCCTGGACGGCCGACGCCCTGCTCACCGCGCGCGACGGCGAGATCGAAGGCGCCCTTTGGGTCGCGCTGCGCAGCCTGCAGGAGAAAGCCAAATTGGCGCGGCAACTGGCCGACAAAGCCGGTCCCGGTCTGCTATCTCGCCACTACAGCACGGTGGCCGAGGAAAGCGAACGGGCGTTGGCCGTGCTCGGCGACCGGCTCGCGGCCACCGCCCCGGATCCCGGTGATCCCGGTGGCTGAACCGCGGTCGACGATCCGGATCGAGAGGGCACCCCGACACGACGTGCCGATCCTGGCGATGGACGGGGTGCTGGACAGCTCCACGTACCGGACCGTGCGCGACACCGTGATCAAGGCCGCGCTCGACGAGCCGCGCGCGGTGATCGTCGACGTCAACGGTCTGTCCGTGCCGTCCGCGTCGGCATGGACCGTGTTCACCAGCGCCCGCTGGCACGTCAGCGTGTGGCCGGACGTGCCGGTCCTGCTGGTGTGCGGGCAGCCGCAGGTTCGGCGGTCGATCGCCGCCGGCGGCGTGACCCGATACGTGCCGGTGCACCCCACGCGGCTATCGGCGCTGGACGCCGTGCGCGGCCAGCCCTTGGCCATCCGGCGGCGGGCGCGAAGCGAGCTACCGGCAGCCGGGCAAAGCGTCGGCCTGGCCCGCGCGATAATCACCGACTGGCTCACCCAATGGGACAAGCGCGACCTGATCCCGGTCGCCGCCGCGGTCGGCACCGTCTTCGTCGAAAACGTCCTCGACCACACGCAGAGCGCACCGGTGCTCATCGTGGAGAGCCATCGGGACACCATCACCGTCGCGGTGGAGGATCGCAGCGACCGCCTGCCCGGGAGGCACGAAGACGGCGATCGCGGAGCCGAAATCGTCTCCGGGCTGGCGATCGTGTCCGCGTTGTGCCGCGCCTGGGGCGCCACTCCGACGTCGTCGGGCAAGACGGTCTGGGCACTGGTCGGGCGCGAAAATCTCCTGTGACGTCGGAGTAGTGTTCGAGTCCGACAGCAAACGCTCTTGCGACGGGACCTTGATGGACGGCACGACGGACGAGGCCTTCGAGGCTTTGTTGCGCTACATGCGCGATTCCCGGGGCTTCGACTTCACGGGCTACAAGCGCACGTCGCTGATGCGCCGGGTCCGGCACCGCATGGACCAGGCGGGGTACACCACATACGAGGAATACCTGGACGTGCTGCAGGCCAGCTCCGACGAGTTCGCCTCGCTGTTCAACACCATCCTGATCAACGTCACCGCCTTCTTCCGGGACCCCGAGGCCTGGGAATTCGTCAGCGCAGAGGTCATCCCGCGGATGCTGGCCGAGCGCGGGCCGGGTGACCCGGTCAGGGTGTGGAGCGCGGGATGCGCGTCCGGACAGGAGGCCTACACGCTGGCCATGCTGCTGGCCGAGGCGATGGGACCCGATGAGTTCCGTCAGCGCGTCAAGATTTACGCGACCGACATCGACGAGGAGGCGCTTACCGAGGCGCGCACGGCATCCTACGACGCCAAGGCCGTCGAGTCGGTGCCGCCGGATCTGTTGACGCGCTATTTCGAACAGGTCAACGGCCGCTACGTCTTCCACAAGGATCTGCGCCGCGCGGTCATCTTCGGGCGCAACGACCTGGTCAAAGACGCGCCGATCTCGCGTGTCGATCTGCTGGTGTGCCGCAACACCCTGATGTATCTCAACGCCGAGACACAGCGAAACGTGGTGGGGCGCTTGCATTTCGCGCTGGCTCCGCAGGGAACCTTGTTTCTCGGGCACGCCGAGATGCTGTTGAGCCACAGTGACCGCTTCGCTCCGTTGAACCTCAAGAACCGGATCTTCCGCAAGGTCGCGGGCACGCAGATCGCGGGCGATCGCTACGACCCGGCCGCCGCGTTCTACGAACGCCACGGCGAGCTGCCGGGCTTGACCACGGTGCGCGACTTGGCTTTTCGCGCCAGCCCCGTCGCCCAGATCGTCATCACCGGCGAGGACACCGTCGCGATGATCAACCAGCAGGCCGAGAGCGTCTTTGGGCTCTCGGCCCGCGACATCGGCCGGCTGCTGCGCGACCTCGAGGTGTCTTACCGCCCGGTAGAGCTGCGTGCCTACCTCGAGCAGGCCAAGGTGGAGCGGCGGTCGACGCGGATCCCGGACGTCAAGTGGCAACGGCCAGGCGCCGACACGGTGTGGTTCGAGATTCACGTCAATCCGCTCGTCGACGCCGAGAACGGCCTGCTCGGTGTATCGATCGTGTTCTTCGACGTCACGGCGACGCGCGCCTTGCTCGACAAGGTGGTGCAGACCAACCGCCAGCTCGAGGCGGCATACGAGGAGCTGCAGTCCACCAACGAGGAACTCGAGACGACCAACGAGGAACTGCAGTCCACGGTGGAGGAGCTCGAGACGACCAACGAGGAGCTGCAGTCCACCAACGAAGAGCTCGAGACGATGAACGAGGAGCTGCAGTCCACGAACGACGAACTGCACACCATCAACGAGACGCTGCGCGAACGCAGCGTGGAGCTGGACGATGCCAAGAACTTCCTGGATTCGCTGATCAACTCGGTTCGCCTGGGGATGGTCGTCGTGGACCGGGAAATGCGGGTGGTGGTGTGGAACCGGGGCTGCGAGGACCTGTGGGGACTGCGGGCCGACGAGACGATGGGCTCGCGGTTGACCGGGCTGGACATCGGACTGCCGCTCGATAGCGTGCGGCCGCTGATCGGCAACGCGTTCGTCGATGGGGAAAGTTCCGGTGAAACGGTGGTCGACGCCGTCAATCGGCGCGGGCGCCCGGCACGGGTACGGGTGGTTTGCGCACCGTTTCGATCGGGCGACGCGAGCGTCGGCGGCGCGCTGTTGCTGATGGAGGTCCTGAGCCAGTCGTAGCGTGGCGCGGCGGTCAGTGTCCCCACCGCGCGGACGCCTCGGAGGCCGCTTGGTGCGCCAACTGCGCGCGGCGCAGCGACTCTTGCGCCCTGCGCCGCGCGATCGACACAGTCTGCTCGGTCGCGCCGAAACCTTCGGACAGATCATGGCGCCGGCGCTGGAGTTCGGCCGCGCGCTGCCGTGCCGCCTCGGCGCGAGTGGCCGCGTTGTTGGGCCGGCGGTCGATAGCTGGGTTCTTCGTCACCGCTGGCTGCGACCTCGGCGGCGTTGGCGACCGGTCCTTGGCCGGTAGCGGTGCCCCGCTGACGACGTCGCCCAGGACATGCCCGATCTGGTGAATCGGCAGCACGAAATCGGCTCCCGCGCGCGCGGCCGCGATCGGCAGCGACGGGTACTGGGCGGTGTCCGGGCTTTGGGCTATCACGATGGCGCCGGCCTGCTTCATCGCGATGGTTCCGACGGCGCCGTCCTGCCCGGAGCCCGATAACAACACCGCCACGCTGCGCGCTCCGTAGGACTTGGCGACCGACGCCAGCAGCACGTCGAAGCGGCGCTCCAGCAGCGCCACCATCTTGTGGAGGCGACAGCGACCGTCCGGCGTCATCTCAAGGTGGACACCCGGCGGGCAGACCACCACCTGACCCGGCACTACGGCCTGCCCGTCCTGTGCCCAGCTGACCCGATGGGCGGTCTGCCGGCGCAAGATGGTCGGAAGCACGCTGGAAAGGCCGCCGAGGTGCTGCTGCACGACGACCGCGGCCGCAAATTCCGTCGGCAAGTCGTGCAGGACGATGGACAGCGCGTCCAACCCGCCGGCCGACGCGAGCAGCACCACCAGCTCAACCGGCGGATGTGCCTCGGAATTCGTCATGCCCCCAGTCTCCTCCCTGCGGGGGCCTCGTCCCAGTCCACGCCCGTGGGTCCGCGATGCGAAACGCCGGCGCCTCGGACGAAGCGCGCGAAGTCCGGCGTTTCGCCGGCCGTTAGCCGGGTAGCTCTCTTGAACGGGCCGCGCGCGGTTTGGAGGGCTGTCATGGTGAAGGTTGCGATCGTCTGCGGTGACGACCTCGTCGGCGACGATCCGGCGCAACTTCGTGCCGCGCTCGTGAGCCGAGGGCACGAGGCAACGGTCTACGCCAGGGGTCAGGGCCCGATTCAGGTCGGCCCCGGCGCGCCGGCGCCCGCTGCGGAGGTTCTGCCGTATGTCGGCGACTGGGCGCAGGCACTCGTGCACCTGTGGTCAGCCGACCGGCCGGACGTCGTGCACGCCTACGGCTGGCTGGGTGGGCTGGCCGCCCAGCTGGCCGCGCGTCGGCACCGGATACCGACGGTGCAGAGCTTCCAGGGGCTGGCCGTGACGTCACGCTCCAACGGTGCCGCCGCGCAGCGTGGACGCGAACGAATCGAGCCGTTGCTCGCGCGGGGCGCGACGTGGGTGACCGGCGAATGCACCACCGACGTCGACGTGCTGTCCCGGCTACGGCACAGCAGGGTTCGGGTGTCGAGCCTGTGCAGCGGTGTCGACGTCGAGCGATATAGCCCGGTGGGCACCGCGGCGGCGCGCAATGGCCGTCTTCGCATTCTCTGCATGGCGCCGGACCCGTTGTTGGGCAACGGGTTCGACGTTGTCATTCGGGCACTGCCCAAGATCGTGGGCGCGGAGCTGGTGATCGCCGAGACTGCTGCCAGCGAGCCCGCCCACGACCGGGCGCGGGCCCAGCTGGAGCGTTTCGCCGCCGAGTCGGGCGTCGACGACCGGGTCCGCTTCGCGGGCACGGTCGGCGACGATGAACTTCCGTCGCTGCTGCGCTCCGCCGACGTGGTCGCGTGCACACCCCGCCAGCCGCCGCGCGCGACGCCGGTATTGCAGGCCATGGCCAGCGGAGTGGCGGTCGTCGCGGTTCCAGTAGGCGTCCTGACCGACGCGGTGGTGGACGGCGTGACGGGGCTGGTGCTGGCGCAACGCAGCCCCGCCGCGGTGGCCTCGGCGTTGAGAAACCTTTTGGCTCAAAGCTTTCAGTGTGACAGCATGGGCGCCGCGGGGCGAAGTCGCGCGGTCTCACGCTTTTCCTGGGACCGGATAGCGCTCGACGCGCAGCACATTTATCGGCAACTCGCCTCGCAACCGTCGGGGCCGGCCGCGGTCGTGGTGGACGGGGCGACGGCGCGGCGAGCGGCCGCCCGATCATGACGACCACCGCCGACGGCGCGGTCGGCATAGCGGGCGAACCCGACGAGATCCAGGTCGACCTGCGCCCCGCCGTCGCGCGCGGCCCGGCGCCGGCCCAGGGCGCGGCGGCGGTCCGGTACGAGCAATTCCGCACCGTCCAGCCCGACGCCATGCGCCGGTTCTTTGCCGGCGCGTATTCCCCGGGCTGGCGCGTCAGCGGCCTCACGACCCGCTCGGCCCTCACCTATCGGCAGTGCGCGGTGGATTCGTTGACGATCGACGAAGTGCTGGTCCACGGTCCGGCGATCTTCGAAATCCCGCCCGCCGAAACGGTTGTCGTGATTCAACCCCGCGCCGGTTCCTTGACCGTGACGGGTGGACCGTTCCCGAATGTCGACTGCCCCGTCCTGGTCGCCCACGGCTTGTCGTGCGCGCTGCAGGTGAACAGCGCGCGGTTCGATGTGGTGACCATCGCGCCCGAAGCGTTGCACAAGATCACCATGGACTGGCGCTCGCCGCCGTCGCAGCGCATCCGGTTCCTCAACGGGCGCCCACGGTCGCGGGGCGCCGTGCGCGCGTGGCATCGGGCGCTTGATTACGTGACCGCCGCATTGGCCGCGCCGGACACAGCCCAGCAGCCGATGATCGTGGCCGCGATGGCCCCGCTCCTGGCGGGCGCGCTGCTGGAGTGCTACCCGTCCAACGCGACCGAACAGGACCTGGCGGGTGACCCCTCGCTGCCCGAAACGCTGAAGGAGGCGGTGGCTTTCATCCACCGGCATGCCGCCGCTGACGTGAGCATCAACGACATCGCCGGGGCCGTGCACCTGACACCCAGGGCGGTCCAATACCTTTTCCGGCGCCAGCTCGACACCACTCCTACCGAGTACATGCGTCGCGTGCGGCTGCATCGCGCGCACCAGGAGCTGCTCGCCGGTGAGCGCGCCGGCACCACCGTCACCGAGATCGCGCAGCGTTGGGGCTTCGCGCACACCGGGCGCTTCGCCGTGCTATATCGACAGACCTACGGCCAGAGCCCCCACACCACGCTCAAACAGGTCAGGTAACGGCTCTACCGGCCGCCGGGTTCTGAGCGGCGCATAGCATGGGCCGAATGGTCGAGATTCACGTGGAACGAACGATCGCCGCACCCCTGGAACAGGTCTTCGACTGGCTGGCCGACCCCGCAAATCTGGCCGCCGCTCCGCTGGTTCTCAAGGCCGGTTATGCGAAGGATTCGCCCGGCCACGGCGCGGGCGCGGTGCGCGAGGTGATCGGCATCGGCACGTGGTTCCGGGAGGAGATCACGGCCTACGATCGGCCGGGCGGCTATTCATATCTCATCGTTCGGTCGTTTCCGCCGTTCAACCACGAGGGCGGCACGTTGACGTTCACCGGCTCGGGGGACGGCACCCACGTGGACTGGCTGAGCAACTACACCCATCCCGCTCTGGCTGGGGGCAAGCTGCTGGAGGTGGTCAGCTATCGGCTGCTGCGCTCGAGTTTCCTTGCCATCCTTGATGCCTGCGCGAATGCGCTCGAGACCGAATAACCGCCCTCATCCGCTCAGCCGGTGCATCACTTCGCCCGCGGCGTACCGCCCACTGACCATGGCGCCGGTCACGGTGGCCGGATTGTTGACGCCGACGGCCTCACCCGCCAGGTACAGCCGATCGCCGATCGGCTCGGCCAGCTGGCGCCGATCGGCGAGACCGGAACCGGGCGCATGAAACGAATACGAGCCGAGGGCGTAGGGGTCGACGGACCAATTCGACGTCCGCACGTCGACCGCGGCGCCGTCGCCGCCGAACAGCTGGCGCGCGATCGGCAGCGAGCTGGCGATGAGGTCGCCCGGCGCGGCCGACTCCGCCCACCGGCCGCGCTCACCGGCGTTGAACGCCAACACGATTGGGCCCGCTCCGCTCGGCAGCGTGAACCATTGTGACCAAACGCCGGGCTGGCTGCCGATGTACTGGTAGAAGGCGTTCTCTACGTCCCACGTTCGCCGGGCGAAGCGAAAGTAGCTCTTGGACAGCACGCCGAATCCCAGCGCTTGCACGGCCTTTCGATGTTCGTCCGGAAGCGGCGGGTCGAAGGCGATCGCGCCGGACTTGAGGACTCCCAGGGGCACGGTGACGATCGCGGCGGGCCCCTCGAACGACCGGTCGCCGGTCCGCACGACGACGGAGCTGTCGCGTCGGGCGATCGCCGTGACCGGCGTCTTGAGTTGGATCCGGAGGCCCTCGGCAAGCAGCCGGGGCAGGGCGTCGTAGCCGTTGGTGATCACGTCCTGGTCGCCGTCGGCGTACTCGCCGCGGTCAAAGGTCTTGGCGGACAGCTGATCCACGCCTGCGGCGTATTCGTTCTCGATCTCGGAGGTCAGGTAGAAGGCCAATTGGGCGCGGTCGGAATCGGCAAGCTCGGCGCGGGTCGCCGCAGCGTCAACGGCGGCGCCCAGACTGCCGTCGTCCACGCGGCCGCGCGCCCGTTTCACGAAGGTGCGCCAGGTCTGCGGGTCGTAGGCCAGCGGGGGGAGCCGCGGATCGACGGCCAACTTCGCCCATCCGTAGTAATCGGTGGCGGCGAGCTGCGCGCGCGCCCTTTGCGCCAGCTCCATCACCGGATTGTCCGTGGTGCCATGGATCCAGGACGCGCCCATCTCGAGCGGTGCGCCCCAGCCCCGGTCGGTGTACACCCGGCCGCCGATGCGGTCGCGGGCCTCGATGACGCGCACCGGCCATCCCGCGTCGGCCAGGCTGCGGGCGGCGGACAGGCCGGCCATGCCGGCGCCGACGACCAACACCGCCTTGCTGTCCGGCGCGGGCGGCGGGCCCGAGCCGCAGCCGGCCGTCAGCCCGCCGCCCACCAGGCTGGTCGTGGCCGCGAAGAACTCCCGACGGGACATCGGGTACACGGCTGTCAGCGTCTCACAAGTTGTTGCACGATCGTGCCCGAAATCGCCGCGCGTAATGGGCCGTTTTCAGCAGTTCGTGCTTGAGGTAGGGCTACACTTCGCCTACATCCGGAACTGGCGATGGGGCCGTGTTCGAAGGGGGAACGGCGATGAGTGCCGAGCTGCCACCAAGCCGCACCCTGACCGTGCGAGCGGCCGACGGGACCGCGCTGCACGCCGAGGTTTTCGGGCCGCCCGACGGCTATCCGATCGTCTTGACGCACGGGATCACGTGCGCGATCCGCGCCTGGGCCCACCAGATCGCCGACCTAGCGACCGAATACCGTGTCATCGCGTTCGACCATCGCGGCCACGGGCGCAGCGGCGTGCCCCGGCGCGGCGGCTACAGTCTCGAACACCTTGCCGCCGACCTGGATTCGGTGCTCGAGGCGACGCTGGCGCCGCGCGAGCGGGCCGTGCTGGCCGGCCACTCGATGGGCGGCATCGCCATCGCCGCGTGGTCGTCCCACTACCGCGACAAGGTCCGCCGGCGCGCCGACGCCGTCGCGTTGATCAACACCACCACCGGGGACCTGGTGCGCCAGGTGAAATTGCTGTCGGTGCCGCGCGAACTCTCGCCGGCAAGGGTTTTGGCGGCCCGGGGCCTGATCACCGCTTTCGGCGGGTTCCCCCTGCCGGCCGCGGCCCGGATCCCGAGCCGCTACGTGGTCGCGATGCTGGCCGTCGCCAGGGACGCCGACCCGGACGCCGCGCGCGTCGTCTACGAGCTGTTCGCGCAGACCTCGCCCGCCGGGCGCGGCGGCTGCGCCAAGATGCTCGTCGATGCGCTGGGGTCGCGCCATCTCGAATTGGACGGGCTGACCGTGCCGACCCTGGTGATCGGCAGCGAGCGCGACCGCCTGACACCGATCGGCCAGTCCCGCAGGATCGCGCGGACCGCGCCCAACGTCGTAGGCCTGGTCGAGTTGCCCGGCGGCCACTGCTCGATGCTCGAACAGCCGCGCGAGGTGAACCGCCACCTGAGGGCCCTGGTGGAATCGGTGACCCAGGACGCACGGGTGCGCCGGATCAGCTCATAGCAGAGCGGCGATCTCGGCGGCCGCCCGCTGCCCGGACCGGACGGCGCCGTCGAGGAATCCGGTCCACTCGTCCGCCGTCTCGGTGCCTGCCCAGTGAATCGGCCCGACCGGCGCGCGCAACCACGGCCCGAATCGCGTCCACGAGCCCGGCGGCACCGCGGCGGTCGGGCCGCCTGGAGCGAAATCCTCTGCGCCCCAACGCTGATCGACGTAGTCGAGGGGTTTGAGCGCGTCGTCGCCGAACAGCGACGCGAAACAACGCAACGTGTCGCGGCGGCGCTGCTCGCTGGGCAGCGAGTCGAACGCGCGGGCATCGACGAAGCCCATCAGGATGCCCGGGCCGTCGGGGTGCGGGCTGACGTCGAAGGTGATGAACACCGGGCCCTGGTCGGACAGCGACTGCCCGGAAAACCCGTCGGCGCGCCAGAACGGCGTCTCGTAGGCGGCGTACGCCTTGCTGAGCCGGCCCTGCGGCCAGTTGGCAGCGAGCTGCTCATATTCAGCCGGCAGCGGGGGAGCGAACTCAATCGACGCGCGGTGGGCCGGCGGGATCGCGACGATGACGAACCCGGCCTCGGCCGAGCCGGCGTCGGTCGTGACGGTGACCCCCGCCCCGTGCCGCTCGATGCGCCGCACGGGTGCGCCCAACACCACGCGCGCGCCCAGTTCGGCGGCCGCGGCCTCGGCGATCTGCTGGGTGCCGCCCGGGAAACGATCCTGCTGGGCGCCGTTTTCGACGTCGAGCAGCGGGTCCAGGCCGCCGGCCGCGTGCACGTAGCGGGCGGCGTGCAGCATCGACACCTCGTCCGGTTCGCACCCCCACGTCACCCGGGCCACGATGGCCATCAGGTCGTGCGACGACGCGGACGCGCGCACCGAGCGCAACCACCCGCCCAGCGACATGCCGTCCAGCTCGCGCGCCCGGCGGGCGTCCCAGGGTGCCGCCACCGGGACGCTGCGGGCGATCCGCTCGAATTGCCAACGGAGACGGCCGATGTCGAGCAGCCCGGTCAGCGACACCCTGGGGATGGTGCCGCGGTACGGGCGCGCCCAGCCGCGCCAGTGGATCACGTTCTTGCCGTCGTGGTGAGTGGGAATGGTCGGCACCTCGAGCTCGGCCGCCAGCGCCAGGACGGCGGTTTGGGTCGGGCCGACGAAAGTGCCGCCCAGATCGGCGGGCAGCCCGGCGACGCTGCCGGTGAACGAGCGCCCGCCGACCCGGTCACGCCCCTCGAACACCAGCACGTCGTGGCCCTGCCGCGTCAGCTCGCGCGCGGCGGCCAGCCCGGCGAATCCGGCACCGACCACGACGACGTCGACGACCGGCGGCGGCTTTGTCACGTCGTCTAGTCAACCGCATTTTGACGCTTTCGTAGGATAAATTTCGCTTGCCGGTCTAAGTAGCTGCTCAGGAAGGTCGATGAAGGTCTTCACCGCGTTATACGGGCCGGTCGACGCGGCCGGGCGCGCGCGGGCGCTGCGCGACGCCGGGGCCACCGGGGTCGCCACCTTCGAGGGGCGGCACGACGTGTTCGCCCCGCTCACGCTGGCCGCCACGGTGGGCGGGCTGGACCTGATGACCAACGTGGCCATCGCGTTTCCGCGCAATCCCATTCACCTGGCGCACCAGGCCAATGATCACCAGCTGCTGAGCGGCGGGCGCTTCTTCCTCGGCCTCGGCACCCAGATCCGCCCGCAGATCGAGAAGCGATTCGGCGCGCCGTTCGAGCACCCGGTGGCCCGCATGACCGAGTTGATCGCGGCCCTGCGCGCGATCTTCGAGGCATGGAATACCGGCGGCCGCTTGGACTTTCGCGGCGATTACTACCGGCACACCCTGATGACGCCGACGTTTTCCCCCGGCCCGAATCCGCACGGTCCGCCGCCGATCTACGTCGGCGCGCTGGGGCCGCGGCTGACCCGGGCCACCGCCGAGCACGCCGACGGCCTACTGGTGATGCCGTTCGGCACCAAGCGGTTCCTGCACGAGCACACGATGCCCGCCGTGCGCGACGGCCTGCGGGCCGCAGGCCGGCGGCCCGAGGAGTTCGCCGTCATTCCCGAGATCATCGTGTCGGTCGGCTCCGAGCCGGGGGCCGACGCGAGCACCCGGCGGCTGCTCGCCTTCTACGGGTCGACCCCCGCCTACCGGCCGGTGCTGGCCGCCCACGGCTGGGAGGAGCTGCAGCCGGAACTCAACGCGATGTCCAAACAGGGCCGCTGGGAGGAGATGGGCGGGCTCATCGACGACGAGGTGCTGCACACCATCGCCGCCTGCGGCACGCCCAAGGAGATCGCCGCCCACATTCGGGATCGCGTCGACGGCGTGTCGGACACCGTGTGCCTATATCAGCCGTCGCCTATCGCGGTGGAGACGCTGTCGGAGATCGTCGACGAACTGCGCGCGTCGGGTCGAAAAGGCTAGGGCGCGACCGTCAACCAGTCCTTGAAGCCCGACGGGTCGTGGCGGCCCAGCGCGCCGTGCTCGTACAGGCCCCAGCCCTCCACCGGATCCCCGTCACCGTCGCGGCACACCGCGCGGCCCACGTGGTCGATGACGCCGAAGCCGGATCGCGCGACGATGGCCGGGTCGGTCATGTCGTAAGTCAGCCGCTCGACGAACTTTTCGCCCTTCCACATGCCGTGCAGCCAGTCCGAGTCGCCGCCGTAGCCGCCGCCGACGTGAATCGGCACGGGCAGCTTGGATTCCACGTCGAAGTGCACCGGGGTGCCGTCCGGCGCGGTCGCGTCGATGGTGGCCCCGGTCGGGATGCGGGTGCCCGAGCGGTAGTGGATTTTCACCCGCGGCCAGCCCAGCTGCTCGACGCGCCCGTCGCGCCACACCCGGGTGCAGTCGTTGAGCGACCGGAACCCGTTGGGCTCCTCCTGGATGATCAGCACGATCGCGAACTCGTCGAAAGCCATCGGCACGTAGAGCCACCACATCCCCTCGAACGGCGGATCGGCGGGCCGGCCCGCGGGCTCGGGTTCGCCGATCGGCCGGATGCCCCAGGACCGGTCGCGGCTGCCCAGCCAGGTCGCGGGGTCGACGGCGATCTCCTCGCCGTCGATGGCGATGCGCCCGCTCCAGGAACCGAGCTGGGCGAACCGCTGCGCGTCCAGGGTCACCCGGTTGCCGGAGCGCATCAGGTGCGGCTGTTCCTGCACGACGTCGAACAGGCCCTGCCACGTGAGATCGGCTGCGATGCCCTCGGTTTCGTCGAGGACCAAACGCAGCTTGCGCAGCGGTTCGCTGACCTCGATGCGGTAACCGTTGACGTTCTGGTTCAGCCGGTCCTGGTCGATGGCGTCGGACAGGTGCACCGCCGTCTGCGTGTCCCCGCGCCGGACGAGGAAGAACGCGTCCTTGACGCCGAGGTTGGGGTAGTAGCCGATGCCGCTGATCACGAAGATGTCGCCGGTGCGGTCGTGGGCGTTGAAGTAGGAGCGGTCGTAGAAGTTGCGGTCCGAGGAACCGGCCCACGCGATCGGTTGGGGAACCTGATGTACCGGGAACTCGTCAAGCGGGCCAAGCATTACTGATCCTCTCCGATGAGGCTGTCATCGATTAAGCGCCGCATCAATCCGGCGTGGTAGAACAGCGATTCGACATCGTCGGGCTTCTCGGTCTCGCCGAAGTGCACCCGGCGCGCGCCGGTGCGCATGAACACGCAGGCCCACATCACCCCGGAGTAGACGTAGAACCAGCGCAGGTCGCCCACCTCGACCCCGGTGAGCTGACGATAGGTGGCGCGGACGTCGTCCTCGCGCATCACGTCCGGCAACCCGGGCAGCGTCGCGAGGCCCGCAAGTTCCTGAAACACCATGTGCGCGTAGATCATCCACGCGATATCGAGCTCGCGCGGCCCCAGGGTCACCATCTCCCAGTCGAGCACTGCCACCGGCGCGAAGTTGCGGTACAACACGTTGCCCACCCGCGCGTCGCCCCAGAGCAGGACGGGCTCGGCCGCGGCGGCCTCGTCCGGCCAGTTGTCTTCCAGCCACGCGAAAGTCCGCTCCAGCAGCGGCGATCGGCCGATGTCGGGCACCGCGAAGTCGTACCACTCGCGGACCCAGTTGAAGTGCCGGCGCAGCGCCGTGTCGCCGTCTTGCGAGGAGAGGAACCCAAATGTCTTCTCGGCGTTCGGGATTGCGTGCAACTTGGCCAGCACGCCCACCGTGGCGTCCTGCAGTGCGCGCTGGCGTTCGGCGGGGGCGTCGGCGAACCAGTTGCCGCCGAACGTGTAGGGCATGACGTCGGGCGGCACCTCGCCCTCGACGTAATCCATCACGAAAAAGGGCGTGCCCAGAACGTCGCCGGTGGGCTCGAGCCAGCGCACGCGCGGGACGGGCACGTCGGTGATTTCGCCGACCTTGCGGATCACCTCGAATTGGTGGTCGAGCCGATACGTCGGGAAGACCTGCACGTCCTCGGCGGTCGGCGCCACCCGCGCCACCAGCCGCTGTTCGATCTGTTCGCCGTCCTGTTGCCAGCGTGCAGTCAAGATGATGGTTTCCGACGACATGCCGGTGGCGTCCACGCCGCTTTCGACCGTCACCTGCGGCTTGACCCCGCCAGGCAACACGGTCGACAGCCACTGCGACATCACCGCGGGCAGCTTTGTGACGTCCCGGCTGGAGCGCTGCAGTCGGTCGACTTTGTCCAGCACAGGTTCGTTCGACGTTTTCGACATCAAGGTGCCTCCATTCTTCGAGACTTCCGTGAGGCAATTACGATACGGTAGGTAGCGTTATGAAAGCAGACCCGTCTTACCTTGACAAGGCCCCGGGCGCCGGGCGGCCCCGGGACCCGCGCATCGACTCTGCCATCCTCACGGCGACCGCGGAACTGCTTGTGGAGATCGGCTATTCGAACCTCAGCCTCGCCGCGGTGGCCGAGCGCGCCGGGACCACCAAATCGGCGCTGTATCGCCGGTGGTCGAGCAAGGCGGAACTGGTGCACGAGGCGGCGTTTCCGACGGCACCCACCGCGCTGCAGGCTCCGGCCGGCGACATCGCCGCCGACGTGCGGATGATGATCGAGGCCACCCGCGACGTCTTCACCACGCCGGTGGTCCGCGCGGCGTTGCCCGGCCTGGTGGCCGACATGACCGCCGATCCGGCCCTGAACGCCCGGGTGATGTCGCGCTTCGCCGGTCTGTTCACGGCGGTGCGGGTGCGGCTGCGCGGGGCCATCGACCGGGGTGAGGCGCATACCGACGTGGACCCGGACCGGTTGATCGAGCTGATCGGAGGGGCGACGATGCTGCGGATGTTGCTGCGCCCGGAGGAGCAGCTGGACGACACCTGGGTGGAGCAGACGACCGCCATCGTCGTGCACGGGGTGACGGGATGACGGGGCGACTGGCGGGACGGGCCGCGATTGTCACCGGCGCCAGCCGCGGGCTGGGCCGGGCGATCGCGCTGGCCCTGGCCGCGGAGGGCGCCGCGGTGGCCGTCGTCGGGCGCACCGAACAGGTGTGGGACGACCGGCTGCCCGGCACCATCGGCGAGACGGTCGCCGAGGTCGAGGGGGCCGGCGGGCGCGCCGTGGCGATCCGCGCCGACCTGACCGACCGCGACGACGTCGCGCGGCTGGTGGGCGAGGCGCGAGAGGCGTTGGGGCCCATCACAATTCTGGTCAACAACGCGGCCTTCACCGCGCCCGGCCGGCCACCGGTCCCCGGTTCGCAACCGCGCGCGAAACCGCCCAAGGCCGCCGGCGGCGGCGCCAAGCCCGGCTGGCCGGGGTTCGTCAGCACACCGTTGCAGGCGTTTCGCCGCCATTTCGACATCGCGGTGTTCGCCGCCTACGAGCTAATGCAACTGGTGTGCCCGGACATGTTCGACGCGGGCGGCGGCTCGATCATCAACATCACCTCGGTCGCGTCGCGGATGCCCGGGGACGGACCCTATCCCGACCGCAGCGGCGGCGTCCTGCCCGGTTACGGCGGATCCAAGGCGGCCCTCGAGCACCTCACCCAGTGCGCGGCGTACGACCTGGCCGACCACAACATCGCGGTGAACGCGCTGTCGCCGTCGAAGCCGATCCTCACGCCGGGCCTGGCCTACTACGCCAGCGGCTTCGTCGACACCGCCTCGGCCGATGATTTCGCCCGCGCCGCAGTCGAATTGGCGCTGGTGGATCCGGCCGTGGTCACCGGGCGCACGATCGGGCACCTGAACGTGCTCGACGGCAGCTTCGCACCGTTCAAACTGGGCTAGGCCGGCTTGGATGCCGTGACGCCGTTGATGATCAGCGCGTATAGCCGGTGCCATTGCGGGGGGCGAAACCCCGCGCGCAGTAGCAGCGCCGTGGCGCGGCCTCGGGTGCGGGCCTTGCCGCGCCGGCTGGTGGCCAGGGTCGGCAGCAGCCACAGCGAGAACTGGTCGACGAGCACCAGGTGACCGCCCGGGCGCAGCACCCGCGCGCATTCGACGAGCCCGGCTTGTTGATCCGTCCAGTGGTCGAAGGATGTCGTGCTGACGATCAGGTCGAAGGTGTCGTCGGGGTACTCGAGGTCTTCGGCCACCCCGACCGCGAAGCTCAGCCGAGTGTCGTCGCCGAAAGCCCTTGCGGTAGCAATCATTTGCGGTGCGGCGTCGATGCCGCAAAGTTGCCGGGCGTCCGGATAGCGGCGGGCCAGGGTGCGCAGCAGGTGGCCCGTTCCGCATCCCACGTCCAGCACGCTGCCGGGAGACGCGATGGCCGCCACCGCGAGATCGGCGGTGCGGTCGGTGATGTCATGGTGCAGCTTGCCCCGCCACCCGTGGTCGTACTCGGGCGCGCGATCGTTGTACGCAGCGAGGTCGCGGTGCGGCGGCACGCGTTCAGTGTGGCACCGCGGGTTCACCTGCTCAACGTTCGTTTTCCTCGGGCGGGTCGGGGTCGCCGTGGAGGAGTTCGTCGGGGTGATGCGCGTGGTTGATTTCGGGCGGGCTGGTGCCGTCGGTCCAGGCGAGGCGTCCGGTGTTGGTGACTTCGGTGTGGTAGTC